>DASUCK010000402.1:0-10944 GCA_036276095.1 Nonomuraea sp. | reverse complement strand
CTGCCGCCGCGATCCCGAAGATCACCAGAGCCGGCACACCACGAGGCGCGCGCCGCGGAACCCGACGTTCAGGGGGTGGCGTGCACGTGAGCATCGAATCCACCGAAGATCTGCCGCCGGCGAACCGGTGGCAGCCGCCGGCCACGCCCGGGCGTGGCCGGCCGGCCGCTGGCCCGGTCATCGGCGCGCATCGGGTCCTGCCCCAGCGCGTGGTCGCCCGCCGCGACGAGCTCGCGGCGGGCGAACAGGAGACGGAGGAAAGGGCCGCGGGGACGTTGCCCGTCACGGTTCTCCGGGAGGGCGCCCTGAACAACGAGCAGACCGTGACCGACGATGCGGGCGCCCTCGGCGCGTACGCCGACCAGCCCACCCTGCCGAAAGTGCGGAGCACCCGTGACGGGGCCGCGGACGCGGCCCCGTTCCCGGGCGCGGACGGCGAGGAGAAGATCACCGAGCTGGTGGACAGGTGGCTGGGATTGCTCGCCTCGTCCGGTGCTCAGCCGGTCTACGGGAACCGGCAGTGGATCATCGATCGTGCCCTGCGCAAGAAGAGCTTCGCCGAGGCGTGCGCCTTCGTGAACGACGCGATGTGGGCGTTGCGCTTCGGCGACCCCCTGCCGTCCGATGCGCAGCTGCAGCCACCGGCAGTGCCCGAGCCGGACAAGCCGAAGAAGGAAGGGCTTGAGCGGGCGGAACGCGAGAGGCTGCGGACGGAACTGGCGGCAGAGGTCGAGCGGCTCGCGGCTCGCGGCGTCATGGTCCACTCCGACGACCGGGCAGCGCTGCTGGAGCAGGCCCTGCAGGAGGACGACCTCCAAGCGGCGCGGCGGCTGGTGGCGATCTGGCTGGCGGCCGAGGAGGAACGCCAGCAAGGACAGCTGTGGGATGTGATCGACTACCACGTGGAACTGCTGGCCGCAGTCGGCTTCAACGTGCCGGTGGACGCGCAGAAGGCGATCTTGCGTCGCGCGCTGACCTTCCCTGACCTCGGCGCGTCCGCGCGCTACCTGTATGCCCTGTTCGATCGGCTGTATGAGCGAGCCACCGCGCGGAGCGGGCTCTTCACCGCGGAGGCGGAGATCGAGGCGCGGCGCGGGCTGCTCCTGCGCCGGCTCATGTCCAGTGGCGCCTCTGAGGAAGAGTTGGAGCCCTGGGTCGACTTGGCCGCCGTGCTGGCGTCCTACAAGCCTGAAGTCGACAATCTGCTCCACCGGATGCAAAAGCTCCAAAGGGACTCCGACGAGCACGTGCTGCGCAGAGCAGGCTATTGGCTGCCCAAGCGGGAGAAGAAGCTGGCCGCCATGTGGGAGCAGCTGGACAACGGGCGTGCCCAAGCCGAGCACGCCGGAGACACCGGCTGGCGGATCCGGGCGATCTCCCAGCTGGAGGACCGGATCAAGGAGTGCTCCCTGGTGTGTTCGGAAGTTGCCGGCGACGGGGATCGCTCGGTTCTCACGTCCATGATCGCGCCGTTCAAAACCGCCATGGCGATCGCGTTGGAGGGCCGGTGGCTGAGCGTGGAACAGCAGGAAACGGCCACACGCCTCCTGCAACGTGCTGCGCAGGCGGCCACCCTGACGTTGACGGGGATCCTGGAGTTGATCGAGAAGATGCAGACGTTCCAGCAAGAGCATCTGACGCCTCGCCCGGCGGTCAGCGAGCAACTGCCCGCGGGATGCTTCGACATGAGCAAGAAGGACTGGAACGATGCTCTGGTGGCATGGGTGGCGAACACGATCAAGGGGGACGTCAGAGATTCCAGCATCACACAGGCCTGCAACGCTGTGGCGGGCAAGGGTAAGGCGGCCGGCAAGCTGCGTGATGGGACCCCCGTATGGCACGCCTCGGCCGGCAGGCAGAAGAAGACCTGCACGGTGTTCTGGGTCAAGCTGGATAGCCTGAAGGTGCGAATCGTCGGTATCGGGAAGCACCGGAACAGCTCGACCTACGACATGTTGTGGTCCGATCCCGCCTTCACCGCCGACAAGGCAGTGAACCTCGACGGGTAGGCTCGTGAGCGCCGATGGCCCGGACACAACCGACCCGCCGCCGAGCCGGCGTGCAACTGCCAGATGGTGTACACCGGTTGTTGCAGCGATCAGGCTTTGATCTTTGACATTCTGCTTGGTCCCGCACCCGCGGTGGGTGAAAGTCCCTTTCGGGCTGGCTGTCACCGAGGTCATCAACGGCCCTTCGGATCGCGTCCTGGCAGGATCGGGCAGGATTCTCTTCGAGGGGGTCCGCCTGACTTCCGCCCCACCGGGAGGGAGCGGAATATCGATCACCTATATCGGTCGCCGTTGTCGTGTGTTACTTTCTGTGGTCATTTCGCCGCAGCGGTGAGCCGTTCGTGGCGGCTGTGCCTTCTCTTCGACCTCTTCGACGCCGCACCGCAGGAGGAAGGCTTCCAGCAGCTCCGGGGCGATCACCCATGACGATCAACAAGCCGCGCGCCGAGTCCTCCAGGAAGATCACGGAATGTGCCGGGCCCAGTTTTCAGCCGTCATCGTCACAGTCGCGGTTTGGGATGGCAGGCGGTCACAGCTTCTCATCATCGGCGTTCAGGATGCTGAGGACATGGGCGGCGTGGCCGTAACCGGCCTTGGAGGTGGTCGTCTCAGCGACGGCCTCCGCGGGCTTGGTCGGTGGCCGGTAGAGGTAACCGACGCCTCGCGCGGAAACGATCGATGCGCTGCCCGCGGCGGTGCCATCCAATTTGCGGCGCAGGCGGGAGATCGTGAACTTGACCCGGCCAGTGGTGGTCACGGAGGGGTCGTTCCACACGTGCGCCAGAATCGTGTCCAGGGGTTGGACCGCACCCGCGTGGCGAACAAGCAGGTTGAGCAGGCGAAACTCGGTCGGCGTCAGGTTGAGTCGAGACCCGGCCGCATGGGCCTCTCGTCGTGCGGAGTCGAGTCGAATCAGTCCGTCGTCGTAGATCTCCTCCGTCCACTGCACAGAAAGACTGCGACGGTGCAGCACTCGTTCGATCCGGGCGAGGAGTTCGACCAGGTGGAAGGGCTTCACGAGGTAGTCGTCGGCGCCGGCGGTCAGTCCCAGCATCCGGTCGTTGAGGTCGTTCCGTGCCGTCACAATGATCACGGGAACGTCGCTCACGGCCCGGAGCCGCCGCAGCACCTCGATGCCATCCATTTCCGGGAGACCGAGATCGAGCAGGATGAGATCGGGCCGTCCGGCGTACGCCTCGCGAAGTCCGCTCGCCCCGTCATACTCGGCCGTCGTGTCGTAGCCTGCCCGAATCAGGTGGCGTCGCAGCGGGTCGGAGATCGCCCTGTCGTCTTCGACCAGCAAGATCCGGCCCCGCCTCACCGGCTTGCGATTGGCAGGCGCGGTCTTCGAGGTCCCTACGGAGGGTTTTGTCAGGCGGGTGACTACTATCGAGTCGGCAGGCACCCCCTGGTCGATCAGGAAGGCCAAGGTCGCCTCATAGCACGGTGCGCATGCCCGGCACTCCTCTCCGCTGACGACGAGAGTGAATTCCGCGTCACGGGTGCAGGAGTGGCCGGCGACGGTCGTCGAGCATCGTTTCAGGCCGGCGGCGGACATCGCCTTCTCGCGTTGCCTCGCCCTACGGGCGGCTGATCGGCATGTGGCCGAGCAATACCGCCGTGGCCGGCCCACGTCGGCCACCGCGGTCAGTGGTTCGCCACACGCCAGGCACATGCCGGATGCGGACTCCATACAGCGGCCTCCCCTTATCTGGCGGAACCTGCGCGGCACGAAATCATTTTCGTGCTCGTCGAACGATGCGTTCGCGTTAGCGCCCCATGCGCGCGCGCATCTTCCGGTATGAGTCGTTGTCTGGAGGAGAAGGCCCGGCCGCCATATGACGGCCGGGCTCGGCGTCATGATCGCTCTTGCTCGCCGGCACCGACGATCATGTCGCCAATCGCGATGAGCGCCCTTGTCGCCACCACAAGGGCCTCGTCCTGTCTCAGGGCCGCGACCACCTCCAGGATGCTGAGAGCGG
This sequence comes from Nonomuraea sp., assembly GCA_036276095.1. Classification (GTDB taxonomy): domain Bacteria; phylum Actinomycetota; class Actinomycetes; order Streptosporangiales; family Streptosporangiaceae; genus Nonomuraea. Next base: position 6,953 of record DASUCK010000402.1, on the reverse strand, counting down.
TGCGCAATCCCTTCCACCACGACGTGCTTTCCCGCGTTGACCACCTCACCACCGACGAGGCATCACCGGCGGAGTTCGCGTCGGCCGACGCGCCGTCCGTCGCCTCACCCGAGTCGTCCGGATCAGAGATGCGACACACCTGACCTCCCCTCAACAGCGGTCGCGACCTTCGCGAGCTGTCGCGACACGCACGCGAAGGCCATGCCGTGAGTGGAGTCGAGCCGTTGGAAACACCTCGTCACCTGCGGTGGCGGTTCCACCGTGTCACCCTCCGGCGCAAGCGGGCAACGGAGTGCAATAAACGTAGTGCGTTTTCGATGTCTACGGCTGGATGCGGTGAGGACTCGTTCCCTACCACAATGCATAGGGGTGACAAACGGCATGAATCTCTGTGCTGAGCGTGGGGCCATGCCGAGTTGGCGGGGTCCGTCCGCCCTTGCCTGGCGCGCGCCGGCCGATGGGCCGTTCGCGGGGCCACCAGCGGCAGCTTGCGTCTCCCTGACTGCGCCAGCCTGACCTACTGTTGAGCACCTGACCTCATCTCCGACGAGAACGAGCCGATCGGCCGTCGTACCGGATGAATAGACTGAACGTGCCATCCCTCCCACAGGCGGGGAAAATGCGTCGATTATCGTTGTCCCGCTTCGCGCGGATGCTCGCGAGACACGCCGGAGGCCCGCTCTGTCTCACCGGCGTACGGTTCACGGGTGACCTCAACCTGGCCAGGCACATCCTGAATTTCGACCTGGAACTCCGCGGCTGCCACATCGAGGGCATGCTGATCATGACGGGTCTGGTAGGCGGGACCATCGAGCTGACGGGAACGCGGGTGCGAGCGATCCGGGCGTCGCGCGTCCGCCTGTCCGGTGACCTCATCCTGACGGAAGCCCAGGTCGGCCCACCAGGACTGCCGTCGCAGCCGCTCCGCGGGCTATGGGGTGAGGGCGTCGACGAGGTCGTGGCACGCCACCGCGTGACGCACGGCGGCACCGGGGAACCCGTCGCCCTCGATCTCACGGGCGCGAGGGTCGCGGGCGACCTGGATCTCGCCCGGGCGCGGCTCGCCTCCGAAGGCCAGTGGTCGCTGTTCGCCTGTGACCTGTCAGTGAACAGGTCGATCATCGCTGCCGAACTGGTCACCTCGGGGGCCGTCTTCCTTCGAGACGCCCGGGTGGACGGAACCCTCAATCTGGAAGGCGCACGGATCGGCGGCCTTGACGCGACCGGTGCCAGGATCGGCGGCAGCGTCCAGGCCGACTGGGGGTTCACCAGTCCTGGCCAGATCCGGCTGCGCAGCACCATCGTGGGAGGCACGGTGACGTTCCACGACGCCGTGCTCGGCGAGGGCGGGCTGCACCTGGCCCGATTGCGTGCGCCCAGGCTGCGGCTGGACTTCCGCGAGCCCCTGCCCGGCCGTGTCATGTTGCGCGACGTCGAGGTCGAGTCGCTGGTGGACACCCCTCAAACGTGGCCTGTCCGGCTCGACCTGGAGGGATTGACGTACCGCAGGATCAGCCGGATCGGCGTGGCCGAGAGACTGCGATGGCTTTCGCTCGACCCTCACCTGGGATCCGGTGCGTTCGAACAGCTTGCCCAGCACTACGCCCGCATCGGCGACGAGGGAGCGGCGCGTACGGTGCGGCGTGCCCGGCAGCGGCACCTGAGGTCCGCCGACCAGCTTCCGGCCCGGATCTGGGGGTTCGTCCAGGACGTCCTGTTCGGGTACGGCTACGCGCCCGGCAGGGCGTTGGCCTGGTTGCTCTTCCTGGTCACGGCCGGAGTGCTGTGGTTCAGCGCGCGCCCACCGAGGGCCGTCAAGAAGGACGGTCCCGCCTGGGACGCCGTCCTCTACGCGCTTGACCTCATCGTGCCCTTCGCCAACCTGGGCCAGCGCACCTCGTGGGACCCGGTGGGCGTGGACAAGGCGGTCGCGGTCGGGTTGATCCTCTCCGGGTGGTTGCTGGCCACAGCGGTGATCGCGGGGATCGGGCGGGTGCTCAACCGGGGGTGACCGTTCACGCGGTGTCGTCCAGGGTGTCGTCCAGGGTGTCGTCCAGGGTGACGTGCACGGAGAGGTGCGGCGAGGGCGTGGTGCACGCGCCAGTACCGGACTCAGGCATTTCAGCCTTGATGCTCTCGAGTACCTCGGTGAAGCTTCTCCATCCGAAACGCCACGCTTTGATCCCCTTCTTCGTGTTCGTGTCCGTGTGAGCGAACAAGAACATCAGCGTGCCGGTCTCCTCGGCGAGCGACTTGAGCAGCGAATCCCATATCTTTTGCTTCGAGGGCTCCGTTCTTTTCAGCTGCTCGATCCTGGCGCGTAGCTTGGTCAGCAGTGCGATGATGTCCGGATAGTTGGCGTGCATCTCGAACGGATTCTGCATGAGAGCGAGGAGCTGCTCCGCCAGGGACTTGTCCTTCGCGGCCACTTCATTTGCGCTCAAGCAGCGTGACTAAGATGGTCTGATACGCCTCAGCCTCTCTTGCGATCGCCGCCACCCGTCTATTCGAAACCTTGGGATCGTCGCATTCAGTCAACAAGGCGCGGAGCCGCCGGCAATATATTCCCACCTCCGCGGGCAGCCCGTCGAAGGATAAGTGATCGAGGCGCAATATCGTGGCGAGCTCTTTCGCGCTGGCCCGGAACGTGCGTCTTGAGCTGGGATCGAAATACGTCGTCCGAAGCACGCAGAGCACGTCGTCAGAATCGGTATGAGTGGAGAGCTCTCCGCCCACGGAGACGAGAGGCGCCCTGACCTGGACAGGCGGAGTGCCGGCCGTCAGGCGCACGCCGAGTCTGTCCAGGACGACCCTGGTCGCCTCGGCCGCCAGTTGGACGAACCACCACCACGTACTGTCGGCCAGGATTCTGGGGCGCACGGGGAACATCAACGCGCACGCGGCCAGGGAAAACAGTCGCTGTGTGTCCCACAGGTCGCCCATCGCGCCCTCGACGTGCCCGGTCGAGCCGGCTTCATAGGCGTCGACGAGCCGCTTGCGCGCTGCCGCCACTCCGTGGGCCGGTCTGCCGATGAGGAGGTCGATGAGCGCGTACCGCTCCGCCTGCCCTTCGGGTGGATCCCATGCCAGCAGCCACAGCAGCAGGTGAACCGGGTCGCGAGCGAGTGGGCCGTCCTCGCTGTACCGATCAGCGTCGATCAGGACGAAGTCCACGGATTCCCCATCCTTTTCCACCAGGACGTTGCCTGGATGCAGGTCCCCATGAGCCGGCCCGCATCGAAGGTGGATCCTCTCCTCGGTCAGCGTCGCCAGCCGGAATGGATTGGGCAGTTCGCGCCCGTCGGGAGATCCGGCGATCCAGTTGCAGTCCGGGTCGAGCAGTCCCTGCGGACGGGCCCATTTGTAGATCGTTCCGCCCGGCCGGATACGCACGCCGAGGTGAGCGTCCATCGCTTCACTCAGCGATACGTGCCTGTCAACGGGTCTGGACTGATTCCAGGGGACGACGATCGACCTGGTGATCTCCTCCAGCAGCCTGGACAACCGCTCGCTGGGTGTGTCTTCGGGAATCGGCCCCCAGCGGCGAAGGCTGTCCTGGGCGATCTTGTGAAAGGAAAGCCTGCCCAGTCGTTCCAGAACGAAACTCACGCCACGCTCCGCCAGATGAGGGCGGAAATCGCCTGCCCCGGCCCAGACATCGACCTCTTTGCGGTTACGATCGGCGCGGATCGTCGGATCGGGCTCGAACTTGACGATGAGGTGCTGTGTCGCCGCCCCCGTCACGGTGTTGCCGATCGTCGCCGACAGGACCGTGGCGCCGCTTCCCCTGCCGTCCGTTTGGAGGGTGTCGGTGATGATCAGGGGTTGCGACCTGCCCAGCAAATCTGCGAGAGCCCCTGCCGCCTCAGCGCCCAGCACCGTGGCGAGGCGGGGGTCGTGGACCGACAAATCCGCCATGCTTGCCTCCGCACCAAGCGTCGCACTGGCCCTTGTGATTTGCCTAGGCTCCCAACCCGTACGAGCGGTACGGTTGGCGCGGTCGCTCCACCTGCCCGCCCTCGACCGGGAGTCGCGGCGAGGCCCGCCTGTTCCGCGCCCAACGCGGCCACAATGGCTCGGGCCTGCGGTGTGACGGTTCGGGTCCTGACCTGCGGCAAGCTCTCGTCCCGTGTGGGTGTCCGCCTGGAACCGCACTCCCTGCCCCGTCCGTGCACTCGTACGGGCAACCGCCGCCCGCGCGCAGACGTCGAGCACCCGCGAGGGAGCACGCAACCCCGGCGCGCCCGCCAGGCGCAATCCACAGGCGCCCGGCAGCGCCGCTCGCCAGGAGACGCCGTGGCGGAAGGAGTTCGCACACCCGAGCGGGTCCCGTTGAGACTAAAGATGCGGAAAGCGGAAGTCCGCTGGGATCGTGCCGTCCTTGCCGTGGAGCAGCCGTGGAGGCACGGTCATGCGCCACCGGCGCGACTGTCCGATTGCTGTCCAGTGCCGAGCGGATGGCCTTTCACGACAACTCGTTACCTACCTACCATTTCCATACTTCGGCCAGCTTATGCAGCCGACGGTCCGGAACCTGCTGAGCACCTCCCTCTTGCTATATCGGATGGCCCAAATCCCTATAAGTGCCGTAGGTGTACGTCGGATCGGTAACAGGAGAACCTGCTGATGCTATGAGAAATAGACGGAACTGACGTTCCTTTCGATGTGGGGGATGGCCTCGGGCACCTTGAATGTCGCGCCGAGCGGGCTGTACAGGGGTGATGGGAAAGTGGCCTCTGGCCTCGACCGCCCGGCGGATGCCGGCGTCGACCGACTCGATGGCGTTGGTCGCGCAGATCGCCCGGCGGATCTCGGTGTCGAAGTTGAGGAAGCGCACGAACTCGGCCCAGGAGCCGACTCGAGGTCGGTGTTCCCCTCGTACTCGAATTCATGGCCGCCGAAAGGGTCGTCGGCGGGGGTGCCCGCGGCGGCCTCCGCCGCGGCGCGCAGGGCCGTTGTGTACGTGCCGCCGGCGCGAACGGGGGCGCGGGCGCGCTGCTGAGCGGTGGTCGCCTTCTTCGGCATGGTGCTCTCCAGCTCCTGGACGAACTCCCACGTCATCCGTCCGGACGGAATGCATCGCCGCTCGGGGTGCTGCGCGGGCCTCGAAAGACCTTGACCTCGTCACCCTGCCGACGTAGACCCGGCCGGGGGATCGCACCATGTACTACCGCATGGCCGACGACGCTTCCGTACCGGCGGCCGGTCTTCAAGCGATCAACGCCGGGCCGATCACCATGCGCTCACTGCTCTCGCCCTCCGGCTGACCCCCTCAACGCTGTGGGCGTGGCCGAGCCGGACAGCCGGGCGACATCCTCATCGCGCCAGGTGCAGGACGGCGCGAGCGGCGAGAGTCTCGGGCTGATTGCGAGACAGCCGGTCCAGCGGAGCGGTGTCCAGGGGTGGCGCGGGGTCACCGCCAGCGGGCCACGCATTCACGACCCGATTCAACGATCGACACCCAAATGAGTCACGGTCCAACCACGGTCGTCACCACCGAAAGTGGACCAAGTCACTGACCTGGACACACCCGAACGGAACTGTGGAGCGCGCGGTGGAGGAAATGCGCTTGCAGGATCAGCAGGTTCTCGGCGATCGCCGGTTGCGGTGTCATATGTGTGACGCCTGGCAACAGCAGGACGGTGTGCGGCCGGCCGGCGGCTGTGAGCGCCGAGGAAAGCCGGAGCGTGTGGGCGGGCGTCACGTTGTCGTCGGAGAGCCCGTGGATCAGCATGAGCGGTCGTCGCAGGGTCTTCGCGTCGGCCAGCAGGCTGGCCCGGTCGTACGCCTGCGGCTGCTCGTCGGGATGGCCGAGGTATCGCTCGTTCCAGTGGGTGTCGTACAGCCGTGCGTCGATCACCGCCGCGCCGGCCACGGCCGCGTGGAAGACATCGGGGGCGCGAAGCACGGCGAGTGCCGCCAGAAATCCGCCGAACGACCAGCCGCGGATTCCGACCCGTTCGAGGTCGAGGTCAGGATGGCGTTCGGCGGCACCGTGCAGAGCGGCCACCTGGTCGTCCAGCGCGGCCGAGTGGCAAGCGCCGTGGATCTCCTTCTCCCATGACGGATTACGGCCTGGGGTGCCGCGACCGTCGGCGACGACGACCGCGAACCCTTGGTCGGCGAACCATTGGGAGACGAGATAGTGCCTTCGCGCGGCCAGGACGCGCTGCCCGGCGGGGCCTCCGTAGGGGTCCATCAGCACCGGCAGACGTCGTGACCCGGGCGTGTGCCCGGAGGGGAACAGCACAGCGGTGCGAAGCTCCCGATCACCGGTGCGAAGCAGGTCCACACGCGGCGTCAGCACCGGCGTCTCGGCATGCGAGGCGATCGAGGTGATCGGGGGGGTTGAGGCGGTTGACGTGGTCGAGGCGATCGACGTGGTCGGCCGGCCCTCGCGGTGCACGGTCACGCGAGTGCCGTCGTGGTGCAGCGATTCGGCGACCACCACGGTGGTGCCGCCGGCCCGTGCACCGTGGTGGACGCCGGGCGCGTGGGTGAAGGGGATCGAACCGGCGCCCGGCGAGTAGGTCCACAAGCCGATCTCCGTCGGCTCGACGGATGCGGTGAACAGGACGCTGTCACCGTCGACGGCGAGCACCTCGCGTACGTACACGTGTGGCGGGGTGACGGGCGCGTCGTCGATGAGCAGGCGCCGGTTGCCGTCCAGATCCGCTGTCCAGACCATGCGGCCGCTCCCGGTGAGTGCCGGAACGCCGGGCATGATCTGCACCCAGCACGGATCGGTGTCCTCGCGCCGTAGGCGGGTCATGCCGGTGTGCGGGTCGACGCTCAGCACTCGGACCGTCTTCTGGCTGCGGCTTTGCACCACGATCAGCGGCTCGGGCCCGCTCCAGCAGGCTGCGGTGAGGTATTCGAAGGCGGCGCGGTCCCAGTCGACGGCGATCCGGTTCCCGTCGCGGTGAATGATCCACAGCGATACGTCGGCGTTC
>DASUCK010000401.1:0-2497 GCA_036276095.1 Nonomuraea sp. | reverse complement strand
GCAGGAAGGTCGCGAGGCCCCGCCGACGCTGCCCGCGACGCGTGGTGCGCCGGGTCATCATGAGGTGGCGACGCCGACGCTGGAGAGCCGGATGCATCGGGCGCAGGGTACCAGCGAACGGGTGTTCGGTCGAATGCGGTTCCGATCAGCGAACCACGGTCAGCACGCGGTCGTCGAGCAGCAGCGCCAGGACGGCGCCCCCCACGAGGAACGGGCCGAATGGGATGTAGCTGCGCATCCCGACCCGACGCGTGGCGAGCAGGGCCAGGCTGCTGCCAGCCGCCAGGAACGCGGCGGCGAAGAGGGCCGTGAAGATCACCGGCCAGCCGAGCATGAGGCCGATGGGCGCCACCAGGTACAGGTCCCCCAGCGCCAGCCCACCGCGCACGACGAGCGCCAGCGCACCCAGGAATGCCACGGCCGCCACGGCGCCGATGATGGCCATGGCCGGCTCGACCGCCGGATTGAACGGCACGAACGCCGCGGCAAGCACGATGAGCGGGTCCAGGACGAGGTGCGGAAGTCGACGTTGCTCGAGGTCCGTGGCCGTCAGCACGACCAACAGGGCGAGCAGCACGAGGTAGCCGCCGGTCGCCCACGCGGGCAGCTCCGACCGGAGCACGACGAGCACGGCGGCGAGGGCGCTGGCAGCGGCGAGCAGGACGGTGCGCCAGCCGGTCGGACGGCGCTGTGCCTCGTCGGGCGGCCAGACACTCGCCAGGCGCTCGGACGCTGCGCCGATGACGGCGAAGGCCAGGCCCACGGCGATGCTGATCGGCGTCACGCTGTCCTCCCGGGACCTCCTCGCTCGGGCCGGGTCGTCGCAGCCGTGGTGGTGCGTGCCGGCACCGGGATGCTACTTCGGACGCCCGGCTCGACCATAGGCCGATCGTCCCGCGGCTTCGGCGGCGTGCTGGCATGCGACGTGCGTTTTCGGAGCAGCACTGCCGGCACCGGCCGGCGTGATACCGCGGAGGTTGAATCCATGGACAGTGATCGCATCGAGGGCCCGCTCAAGGAAGCGGGTGGCAAGGTCAAGGAAGAGTGGGGCGACCTGACGGACAACCCCCAGACCGAGGCCGAGGGCCAGGCGGACCAGGCCGAGGGCAAGCTCCAGAACACGTGGGGCGAGGCCAAGGACACCGTCCGCGACGCCGTCGACGGCGACGACGACAACGTCTGATCTCTCGTCACCAGCAGGCCCCGGCCGTCACGGTCGGGGCCTTTTCTGTTGCGTGCGTCGGCGCAGGCGGCCCTCAGGGCTTACGCGCGAAGTCCAGGGCCAGCTCCACCAGCGTCGCGACCGATGCGCCGGTGGCGCCCTTCGGCCCGTACGGCTTGTCGCTGGAGTGGTACGCCGTGCCGGCGATGTCGACGTGCACCCAGGGCACCGTGACGAACTCGCTCAGGAAGATCGCCGACTTGATCAGCGACCCGTCCCGGGTCCCGGAGTTCACGATGTCGGCGTGGGGTGAGTCGTACTGGGCGCGGTACTCGGTGACCAGCGGCATCTCCCAGAACCACTCCCCCGCTCGCTCGGCCGCACCGCCCACCCGCTCGCCCCACTCACGCGGGCGCGCGAAGTAGGCGCTGACCGTGTCGCCGAAGGCGACCGAGGCCGCGCCGGTGAGCGTCGCGACGTCTACGACGTGAGTGGCGCCCTGGGTCTCGGCCCAGGTCATGGCATCGGCCAGGATGAGGCGGCCCTCGGCGTCGGTGTTCGTCACCTCGACGGTCATGCCGTTCATGGCCTTCACCACGTCACCCGGCCGCTGCGCGTTGCCGCCGGGCATGTTCTCGACCATGGGCGCGACGGCCATGAGCGGGGTGTCGGGCGCCAGGCGCGCCACGGTGCGCGCCGCGGCGATGACCGCGGCAGCGCCCGACTTGTCGTGCTTCATGTCGCCCATGTGCTCGGCCGGCTTGATGCTGATCCCGCCGGAGTCGAAGCACACGCCCTTGCCGACAATCGCCAGCCGTCGATCGCCGCCCGACTCCCAGCCCGGCAGCTTGATGGCAATGAGACGCGGCGGGTGCGCCGCGCCCTGGCCGACACCCAGGAGCAGGCCCATCCCGAGCCGCTCCATGTCGTCGGGTTCGAGGATCTCGACCGTGCAGCCGTCGGCCTCCAGCTCCCTGGCGACCTCGGCGGTCCGCTCCGGCGAGAGGTCGTTCGCCGACCGATTGGCCAGGTCCCGCCCGAAGGCGATCCCCTCGCCGATGTGCGCGCCGCGGTCGAGCGCGTCCTGGGAGGCGCCGCCCACGAAGAGGACCTCGTCGACCGATCGCTTCATGGCCTCGGTGTCGCGGACACGCCCGTAGACGGCGGTCGACCGATACGTCCCGGCGACGGCACCGGCGGCGGCAGCCGCCCAGGCGTCGTCGTCCTCGCCGTCGCGCAGCCACAGCGCCAGGGTGCGGGCACCACGACCGTTCAGACGCCGCGTGGCGACAGCCGCGAGCCGGCGGGCGCGGAACGGTCCGCGACCGCGGGCAC
>DASUCK010000400.1:0-14224 GCA_036276095.1 Nonomuraea sp. | reverse complement strand
CGACGGCGCGCGACGACGGCGTCGCCCGGGACGCGAGGAGGGCGGGCGCCGGGCCGGTCGTGCCGACGGCGGTGCCGTGGTTCCCCGGCTAGGATCCGCCGGGGCCGGATCGGCGCGCGGAAATCCTCGTACCAGGCCGGGGTTCACCGGCGGGCCGGATGGGCGCGCGGCGACCGGAAGAGAACCACTCCGACCACGCCGCCGGCCGGGTAGGGACCCCACACCCGTGAGTCGAGACCCTGGCGAAGGTTGTCGCTGAGCACCAGCACCGTCCCCGCGGGCACCCGGTCGGACCTCACGGCCGTGCGCAGGGGCGGAGGCACCGGCTGGCCGGGCAGGCCGACGAGCCGCTTGACCTGGAGCCCGGCCGTGGGGGAGCGTTGCACGGCGCCGTCGGTCACGACCGTGGCGGGCGGGTCGAGCACCACGACGTCCGCCAGTTTGAGTCGCGTCACCTCCCGCCGCCGGACGAGGACGCGGTCTCCGTTCCGGAGGGTCGGCTCCATGCTGTGCCCCTCGACCGTGACCAGCACCGTGTTGCGGCGCACCCACCGCACGGCGATGAACACCGCCACGCTCGTCCCCAGCAGCACGGCGATCACCAGTGCGGTCACCAGCAACGTACGGCCTCCAGCGGGTCGTCGGCGATCGAGACGGACGCGTGTCGCGTGTCGCGCGTCTCCAGTGAACGTCCCCGCGGCCTCGTTTCGGCTTCGTGATCGGGGCGGGCGGGGTGGACGGCCGGACCGCGGGGGAGCGGCGTTGAGGCGGATTTGACGCGACGCCTGCTTACGTTGCCACGGAATGTCCGTCTATCACCAAGGGAGACCCAGAACGTGAACAAGATCACCCGCCTTGTCTCGGAGGCCGGCGACAGGCTGGTCGCGCTGCTCGTCCCCAGCGCGGGAGTCGCCAAGGCGGCCGACTGCTGGACGGAACGGCGCTGTGACCGGGATCAGTTCGGTTCGTATCTGTACTTCCGTACCTGTTGCCGTTGGCAGTCGGGCAGCGTCACCTGTGGCGGCTGGCAGTACCAGTGCTTCCAGTGCTGCTGACGCCATGAAGCGGTGAGGGCCACGGCGTGGCCCGGAATTGAGAACGACGAGGTGGCGCGCGTGGCGCCACCTCGTCTTCGCGTGGTGCGGATTTGCTGCTCTCGTCAGCAGGCCGCACCTGTCTTGGGGATGCACGATTGCTCGATGGTGCACACGCAGGTGGCATTGCAGGAGTACCAGGAGCAGCTGTAGCCCGCCTCGGGAAGCGTGACCTCGGCGCCCACGGCGATGCGGATGTCCAGGTCGAACTGCTCGTCGAGGTCGATCTCCTCGCCTGCCACGACGTCAAGCGGTTGTACGGTCATGATGGTCCTCGCAATCTCAGGCAGCGCCCAGTCGCCGATCCTCGTCGGCACCGCTCTGGGTGCAGGCGTGTCGTCCGCAGGGGGACGGCCGGTGCCGCTCTGCCTACGGGTCGTCGGCGAACGAGGCGGACGGTTGTCGCGCGTCTCCAGTGAACGTCCCCGCGGCCTCGTTTCGGCTTCATGGTCGGGGCGGGGGGCCGGCCAGGCGGCAGGCGAGCGGCGTGAGGCGGATTTGACGCGACGCGTGCCTACGGTGCCACGGGAGATTCGTCTATGACGTGAAGAGAGACCAGACCATGAGCAAGATTACCCGCTTCGTCGCCGAGGCCGGCGACCGGCTGGTCGCGCTGCTCGTCCCCAGCGCGGGGGTCGCCAAGGCGGCCGACTGCTGGACGGAACGATGGTGTGACCGGGACCAGTTCGGCTCGTACCTGTACACCCGGAACTGCTGCCGTTGGCAGTCGGGCCGCGTCACCTGTGGCGGCTGGCAGTACCGGTGCTTCCAGTGCTGCTGACGGCCGAGAAAGGGTGAGGACCACGGCGTGGTCCGGAACGGCGAAGGAGGAGGCGGCGCGAGGCGCCGCCTCCTCCTTCTGTAGCGCGACCTTGCCCTGTCAGCAGGCCGCTCCGGTCTTGGGGAAGCAGCACACCACAGACAACGGCGTGGCACGGTGCGGATACGGTGCGACACGATGAGGCCGGGATGAGGCGGGAATGAGGCGCTCGGACACCACCGTGTAGCTGAATCTTAGCGGCTTCCTGAGGACGTCACCCCGCGGCCCCTTCGCGGCGTCTTCGAGAAGCAGCTGATCGCGTGCTCGAAACTCGGCGTCATCCGCCCGACGAACGGGGATTGGTCCATGGAAGTGCTGGCTGGCGTGCTCCTCCTGCTGCTGCTCGTTGACCTGCTGCTGACCGTCGGGGTGATCCGCAGGTTGCGTGAGCACACGCAGAAGCTGGCCGAGCTGGAAGCGGGCATGAGCGGCCGGCAGACGCTCTCCGGCCCGCGCACCGGTTCGCCGGTCCCCGAATTCCCCGCCACGCCCGCCGCCGGCGGCGGCGTCGTCTCCCCCGAGGGGCTGCGGAGCGGGATCACGTATCTGGCGTTCTACTCGGCCGGATGCGGGGCGTGCGAGGACGATCTGCTCCCGTGGGGGGAGCACCTGCGGGCGACGGCGGGGAGCGGCGCGGCGGCGTTCGCGGTCGTGGAAGTGCCCGACGACGAGGGGGGCAGCGTGCTCGCCGACCGGTTGTCCGAGGTCATGAGCGGGATGGGCGGTGTCGTCCGTGAGGGGATCCGCGGTCCGCTGCAGGCGGCGTTCGACATCAGCGCCTTCCCCTCGTACGTGGTCGTCGAGGACGGGGTGGTGACCGAGGTGACGCACCAGGCCGCCCGCCTGACGGCGCCCGTCGGCGCGCGGAGCGCCTGACCCGCCGAGGCAGAGGTGAAGCCGGAACCGAACCAGGCGTCGGCACTGTGCGGGCCCGCGCCAATCCACGGAGATCACGCTGATGGACCCCATCTCGCTGGACGGCACCTCTACCCCGAGCCGGGCGGTGAACCCGATGCGCGGCACGGCTCGTGGCGGCGCCCCCGTCCCTTTGTCCCTGTTGGACCTGGTGACGGTGAGTTCGGGCAGCACCGCCGCCGACGCGGTGCGCACCACCACCGAGCTGGCCGTCCTCGCCGAGAGCCTGGGCTACCACCGCATGTGGGTCGCCGAGCACCACTCCATGCCCGACATCGGCAGCTCCTCGCCCGCGGTGCTGCTGGCGCACCTCGCGGCCCACACCACGACCATCCGGCTCGGCACGGGCGGCGTGATGCTTCCCAACCACCCGCCGCTGGTCGTCGCCGAGCAGTTCGGCATGCTGGAGGCGCTTCACGCCGGCCGGTTCGACCTCGGCATCGGCCGGGCGCCGGGGACGGGTCCCGTGGCCATGGCGGCGCTGCGCCGCAGCTCGGTCGACCTCGAGGAACTGCTGGACGAGCTGATCGGCTTCCTGGACGGCGCATTCCCCGAAGGTGACCCGCTCGCGGGCGTGCACGCCGTCCCCGGCCCGATCCAGGCGAGGGCGCGGGGAGGGACGGGGACGTTCTCCCGGCCACCGGTGTGGATGCTCGGGTCGAGCGAGAGAGGGGCCCGGTTGGCCGGGCGGCGAGGTCTGCCGTTCGCCCTCGCCTATCATCTCGAACCCGACAACCTCACGGCGGCCCTCCAGGCGTACCGCGACTCGTTCCGTCCTTCGGCCGTGCTCGACGCGCCGTACGCCATCGTGTCCGTCTGGGTCGTGGCGGCCGAGACTCGGGCGCGGGCCGAGCAGCTCATGCGCGCGGCCGGCCTGGGCGTCCTGTGGATGATGAAGGGGGAGCCGTCCCTCGTGCCGTCGCCGGAGGAGGCCGAGCGCCACCCGTACACCGACGCGGACGAAGAGATCATCCGCTCGGCACTGGGACACGTGATACACGGCGAGCCGGCCGAGGTCCGCGACCGGCTCACCCGGCTGGCCGAGGCGTCAGGAGCGGACGAGCTGATGCTGGTCACCCACGTACCCGGGCATCACGACCGGTTGCGCAGCTACGAGCTGATCGCGGCCGCCTACGGGATGTCCAGCGCGGCCGCGACGGAAGGGAGGGTGGCGGGAGAACTTCGGTAAGGCAACAACACTCAGCAAGGCAACTCAAAGATTGTGATGTGAGGTAAACATGACCGCACCGACCTTCGAGCCTGTCATCCCCGAGACGATCGACCTGGAAGACGACTTCGACCTCGACATTCGCATCGCCGTCGGCGCCGACGTCGCCCTTCCGGAAGCCGGCTTCAGCTGCTCCTGGTACACCTGCGCCAGGACGTGCAACGCGTGCAGCATCGACGGCTGCGCCCCGCTCACCACGCTCACGAGAACCTGCAACTGCTGACCTGATGGATTCTGAACCGTACCGGGACGACCATTCGCCGGCGAGCCTCGGCGGTGGCGGCGACCGTGAGGCGCGGGCGGAGCGCGCGATCGTCATCTCCCCGCGCAAGAGCGGCACCCACCTGGTCCAGCGGCTGATGGCGCTCCTCGACTACGGGATCTATGGGGAGCCCGTCCCTTCGACGGAGGGACGGGCTGCCTTCAGCCTTCGCGAGCGGCTCGAGCTGGCGGAACGGTACCTCGCTCCCGAGGAGCTGGCCGACCTCGACGTCAAGCGCGACACGAAGGAGTTCGTCCGCCGGACGGACCTGCTACTGGTCCAGCTGGGGTGGATCTGGCAGGTCAGGCTGGCGGCACGGAACCTGTCCCACGTGGAGGTGTCGCACCCCGACGTCGACTTCGAGCTGCGGATGAAAGAGGACGCGTGGCGGCGGCCGTTCTGGCAGACACCGCCACGGCTGTGCTGGATCTTCCACTCGGTCGACATCTGGCGGATGGATCCGAAGTTCCTCAACGAGTGGACGACGACCGGCCGGCCCGCCATGTTCCTCAACTACCGCGATCCCCGTGACGCGCTGGTGTCGACCGTGAACTTCTTCGCCGGAGCCGGGGGGCTCACCTTCCGCCGGTTCCCGGAGTCCGCCGTCTTCCGGCCCATCATGGAGAGCATCCCCGACCTGCCGGGCCGGATCACGTACGCGCTGCGCGACCCGGCTCTCCCGCTGCTTTCCGACTACGAGTCCGCCATCAGCCTCTTCCACCATCCCAGCGTGGGCAAGGTCGCGTTCGAGGACCTGGTCGGTCCTGACGGCGGCGGCAGCCGGGCCCGTCAGGTCGAGACCGTGGAACGGGTCGCCGACCGGCTCGGCCACGACGTGGACGCCGCCGCGATCGCCGCGAAGCTGTTCGACCGCGGGTCGTTCACCTTCCACAAGGGCGAGATCGGCAGCTGGCGCAAGGTGTTCACCCGACAGCACGAGGAGCTCTTCAATGCCCGCTTCGGACATCTCCTCGAGATATTCGGCTATGAGTAGCGAGGACGGGCTGCCCTCCGCCCTCGTCGAGCGGATCCGGGACGTCACGGGAGTGATGTTGGAGCGGCTCGCCGACGACAAGGTGCTGGCCGAGGCGGTGCGCCAGTCGAAGGCGGCGTCGACGCGCTCTCTCGAATGGGGCGGTCCCGGGCTGTACGGCGGCCACGCGGGCATGGCGCTCGTGTTCAAGTACGCCGCGTCGGCGCTGCCCGGTGACGCCGCCCGCTGGCGCGGGCTCTCCCGGCGGTTCATCCGGGAGGCGGCGCGGCGCACCCAGGAGCAGCCGGTGCCCTTTCCGTGCCTCGGCATCGGGACCAGCGGGCTGGCCCTGGCCGTCGAGCAGCTGTCCGCGGACGACCCCGCCCTGCGGCCGGCGCTGGGCCGGCTGCGCGACCTGCTGGCCCAGCAGGTCGCGCAGGGGCTGAGCCGGCGCGGCGCCGACGGCGTGAGCCCGGACGCGTACGACGTCATCTCCGGCGCCTCTGGAGTCCTCGGCTACCTGGCGTCGCTGCCGGAGCCGAGCGCCGAGGAGCGGGAGGCGGTCGGCATGCTCCTCGACGACCTGGTCTGGATGTGCGACCCCGGCGGCGGAACGGCACGGTGGCATGTCCCGCCACGGTTCATGTTCGGCCAGGAGCTCGCCAAGGAGCATCCGCACGGCTACGTCGACCTCGGGATGTCGCACGGCCTCGCCGGCCCGCTCGCGGCGATGAGCCAGGCATGGAGCCGCGGCCACCGCCGGCCGGGGCTGCGACCGGCGATGGAGCACGTGGCCGCCTTCCTGCTGGAGATGTCCGACGAGGACGAGTACGGCCGGTGCTGGCCGCGCATGGTGTCGCTGACCCCGTCGGGCACGATCCGGCGGACGCCGCCGTCGCCGGGACACGAGTCCTGGTGCTACGGCGCGCCGGGCATCTGCTCGGCCCTGCTGGACGCCGCCACCGCGCTCGGCGACGGCACGCTGCGCACGGCCGCGACCGAGGGGTTCGAGGCGGCGCTGCGGCGCGTGGCGGCCGGCCACGGCCACCTGGTCAACGCGTCCTTGTGCCACGGCTGGTCCGGGCTCCTGGCCGTCTGCGGGAGGTTCGCCCGCGAGGACGGGGGCGCCGCCGCCCGGGCTGCCATTCCCCACCTCGCCGAGCAGGTGCTGGACGCCTGCGACCCGGCTCATCCGCTCCTGGTCAAGGAGTTCCAGCCCCCGGACATCTACATGGACAGCCCCGACCTTCTGGACGGCGCGGCCGGCATACCCCTCGCGTTGTGGACGGCGGCCGGCCTGATCGACGACCGATGGCAGCGAGCGCTCCTGATCCACTGACCCCCGCACCGTTGCCCACCACGCAGGGAGCCACCCATGACCACGCGGAAGAACCGGGACGAGAAAGCCGCGACGTCGTTCCGCCCCGCCGGCTTCTTCATGCTCCGCGCGCCCGTCCTGCCCGCCGAGACCTTCCTCGCGCTCACCGGAGACGCCGAGCCGGCCGGCGCTCAGGGCGGGACGGCCCCGCCGGAGGTCACCCGTGAGCGGCTCTGGGATCTCGCGCGCCGGCCTCGCGTGCGCCACGCCCTGTACACGGCGAGCCCCAGTCTCGCCGGCGAGCTCGTCCGGATCGAGGCGGCGGACGGGCCGGCGACCGCCGCGGACGGGCCGGCCGGCAAGAAGGCCGACGGGGCGTTCTCGGCGCTGCTGCGCTACCTGACCAGGATGAGCACGCGACCCACCCCGTACGGGCTGTTCTCGGGGGTGGGCATGGGCCGGTTCGGCGGCGCGGCGACGGCGACACTCGCCGCCGACCCGGTGCGGAGGACGCGCACCCGCGCCGACTCCGGCTGGCTCGGCGAGCTGATCCGGCGGCTCGACGGCGACGAGTCGGTCCGCGACGAACTGCCGGTCCAGAGCAACGCCTTGCTCTACCAGGTGGCCGACCGGGCCGTGTTCGCCGAATGGTCGGGCGCGACCGCCGGCGGCAAGCGGGCGAACCTCCGCCTCACGCCGCCCACCCGGCTGGCACTGCGGCTGGCCGACGGCGAGACGAAGTACGGCGATCTCGTCGCGGAGCTGCTCCAACGGGTCCCCGCCGCCGGCGAGGCCCGCATCCGCAGGCTGCTCGGCCAGCTGTGGGAGCTGGGCGTGCTGGTCAACAGCCTCGACCCGCCGCTGACCGAACCCCTGCCCGAGACACACCTGTGGAAGCGGCTCGCCGGGTCCGCCGCGTTCGCTCCGGTGGCCGACGGGCTGCGCCGCGTTCGCGCTCTCGCCGACGCCGTCGACGAGAAACGCGGCCGGGCGAACCCGGCCGACATCGACCGGCTCACCACCCATCAGCGGGCCATGACGCCGGGTTTCGACGGCACCACCTACCAGGTCGACACCGCCCTGGCCATGGCCGGCCACGAGCTGCCCGCCGAGGTCGGCACCGCGGCCGCCGAGGCCGCCGAGCTGCTCACGCGGCTGGGCAGCGTCGTGCCTCGGCCCGCGCACATCGCCGCGTACCACCATGCCTTCCTGGAGCGCTACGGCGTCAACGCCGAGATCCCGCTGGTCGAGGTGCTCAGCCCCGAGCTGGGCATCGACGCCCCGAACGGCTACCTGGCGCCGCCGCGGCAGCTCCCGCTGCCTCCGGCCGCCGAGGACCGCGACCCGAGCCGTGACCGGAGGCTCGCCAACCTGGTCGCCGACGCGCTCCACCACGGCCGCCACGAGATCGAGCTCACCGACCGCCTGCTGGACGACCTGACCGTCCGGCGGCCGGGCGCTTCGCGGAGCCGGCCGGTGCCCTCGCTGGACCTCTACTTCAGCATCGCGGCACCGTCCCGCCAGGCCATCGACGAGGGCCGGTGGCGCATGGTGCTGTCGCCGACCGTGTTCCAGGGGCTGCAGAGCTTCGGCCGCTTCTCCGACCTCTTCGACGAGGCGGACGTGCGGGCCCTGCGCGGCTTCGCGCAGGCGGAGGAGGCGCAGGACCCCGATGTCCTGTTCGTCGAGTTGCGCAACGCCGCCGGTCAGGCGCGGGCGCAGAACGTCGCGACCCACGCTCCGCTGCGCCAGTTCGAGCTCTGCGTCAACTCCGCTCCGTCGTTGCCCGCCGGCCGGCAGATCCCGCTCGCGGACGTCCTGCTGGGAGCCGACGGCCACAGGTTCTACCTTCGGTCGGCGACGCTGGGCAAGCGGCTGTTCGTCAGCCAGTCGCACGGGCTGTCGCTGATCCAGGCGCCCAACGTCTGCCGGGCGCTGGTGGAGTTCTCCGGGGACCAGCTCGCCTGGCCGAAGCGGTTCGACTGGGGGCCCTGCGTCGAGGCGCCGTTCCGCCCGCGGCTGACCCGGGGGCGGGTCGTGATGAGCCTGGCGCAGTGGACGGTGCGGCCGGAGACGTTCGCCAGCGGCGAGGACGGGGGAGTCCCTTCCGACCCCGCGGAGTTCTTCGCCGCGGTCCAGCGCTGGCGGCGGGACTGGAGGGTGCCGCGTCACGTCTACGTCACCGAGTACGACAACAGGCTGCTGCTCGACCTCGACCACCCGATGTGCGTGGCCGAGCTGCGGCGCCAGCTGCGAAGCGCCGGCAAGCACGGACGGCCCGCTGGGGTGAACCTGCAGGAGATGCTGCCGGACTTCTCCGAACTCTGGCTGCGGGACGAGCACGACCGGCCGTACCACTCCGAACTGGTCGTGCCCGTGCTGTCCCCGGCGCCCGAGGCCGACCGGGGGGACGCCGCCCCACCCCAGCGCGCGGCCGAGCGTCCGGCGTCGAGCGCCGGCCGGCGGCTGCATCCCGGCGACCCGTGGGTCTACCTGAAGCTGTACACGGCGATGTCGCAGCAGGAGGACGTCCTGACCGGCCCGCTGCGGCAGCACGTCGCCGCGCTCCGGGCCGGCGGCCTGATCGACCGCTGGTTCTACATCCGGTACGCCGATCCGCTGCCCCACCTGCGGCTGCGTTTCCGGGCCGCGCCCGGCGCCGACCCGATCGCGGTGCTCGCCCGGTGCGCGACCTGGGCACGCGAGCTGATCACGACGGCCTGGGCCTCCGACATGGCCTTCGTCACGTACGAGCGCGAGCTGGAGCGGTACGGCGGTCCCGACGCCATCGACGCGATCGAGGCGGTGTTCCACGCCAACAGCGAGGCGGCGGTCGACCTGCTGACGTTCCTGGCCGCCAACGGCGAGGTGGAGGCGACGACCGTGGGCGCGCTCGCCCTGCACTCCTTCCTCCAGAGCTGGGGAGTCGACCCGACGGCGCATCCCGCCGTCCGGATCCCCGACTCCGCGCACAAGCGCTTCCGCCCCCTCCGGCGGGAGCTGTGCGGCCTGTTCGCTGCCGGGCAGGCGGCGCCGCACCTGCCCGCGAGCGAGCACGCGCCCGCCCTGCACGCGATCCTCGACCGGCAACGACCGGCGGTGCGCGCCGGCGGCGACCGCGTCCGCGCGCTGGCCGCCGAAGGACGCCTGCTCGGCGCCGCGGAACGCGTCCTGAACAGCCTCACCCACCTGCAGGCGAACCGCCTGCTGGGGGTCGAGCAGGCGAAGGAGGAGCTGAGCAGCCACCTCCGGATGCTCACCCTCCGCGCGCTGGCCGGCCTGCCGAAGGTCACGCCCGACGGCGGTCCGGGGTGAACCGTCAGCTCAGGCGGGCTCGCAGGAGGCAGAATTCGTTGCCCTCGGGGTCGGCCAGGACGTGCCAGGGCTCATCGCCGCTCTGGCCGATGTCGGCCGGGCGCGCCCCGAGCTTCATGAGGCGTTCGAGCTCGGCGTCCTGATCGCGGTCGGTGGCGTTGACGTCGAAGTGCAGCCACAGCCGGCCTGGCCTGGGCTCGGTGGTCGGGCTGAAGATCAGGGTCGGTTGCGGTCCGCCGAACCCCTCCGGTGGCCCGATCTCCACCGCGCCGTCGTCGGTGTCGAGCACGACGAAGCCCAGCACCTCGCACCAGAACGCGGCCAGCCGTTGCGGGTCCCGGCACTTGATGATCAGTTCAGAAATGCGACAAGCCATGAGCCGCACCCTACGTCCCATCCACCCTGCGCATCCGTGAACCCCGTTCGAGCCGCCCCGGCGGCGAGCCTCGTCGGCCATCCCGTCGCGGGTCTTTCTGCCGAAATCGGCACTTCGTAGCCCCTTCCTATACCCAACGGGGGTAAGGTTCCCTATAGTGGTGCCCACCGAACTTCAGCCGAAGGAGGGCGGGCGCCTTGCCGCCTTCTTGATACCCAACCCCCGTACCGTTTTGCTTGGGGTGGAGGCGCCCGGCAGGCCGGCGCGACCCCACCCACCACCCCTCTGGAAAGGCAATCCCTTGTCGTCATCCGCGTCATCCGCGCACCTCGACCCCGGCCCGCGTGCCGGCGCCAGGACCTGGGCCGGCCTGGTCGTGCTGGTCCTCCCCGCGATGCTGCTGTTCATGATGCTCACCATCCTGTTCCTGGCCATCCCCCAGCTGGCCGCGGACCTGAAGCCGAGCAGCACCCAAACGCTGTGGATCATCGACATCTACGGCTTCCTGATGGCCGGCCTGCTGGTCACCATGGGCACGCTGGGCGACCGGATCGGCCACCGCAAGCTGCTGATCGGAGGCGCGGCCGTCTTCGCCGTCGTCTCGCTGATCGCCGCCGGCACGTCCGACCCCGTCCTGATGATCGTCTGGCGGGCCGCGCTCGGCATCGCGGCGGCCACCCAGATGCCCGCCACCCTCGGGCTCATCTTCTCCATGTTCACCGACGCGCGGCAGCGCGGCATCGCGGTCGGCGTCTGGTCGGGCGGCATCTCCGCCGGCACCGCGCTCGGCCCGGTGATCGGCGGGGCGCTGCTGGAGGCGTTCTCCTGGCGCGCGGCCTTCCTGGTCGCCGTGCCCGTGATGGCGGTCGTGGCGATCGGCGCCCCGCTGCTGCTGCCCAACCCCCGCAACCCCGCCGCCGGCCGGCTGGACCTGTTCAGCGTGGCGCTCTCGCTGGCGACCCTGCTGCCCATCGTCTACGGCGTCAAGGAACTGGCCAAGCCTGACTCGCTCCCCGTGGCGCTGGCCGGCATCGCGGCCGGTCTGGCGTTCGGCGCCTGGTTCGTCCTCCGGCAGCTGCGCCTGCCCGAGCCGCTCCTGGACGTGCGGCTGTTCGCCAACCGCACGGTCGGCGGCGCGCTGGCCGTCTTCCTGCTCGCCGCGACCGCGCTCGGCGGCATCTACCTGCTGTTCACCCAGTACCTGCAACTCGTGGAGGGGCTGTCGCCGCTGCAGGCCGGCCTGTGGGTGCTGCCCGGCGCGGCGCTGCTGGTGGTCGTCTCCACCGCCGCGCCCGTCCTGTCCCGGCGCATCCGCCCCGGATATCTGATCGCGGCCGGGCTGGCCGTCCAGGTGGTCGGCTACCTGATGCTCACCCAGGTCGACGCGGCCGGCGGGCTGCCGCTGCTGGTCGCCGGGTTCATGGTGCTCTACCCGGCCGTCGCGCCGTCCATGGCGCTGACCACCAACCTGGTCGTCGGCTCGGTGCCGCCGCAGAAGGCCGGCGCCGCGTCCGGGCTGGCCACCACCTGCAGCGACCTCGGCATCTCGCTCGGCATCGCGATCATCGGCAGCATCGGCGCCGCCGTCTACCGCGCCGGGGCCGAGACCACGCTGCCCGCCGGCCTGCCGCCCGAGGCCGCGGCGGCCAGCCGCGAGAGTTTGGACGGCGCGGTCGCGGCCGCCCAGACACTGCCCGGCGACGTCGCCGCGGCCGTGCTCGCACCCGCCCGGGCGGCGTTCGCCGGCGGGCTCAACACCGCGGCCGTCGTCGCGGCCGTCATCGCCGCCTGCGCGGCGGCGCTGGCACTGCTGCGGCTCGGCCACGTCCCGGCCACCGGCCGCGGCACGCCGGGCGAATAGCCCCTTCGGCCCGCACGCAGAACCGTTGAGGCCGCCAGCCGGCCTCAACACCATTCCGCCCTCTGGAAACCCACGTCCTGATGAGAGGACCATCGTGATCTCGATTCGTCGCGCCACACCCGAAGACGCCTCCACCGTGCACGGCCTCATGTGCGAGCTGGCCGAACACCAGGGCCAGGCATGGGCCATCGGCGTCACCGTCGCCGGCCTGGAAGAGCTGCTGACCCGGCCGGAGATCGCCTACCTGATCGCCGAGCGGGACGGCCAAGCCATCGGGTACGTCTCCTGGATGGAGCGGATCAGCCTCTGGGCCGGCGAGAACTACCTCGCCCTGGACGACCTGTACGTCCGCGACGCCGAACGCGGCCACGGGGTGGGGGAGCAGCTGATGCGCGCGGCCGCCCAGACGGCCAAGGGCAAGGTGATCCGCTGGGAGGTGGCCGAGGACAACGAGGCCGCGCAGCGGTTCTACGCGCGCATCGGCGCCACGGTCTTCACCAAGCGGATCTGCCGCTGGCAGCCCGCGTGAACGGCGTGGAAGCCGGGCCGCCCCTGTCCGCTCGCCCGCTTCCCCGCCGGACCGCCGTCCACGGCTGGGCCGTCAGCGCGTGACCGGGTCCACGCGGAGGGCTCGGAGACGCGGAGCGGCCGAGGTGGCCGCCGGCACGTTCGCACCCGGTCCGCGAGCCGCGCTCCCGGACGGACGGGCAGCCGCCGGCCACGGGAGGCGACGGCCGCATGAAGCCGAGCTCAGCGCGCGGACGCGGCGACCCGCACGCCGTCGCGGTCGCCGCCGGACAGGAACGACGCCAGGCGCCCGCCCTCCTCGACGACGGCGGCATGCTCGGCCCGGGTGAGGTCGCGCAGCGGGGTGACGGCCACGGCGCCCGCGTCGGCGGTCCACGTCGCGGCGACCCGGCCGTCCACCAGCACGACCCGCGCGCCGGCGACGGACAGACCGCGGTGGGCGTCGTCGATGATCCGGCCGCGGTCGTGGTAGCCGAGGATCGCGTTGTCGAAGGCCGGCAGGAACCGCACGGGGGCGGGGGTGTCCGGGTCGGGTCGGGGCGCGTCCGGCAGGTCGAGCAGGTCGCGTCCGCGCTCGTCGCGGAAGGCGACCAGCTCAGGGCGCACGGCGGCCACCGCGGCGGGCAGCCCGGCCAGGCCGCACCAGGCGCGCAGGTCGGCCGAGGCCGCGGGACCGTACGCGGCCAGGTAGCGGCGCACCAGCGCCGCGCCGACCGGGTCGGTGCCGTGCGGGGCCGGCGGGTCGGGGTCGCGGCCCAGCCACAGGGAGAGCGGCAGGTTGCGCACCCCCGCCCGCGCGCGCCACATCCCGCGCGGCGGCAGCTGCGCCATCGGGACGAGCGCGGCCACCACCAGCTCACCCAGCGCCCGCGGACCCGGCGCGGGCCAGCGCCCGGCGAGCGCCCGGGCGATCTCGCCCATCGAGCGGGGCACACCGTCGGCCAGCAGCGCGCGGGCCGCCGCGACGAACTCGTCGGCATCCACCCCGGCGAGCTCGCGGCGGTAGGTGCCCAGCACCCGCTGGCGCAGCATGGCGTCGTGGCGGGCCCGCCAGGCCAGCGCGTCCTCGGCGGCCACGAGGTGCACGGTGCGGCGCATGAGATGCGTACGCACCACGCGCCGACCGGCCAGCAGGTCGTCCAGCGCCGCCGGGTCGAACGCGCGCAGCCGCGACCACAGCCCCGTGAACGGTTCCTGCGGCTCCTGCGCCTGCAGCCCGCACAGGTGCGCGACGGCGTCGAGGACGGGCGTGGCGGCGCGGTCGAGCAGCAGTTGCCGGGCGAGCGTCGCCCGGTTGAGCGCCTTGGCGCAGAGGACGGTCATCGCGCTCCCATTGATCGCTCTGGCATACAGGAACCCCCGCGTACAGGAACCCCGCGAACAGGAACCCCGCGTACAGGAAGACGATCGCAGCTGAAGCGGTCAGAAAGTGTCCTCTTCTCGACGGCGCCATGGCCGCGGCGCGGGTCCCCGGTCCGGGCGCGGGGGAGCGGGGTGATGGTTCAGGGCCGGTCGTGGGGCCGGCCCCGAGGTC
>DASUCK010000399.1:0-43215 GCA_036276095.1 Nonomuraea sp. | reverse complement strand
TGACCCCCCAATCCCCCGAACCCACCGCCGAAGCTCTGCTGGAGATCGCCGACGCCCTGCTTCCCGGCCATTCCGTCGACGACGCCCGGATCACGGCCGGCAACCTGCACCACGTCGTGCTCCTTCCGGGAAGGGCGGCGGTGCGGGTGAGCAAGCGGCCGTCGTCGGCTCAGGAGATGCCGCGCCGCATGGAGGTGCTGCGTGAGATCTCACGCGCTGGGCTGCCATTCGAGGTCCCGGAGCCGCTTACCCCCGTGACCTGGTTCGGCGAGCGTACGGCGGTTGCCGTCTCCTGGGTCGAAGGCGAGGAGCAGCCCGAGGGGCAGGGCGACCCCAACCAGATCAGGGAGCTGCTGCGCGCCGTACGGGAGGTCGCTATCACCCCGCGCCTGAGAGAACTGCTGTACGTCCCGGGGGACAACGGCTGGGCCGAGATCCTTGCCGAGCACGTCGTTCCGCGCCTGCCGGACAGGTGGCGCGACCAGTGCCGCAGGCATCTCGAAGTGGCGCGCGACCTGGAACGCGTACCGAATGCACTCGTCCACGGCGATCTGTGCGGCTCCAACGTCCATTGGAGCAGGGACGGGCAACTGGTCGGGGTCCTGGACTGGGACCAGGCCCACCTGTTCGACCCTGCCGTGGACGCCGCCCTGATGGCCTGGCACGGCTGGGACAACGTCAGGAAGGCCGTGGACCCCGACACCTACCGCCGCGCTCGCCTTTACGATGCCCCGTTCGGCGTCGGGCATCTCGTTGGAGTCCTCGACGGGCGACCGCTGACGAACGTCGAGGGGTACGCGCGCAGCATCGTCGCCTGGCTGGAGAACAACGACGCCTGAGGGCTACCGAGGCTGGAGGTGCCGCAGTGCACCTCGTTCGGGGGATCACGCGCCGACGAGCTTGTCTCGCCAGGCGTGGTAGCCGGGCACCGAGAAAGCCAGGGCCCTGCGGACGGCCTCGACCAGGATGCCTTGGCCGACGTCCGCCCCCTCAAGCCGGGGGCACCCACCGCAGAAGCCGGGCGGTTCAATCGACTTTGGCTGAGCGGGAAGAGTCCAGCGTCTCGTACGGGATGATCATTCGGTATGTGACGAGGAGCATCAGGAGGGTGCCGACGGCACACCAGGTGCCGATCACGATCGAGGTGGAGAAGTCCTCGTTGAGGGCGCCGGTGGCAAGGATCGCGGCGCCTTGAGCGGTCTGCATGCCGCTGCTCATGACGCCGAACGCCCGGGACCGATATTCGTGCGGCAGGACACTTTTGAACACCGTCTGCGCGGTGGGAAGTAGCAGCGACATGACCAGGCCGGAGGCGCAGACCATGATCAGGACTCCGGCGAGCGGTGGACTGAACAACGCAGGGACCAGCGACAGCGGGGCCGAGACCGCCAGCGCGCGCAGGAGCCGGGTCCGCGTCCGGAGCCGTAGTCGCCGGGACAGCAGCAGGCCGCCTATGCCGACGCCGAGCGGGTTGGCGGCCATGATGAGGCCCTGGATCATGCCGCCTCCGCCAAGCTCGGACGCCCAGGCCGCGGCGAGACCCTCCGGAACGATCACGAACGTTACCGCGCCGAAGACGATGAACGCGATCGCGCGCATCAACGGGTGACCGAAGACTACGGCGAAGCCCTGGCAGGTTTCTCGCAGCAGGCCCACGCGCTGGGCGACCGACAACGCTGCGGGCCGGTATTTGACGTAGCGGCGCAGAAGGAAGGCCGAGCCGAGGAACGTGGCGGCGTTCAACAGGAGCGCGGTCCGCTGACTATACGCGGCGATCATCCCGCCTGCGGCGTACCCGACAACCTGGGCAAGCTGGACGGTGGAGGCGTTGAGGGCGAGTCCCAGCGGGTACAGGTCGCCCGGCAGGATCTGCGGGAGCTGAGCGGAACGGGCGGCCTCGAACGGCGGGGCAAGCAGCCCGCTGGCGAACAGCAATACGAACAAGGCCGGGACTGGAATGCCGGGAACTGCGACCAGTGCGATGAGCGCCGCCCTGGCCAGGTCGCAGGGGATCATCACCGAGCGGGGGGCATATCGTTCCGCCACCGCCGCCAGCAAGGGACCCGCGGTGATCCACGGCAGATACCCCACAGCGAAGGCCGCAGCCGAAGCCAGCGCCGAGCCGGTTCGGTCGAACACCAGCGATGCCACCGCGGCCTTGCACAGATAGTCGCCGATCCAAGAAAGCATGCTCGCGGCGAATACTGCACGATATTCGACGAGGCCGAGCAACTCTCGATAGGTGGCAGGTCGTTCCTCGTCGACTGCCGGGAGTCCCATTGATCACCACTGCACATTTCACAGGTATGGCCGACCCGCTCGGAAGAGAAGGGCCGGCCGGTGGAAATCACATATACCTAGTCCCAAGGGGAGTCCTTACGAGTCATCGTGCACCTCCCTTCGCAACTCTTGCACGTGCCGCCCGTGGTGATTCTCAAAGAGCCAGGTGACCCGTGGATCGGCTGTTGTCCCCAGTGAAGCACAGCCCACATTCACTTCTGCTTCAACCGGGTGCCGACGACAAAGGTGGGCATGACATCCGGTGCCCTGCTGACTGACAGGCGTTTCGCACATAGCGGATGGGGCCGTTCCGGCACCAAGGGGACCCAATCACGTCGGACAGGCTCTGAACACTGTTACGGCACGATGAAAGACCCGACAAAACCGCCCGCTGCGGGCCGAGATGGTCAACGGGCGCTGAACGACGCCGTGGTGGCGGAAATATGAGAATGAAAGCTTCCGGTTGGCACCGCCTTCCAACGGCGGCCGGCACCGCGCTCAGGGTGAAGCTCAGACCATCGGGCTGTCAGACCACCGGGCTGGGGGTCGGCCAGCGCCGCATCCTGGTCGGAAGTGTCGTGACCCAGTCGCCGAGGCGAAGAGCCAACCGTTCGGCGACGAGGGCCAGCGCGGCCTCACGCCGGTTCCCGTCCAGGTCGGTGAGCTGCCGGGGACGCAGGCAGTGGGTGAAGGCGTCGATGAGCGCGGGCTCGTCGAGCTCGAACCGCGCTGCCGTCGACGGCTGACGCACGTCCTGGACCAGGATGAAGCCCGGTCCCATTCGGTAATGGCACATGGCCGGGCGATGTGCGGCCAGCCACGGATGAGGCGATGGTGCCTGATGTCCGGCGACCGACAGGGGCGGCGGCAAGTGATACAGCAAGGTGGGGTCAAGGGCAGGATCGACGTGGGCGTGCCACACCACGTTCTCGGCCTCGGACTGCCGCTCTCGCAGCCAGGCGATGAACTTCGACGCCCTTGCCGGTGCGTTGGTGTCGAGATCCACCAGGTGGTCCAGTGTGTGCGTGCGCGGGCGGTCGAGTGCGAGGTGCTCGTAGGAGGGGGTCATCAGTCATCCGTCCGCATTCGGACCGGTACGTCGGTTGTCGCCAGCGCCACGAACTCGTCACCCTCGGCGAACACCAGGCCGTGCCGTCGCAGACTGCTCAGCCAGTCGTGGAGGTCCGCGGCGTCGACGGTAATCTCCTGTTCGGCCAGGAAGCGGCGCAGGGATTCTTCGGTGCGTCCCCGGTCCAACGCCTCGTACGCATCTCGCCGCCAGCCTGTCAGCACGTGGTCACGACGGGGCCAGCCGCGGCGGCGATCACGCAGGGTCAGCGTTCGATCAGGACCTTCCATACGGAACAGTGATGAGAAGGGGTGATTCGCCCGCCAGTCGGCAATAGCCTCGACCAGTGCCTTTTCGACGCCGCCGGCGATACCGGCGTCATCACATTCGAAGAAATAGGCGAGATCCTCGAGCTCTGCTTCCGGCACGTCGTACACGCGCCCGTAGAACTTCGCCGGTCGCCGGTGGGCGAACCCCAGCTCGGGTTTCTCGAAGTAGGGGCTGAAGCGCTGCAACCCGATCCGCGTGGCACCGGCCGGGGGCTGCAGGTGGACCAGGGCAGGCATCTGCTCGATGACCGGCCAGTAGTCATGTTCGCTTTCATCGGGAAAGCCGTAGAGATAGTTCCACAGCACGGTGAGGTGGTGATCGTCGCTGTCGCGCAGCACCCGGAGGTTGGTCGCGGCCGTGACACCCTTGTTCATGATCTTCAAGACACGGCTGTTCAGGCTCTCGATCCCGAACTGCACCGCGCAGACGCCGGCCGCCGACAGTTGTGCGATCTGCTGCGGCGAGACGTTGGCCTTGGCCTCGAACTGGATCCGCAGGTCCCACCCAGTCTCGGCGAGCCGGGGCAACAAGTGCCGGTAGTAGGCCATGTCCATGATGTTGTCGGCGGTCATCACGTCGAGAACTCGATGGCGCTCCACCAGATGGGTCAACTCCGCCAAGAACCGATCGGCCGGCTTTGAACGGAAACCCATGCGCGGGCCGTTGAGCCCGCAGAACGTGCAATGGTGCCGCTCGCCCCACCAGCACCCGCGTGACCCCTCGATGAACAGGTAGGGCGACAGGTACTCGCGTACCGGCGAGACGTCCATCGCGGCGAACCAGGCATCGTAGTCAGGCATCGGGATCAGAGCCGGCGGCACCGTCTGGTGCGCGACCATGGCATTGGCCACCGACTGTTCGCCGTCCCACCAGCACAGCCCCGGCACATCCGCGACCGGCTTGCCGGCCTCGATGCGCTCCAGCAGCGTGGGCAGGACGATTTCTCCTTCGCCGCGGACAACGAAATCCACGAACCGATGGTTGCGATGGATGGCGTGTCCCATCGGACCGTCACAGTTCGCCCCGCCGAAGACCACCTTGACGTCGGGCCGTTGCCGCTTGATCGCCCGTGCGACCGCAAGGCTCGGGACCGTCTGCATGAAGGTCGAGGTGAAGCCCACGACGTCCGGCCGCAGGGCGAGGATCTCCGCGGTCGCCTCGGCGACGAACCCCGCCGCCAACGTGCGCATCCGTTCCAGCACAGCCGGATCGACGACCCCCTGCGGGACGTCGGCCGGCCATTCGGAATGCCGCCGCTCAGGCTCGTCGCGCAGCGCACCGGTGAACACCCAATCGCCCAGACCGTGGCCGATGCCCTTGTCGGCCACCAGCATGTAATGCGCGGGTGTGACGGCGGCGCCGGTCTCGGCAAGCAGGTATTCCGCCCACCGCAACGCCCCCGGATATTCGGTCGATTGCGCACCCGCCACGGCCTCGGCCACTCGACGGCGCAAGATGCCCACGGCAAGCGATGGGGTGTCCACCGCCTGCCAGGGCATCGCCGCCAGACACACGCGCACCGGGTCAGTCCTGGGCTTCCACGCGCTCCTGCGTATTCGCCGACACCGGCCGCGGCTGCGGGCTGTGCCAATCGTTGTCCATCCGCACGGCACTGAGCTGTGCCCGGATACGCGTTTTCTTGAGCTGCATCTCAACCTCCTCCTGGTGATTACTCACCTGTCCAGGCAGGCCAGGACGCTAAGCCACGACGACTTCCAGCTTCAATACCGATATCGACAGTGGCCGGAAAACGCCCGGTTACTGTCCTGAGTATGCCCGGACCGGAAAGAAGTCTGACCGCTTCCTTGACCACGCGTGCCCGACGGCCGATACTCCCTTCATTCTCGAAGTCCGCTGTCGGATACGAGAGACGGTCAGGATAGTCGTCTTCGGTCGCCCGCGCCCGCCTCGGCCACTCGACGGCGCACGATGCCCACGGCAAGCGATGGGGTGCCCACCGCCTGCGAGGGCATCCCCGCCAGACACACGCGCACCGGGTCAGTCCTGGGCTTCCACGCGCTCCTGCGTATTCGCCGACACCGGCCGCGGCTGCGGGCTGTGCCAATCGCTGTCCATCCGCACGGCACTGAGCTGCGCCCGGATACGCGTCTTCTTGAGCTGCATCTCAACCTCCCCCTGGTGATTACTCACCTGTCCAGGCAGACCAGGACGCTAAGCCACGACGACTTCCAGCTTCAATACCGATATCAACAGTGGCCGGAGGATGACCGGTTACTGTCCTGAGTGAGCCAGGACCGGAAAGATGGCTGACCGCTCGTTGACAACGCGTGCCCGACGGCCGATACTCCCTTCATTCTCAGAGTCCGATGTCGGCCACGGGAGACGGTCAGGATAGTGGTCGACCCGGAATAGACACGCCGCGGTCCGGGCCGGCCGGCCGGAAGGATCGGCGGAAATTCAATGGAGCACGGATGAGCCGCCCGGCAATCGATGAGGAACGGCCGGCGAGCTACCGAGATCTGTTCGCCATAACAGAGTACCGCGCGGTATTCACCGCGAGCGTCCTTTCCTGGATCGGCGACTATTTGTGCAGGGCCGCGGTGGCGCTGCTGGCCTTCGATCGCACCGGCTCCGTGCTGGCCTCGGCGGCGGCCTTCGCCGTGGGATCCCTGCCCTGGCTCACGGGTGGGCCCTTGCTGGCCGCCATGGCCGAACGGTACCCCTCACGCTCGGTGATGATCTCCTGCGATCTGGCCAGAATGGTACTCATCGCGCTGATGGCGCTCCCCGGCGTGCCGATACCGGTCCTGCTGGCGCTGCTGTTCGGTAGCGCGTTGCTCGGCCCGCCGTTTCAGGCGGCCCGATCCGCTCAGCTCCCGCGCATCCTTACGGGGAACCGGTACTCGCTCGGCCTCGCCTTCAACAACACCATGTTCAACGTGGCTCAGGTCGGCGGATACGCACTGGGAGGACTGATCGCCAGCCAAAGCGCGCATGTCGCGCTGCTGCTGAACGCCGGCACCTTCGCCGGGTCGGCGTTCCTGCTGCACCGGTACGTCAAACCACGGCCGGCGGCGCTCTCGCCCGCCCACCGCACCGGCCTGTGGCATGAGACACGGCAGGGGTACGCCGTCGTCTTCGGCCACCCGGTGATGCGGGCCATCGCCCTGATCGTCTTCGCGACGGTCACCTTCGTGATCGTCCCGGAGGGCCTGGCCGTAGCCTGGGCGGCCCAGCTCGGCACCGGCTCGGGCGTGGCCCAGGGGCTCATCATGGCCGCGAACCCGCTGGGCGTGACGATCGGCGGCTTCCTGCTGGCACGGCTGCTGCGGCGACGAACCGGGACCCGTCTGATCCGCCCGCTGGCCGTCCTCGCCCCCCTCACCCTGGTCCCCGCCTTGCTCGACCCGCCGCTCGCCTGCGTCCTGCTCATGGTCACGGTCTGCGGCGTGGTCATGTCACTGCTGCTGCCCGCTGCTCAGGCACGGTTCAACGACGTGCTTCCGGACGAGTATCGGGCCCGGGCGTTCGGTGTCATGAGTGGCGGCATGCAGGTTGCCCAGGGCGGCGCCATCCTGATCGCCGGCGCTCTCAGCGACCGCTTCCCCATCTCGACCGTCGTCGGGGTGTGGTGCGGCATCGGGGTCCTGCTCATGCTCATTGTCACACTCCGACCGATATCCGAACCGCCGCGACCTTGACCTGCGCGAGCTGGGACACGCCCCACGACCCCGACTCCTCCGAGCGCTACGGACTGACCTGCACCGTGCCGGCCCGTCGCGAGGAAGAAGCACGGGCGAAGGTCTGGAGGACGATATTTCCTCCATACGCCTGCCAGAGATTCAGGTGTGATCGGAAGCAACGTCGTCGAAGGCGCCGTGGTCGAATGGGGTGTCGGACGAAGGAGAGGGTGGGGCGGACGATGGAGGCGTCAGAGGTTCCGCGTGCGGTGGCCGCGGCCAGATCGATCGCCTCATCGCTCGGTCTGACGGTCGACGACGCGGTCGTTCTTCATGACTCGAACAAGCTCACCCTGCGCCTGCTGCCGTGTGACGTCCTCGCCCGGGTGGCGCCAGCCGCGCAACAGGTCGCCCGGTTCGAGGTCGCGCTCGCTCAGCGGCTCGCCGCATCCAGGTGCCCGGTGGCCGCTCTCGACCCTCGAGTGGAGCCGCGCGTCCACGAGCGTGACGGCTTCGTGGTCACGCTGTGGACCTACTACGAACCCGTGACATCTCGGCAGGTCTCACCGGCCGACTACGCCCATGCGCTGGAGCGGCTGCATGCCGGCATGCGTCTGCTCGATCCCGACGCCGCACTTCACGGATCGGGTGGAGCAGGCTCAGCGACTCCTGGCGAGCTGCGATCGCACCCCGGCGCTCGCCGACGCGGACCGGGAACTGCTCGGTAACGCGTTACGGGACCTGGGACATGCCGTCGGCGAGCGCGGCGGCGCCGAGCAGGTGCTGCACGGCGAGCCGCATCCGGGCAACGTGCTCGCCACGGCGAACGGGCCGCTGTTCATCGATCTCGAAACGTGTTGCCGTGGGCCTGTCGAGTTCGACCTCGCGCATGCGCCCGACGATGTGGGCGCGCACTATCCGGGTGTGAACCGAGCCTTGCTGCGCGAGTGCCGGATCCTCGTGCTGGCGATGATCACGACCTGGCGCTGGGATCGCGGCGACCAGCTCCCCGACGGACGCCGGCTGGGGAGGGAGTGGCTCGGCCAGATCCGAGCGGCGCTTCTGGGAGGCACCTGAAGCGGCGGGTCCAGGATCCAGAGGGCGCGGGGTCTCACGAATCAGGGTGGTGTGATCAAGCGGTTGCTTCGTGGCAGGATGTGCGCCGGTCATGGGTGGCCGTGCGGGACGTCCACCGGTCGGCCGGCGACCTGTGCGGCGCGGCGATCGAGTCAGCGGCGCGGCGTCGCAGGCGGTGTCAGCTGGTAATTTTCCGGTCCTGGCTGAGTTTGTGGATCTCTCGCCATACTTCTGCTGCCTTGGCGTCGTCCACTTCGGAGTAGAGGACGATCGCCTGTTCCCAGGCAGCTATCGCCTCCTCGACGGTGCCCCGGGCGTGGTAGGCGTGACCCAGGTTGAACAAGGCCATCGCCTCACCGCGTGGGGTCGCGATGGACTGGAAGGCGGAGATCGCCTCCTTGTGGTATCTGACGGCGGTCTCGTGGTCGCCGGAGGCGGAGTAGGCGCGTCCCAGGTTGGTGAGGTTGGTGGCCTGCACGAAGAGCGCGCCGCTGTGTTTGTTGATGTGGAACGCCTGGTGCCAGCAGTCAATGGCGGCGGCGAAGTCGCCGAGCCCGAAATGGGCTTCGCCGAGGGTGTCGAGCGTGTGTGCGCGGCCGCGTTCGTAACCGGCCTCGGCGGCCACGGCCAGGGCCTGCTGGCATCGGGTCCGGGCGGACTCGTAGTCACGTGTGGTGATGGCGGTCGCGGCGATGTTGCTCAAGACCTTGGCCTCGCCGCGCCGGTCGCCGCATTCCTGGAAGACGCGCAGCGCTTCGGCGTGGCAACGGCTGCTGTCCTCGAAACGCTGGAGTTCGTCGTAGGCGTTGCCCATCGCGCTGAGAAGGTGGCCCTCCAAACGCGGGTTGTCGATGTGGCGAACGGCTTTCACGGCGGCTTTGTGGCTGTCGAGCAGTTCGTAATAGTGCTTGTAGTGGGCCATGAAGCTTTCCAGCAGGTACGCGATCTGGCAGGAGGCCAGGTGCGCACCGTGGGCGTACGCCCAGGCGGGCAGCGAGGTGAGCGTCTGGTGTTCGAGCTCGCACCAGCGCAGGGCGGCCGGCAGGTCGGGGAAGGGATCGAGCCCGGTCACCACGACCATGGGCTCGCGAAGACGGTCGGGGGCGAAGGCGGCGTCGGCCGCGTACAGGTGTTTGAGGAACCAGTCCAGCAGTCGCAGGACCGACGCCTCACAGATCGCGGCCGCGTCGTGCTGCCGGCTCGACTCGGCCGCGTACGCGCGTACCAGATCGTGCAGGAAGTACCGGTCGTTGTCGTGCTGCTCCACCAGGTGCATGGAGACGAGCCGGTCGAGGAGTTGCCGCGCCTTCGGCAAGGAGAACCCCGCTAGGGCGCCGGCGGCCGCCGTGGAGAACGCCGCACCCGGGTAGAGGCCGCCGACCGCGCGGAGCATCCACGCGGCGTCGTGGTCCAGATGCCGGTACGACCACCGCAGCACCGCCCGCAGGTCCGAGTAGATGTCGTCACCGGAGTAGAAGGCGTCGAGCCGGTCACGGTTGTTGGCGATCTCGTCGACGATGTCGGCCAGCGGGGTGTCCGGCTGCCGGCCGAGCTTCTCGCCGATGATCCGCAGGGCCAGGGGGAAGTTGTCGCAGAGGTCGGTGAGTTCGCGTACCGCTTCCTCCTGCTCGATCATCGTCCGGCCGGAGACCCGGCTCAGCAGCTCAATGGAGTCGGACGGTTCGAGGGACTGGAGGCTGACGCGCGCGGTGGCGTCGTGGGCGACCAGGCCGCGTAGCTGGTTGCGGCTGGTGACGATGGTGACGCAGCTGTCGGCGGGCAGCAGCGGACGGACCTGTTCGCTGTTGAGCGCGTTGTCCAGCAGGAGCAGCATGCGGCGGCGCGACGTACGGGAGCGCAGCAGCGCGGATGCGGCGTCCACGTCGTCGGCGATCTCTTCGGGGGCCACGCCGAGACCGCGCAGGAGCGTGTGCAGCGCCGCCAGCGGCTCGACGGGGTCGAGGGGGCCGAAGCCTCTCAGATTGACGTAGAGCTGCCCGTCGGGGAAATCCTCCGCCACCATCGAGCACCACTGGACCGCGAGGGCGGTCTTGCCGATGCCGGCCCGTCCCACGATGGCCAGCACCTTGCCGGCCTCTCCCTCGCGGGTGGCGATGTCGTCGAGCGCGGCGAACTCCCTGAGCCGGCCCACGAAATGAGCGGGTCTGGGCGGAAGCTGACGTGGCGGGACCCACGTGTGCGCCTCGGGCTCCTCCACGGCCGAAGCGGCGGGGAGGACGGCTCGAAGCGCCGCGATGAGCTGTTTCTCTTCCGCGGGGTCGAGAGCGAGGGC
Source organism: Nonomuraea sp. (assembly GCA_036276095.1). Taxonomy (GTDB): domain Bacteria; phylum Actinomycetota; class Actinomycetes; order Streptosporangiales; family Streptosporangiaceae; genus Nonomuraea. The sequence goes on along the minus strand of DASUCK010000399.1, from coordinate 32,525 downwards.
CTTGGCCAGCATGATGATGGAGCTGGCCCGTGGGCGTTGGGGACCGTTGAGTTCGAGTCGGCGAATGGTACGCGGGTTGAGGCCGGCTTTGGCAGCCAGTTCATCTTGAGTCAACAATGCGCGTTCTCGCCAGGCGCGTAGCAATGTTCCCAAGGATGCCCCGTTGCCAGCCCGCTCGTGCGCTGGCTCCATAGATGCGATGTCCTTTCGTGAACAGCTCTGACTTACGTGAACCGTGATCAAAGGCCGTCGGCACCGGGACGGGGACGATTGTTCAGATCGGCGACCCGCCACAGGGCCTAGCAGCCGCATGACAAGGGTGCATCGCGGTCGGTCCCGCCTAAGCTGGGGCGGTCGTCACCCTCAGGTGTCATCCTGGCGCGCTTCGTGTCGCGCGCTTTGTTGCGCGGAATCCATGTCCTCCTCCTTTCGCTGGGCGGCTCGGCTCGTCGTGCCCACCGCCTGGTGCCAGGCGTCACTCGCCTCTGTCGCTGCTCGGGTTCGTGGGTTCGGGGGCGGGGGTGTCGATGGCAGCGTGCTGTTTGTAGGGCCGCACGGCTTGCGCGGTGACGGCCATCGCCTCCCTGGTCTGCTCGAAGGTCCGCTGGGCGACGGCGATGTACAGCACGTCGAGCACCGCCAGCTGGGCGTGCCGGCCCAGGACGGTCTCGCTGCTGAACCCCACCTCGCTGACCGCGGTGGCCAGCACGAGGTCGGACTGGTCGGCCAGCGGGGACACTAAGTGGTTGGTGATGGCGATCGTCGTGGCGGCGCGGGAGCGGGCCTGGGTGGCCAGGTCGCACACCTCGCGAGTGCGTCCGCTGTGGGAGAGCGCGACCACCACGTCGCCGTTCCCCATCAAGGCGGCGCCGGTCAGCGCCAGGTGGGCGTCGGTGTGGGTCCAGGCGGGCACGCCGATCCGGTACAGCCGTTGCTGGAACTCCCCTGCGGTGCTGGCGCTGCCGCCGGTGCCGTAGACGAGCACCCGGCGGGCGGCGGCCAGGACGCTGGCGGCGCGCTCCACGACGGCCAGGTCGAGGTGGGCGATCGCCTGGGCGACGACGCGCCCGATGGTGGCGGAGATGACGTGGGCGACCCGCCCGATGTCGTCGCCCTCGCGCACATCGGTGCCGATGTTGGCGGCCCAGGCGTCGGCCACGGTGTGCCCGCTGTCGGAGGCGAGTGCGATGCGCAGGGCCGCGTACCCGTTCATTCCCAGCGCTCGGCACAGGCGGGTGACCGTGCCGGTGGAGACGCCGCACCGCTCGGACAGCTCGACGATGGTCATCCGGGCGGCCGCCGCCGGATCGTCGAGCACGAACGCGGCCAGCGACCGCTGCGCTTCGGGCATCTCGGGCAACAGCCCGCGGATACGCTCGACGACGCCACCGTGCGGCGGGTAGACCGACATGCAGACTCCCTCGTTCAGAGAAAAATTATTCTCCGCAGTAGATGCTGTCAACGCCTGGCCGTGCCCCGGTCCGATCCGCCCACCAGGGGATGAAGCCCGGCGATCTTGGTGATGGAACGTTGCCCGCACGGGTCTCCGAAGCAAGCGACCGGTTCCATGAAGAAGAATTCTCTTCTGTTCGACGGGACCGTGCCAAACTCGGCCGGCCGTGGCCGCTCAGGAGGGCGGAAGGACGCGGCGGAACGCCCGGAGGTCCGCTGCGAGCAGGTCGGGCGCCTGCAGGGCGGCGAAGTGGCCGCCGCGGTCGTACGTCGTCCACCGTACGACCTCGTGGCTGCGCTCGGCGAGCGCGCGGATCGTGCCGTCGCCGGGGAAGACCGCCACCGCGGTGGGCACTCCCGAGCGCTCACCGCCGTTGAAGGCGTCCCCGGCCTCCTTGTAGAGCCTGGCCGACGAGCCCGCGGTACGGGTGAACCAGTAGGTCGTCACGTCGGTGAGGATCGCGTCCCGGTCGACGGGGGTCTGCCGGGTGCCGGAGGGGTCGTAGTCGACGAACCACTCCAGGTTCCAGGCGAGGAGGCCGAGCGGGGAGTCGGTCAGGGCGTAGGCGAGGGTCTGCGGCCTGGTGGACTGGACGGTGGCGTAGCCCGAGCGTTCCCGCCACTCCGCCGCGGCGGCTCGCACGCGTTCCGCGTCCTGCTCGCCGAGCCCTTCCACGGGGTCACCGGCACTCCCGCCGGGTGCGGTCACCAGCGCGTTGACGTGTACGCCCATGACCAGGCCCGGCGCGATCCTGGCCACCTCGGGCGCGATCAGGCTGCCGAAGTCGCCGCCCTGCGCCAGGTAGCGCTCGTACCCGAGCCGGTGCATCAGCTCGGCCCAGGCCCTGGCGATGCGGGTGATGCCCCAGCCCCGTTCCCTGGTCGGACCGGAGAAGCCGAACCCGGGCAGCGCCGGGATCACGACGTGGAAGGCCGGCGCGTCACCGGCGCCGTGCGCTCGCGGATCGGTCAGCGGCCCGATCAGGTCGAGGAAGTCGGCGACGGTGCCGGGCCAGCCGTGGATCAGGATCAGCGGTGTGGCGTCGTGGTGGGGGGAGCGGACATGCACGAAATAGACGTCCTGACCGTCGATCCGCGTGGTGAACTGCGGCAGGGCGTTGCAGCGGCGTTCGTGCGCGCGCCAGTCGTAGCCGTCGCGCCAGTACGCGGCCAGGTCTCTCAGGTGGCCGGCGGCGACGCCGTAGTCCCATCCCGCGTCGGGCAGCTCGTCGGGCCAGCGGGCCGCGCTCAGGCGCCGGTTGAGGTCGTCGAGGTCCGGCTGCGGAATGGCGAGGGTGAAAGGCGCGATCTCGCGATTCACGCGCCGCATGCTAGGCCGCATCGAGGGTCTCTTCCTGAATGGCGCTCGCCGGCGTGGGCCTGGGCCGACGGCGCTCCTGGCCACGGGTCGCCCTTCCTTGCTGTGTAGGGTGCGATGCGCCTTTTACCCGCTTTTGAGGAAGGGAACCGTGAGGGCGCTGGCGAAACCGCCGGCTTGCCGCGTACGGGCGAGCAGAGGGTCACCGGCGGCTGACGGTGCGCCGCGGGGCGTCAGCCGCCGACGTGGATGCCGGGCCGGCGGGCGGGATCGGACTCGACCTTGCGGATGATCTCCCGTACGACGGGCGGCGTGTCACCGCGGCCGAGCAGGAGATAGCGGAACAGGTGGGTCAGCGGGCTGCCCTCGGACCACTCGAAGTAGCAGTGCGGCCGCAGGCCGGTCGCGTCGCGCAGGGCCAGCAGGACGGCGGCGATGGCGTTGGGCGCGGCCGGGCTGTCGGCCCGCAGGATCCTGTGGTCGCCGACCTGGACGCCGCGGACGTGGAGCACGTTGCTGAACTCGGACGGGTCGATGACGTCGATCTCCAGGAAGAGCACGTCCGCGGCCCCGGGGACCGGGTTCATGCCGCGCTGCTCGGCCTCCTTGGCGGCGTACTCGGTGGCGTCGCCGCTCTGGCGACGGTTGGCGATGAGGTTGAGCGCGCGGTCGAACGCGATGGAGTCGGTGATGAAGTGCCGGGCGGCGGCGTCGAACTCGATGTGGTCGGCGCGCAGCTCGGTCGTACGGGAGATGCGCGAGATCAGCGAGATGGCGACGATGCCGACGATGAAGAAGAACGAGATCGTGATGCCGTCCGGCTTCTCCCTGATGTTCTCCACCAGCGCGTAGAGCAGCACCAGCGTGAGCACGGTGAACCCGGCGGCGGCGGGCCGCTGCCGCTTGCGGATCGCCGAGATGGTCACCGCGACCGCGCCGGAGACCATCATGGCCAGGATCCCGGTGGCATAGGCGCCGGCCTGGGCGTCCACGTCGGCGTCGAACATGACCGTCAGGACGACGCAGATGAGCGTGTACACGAGCACGACCGGGCGTACGGCGCGGCCCCATTCGGGCGCCATGCCGTAGCCGGGCAGGTAGCGCGGCACGATGTTGACCAGCCCGGCCATCGCCGAGGCGCCGGCGAACCAGAGGATGAGGATGGTGCTGATGTCGTACAGGGTGCCGAACGCCTCGCCGAGGTGTTCGTGCGCCAGGTACGCCAGGGCCCGCCCGTTGGCCGCCCCTCCTGGCTGGAACCGATCGGCGGGGATGAGCACGGTGGTGACGAAGCTCGTGGCGATCAGGTAGACGCTCATGATGAGCGCGGCCGCGGTGAGCAGCTTGCGGGTGTTGCGGACGCGCGAGGCCATGAGCTCGGCGGGAGAGCCCCCCTTGGCCGCCACCAGCGGCATCATGCTGACCCCGGTCTCGAACCCGGACAAACCCAGTACCAGCAGGGGGAAGGCCAGGATCGCGGGGCCGATGACGCCGCCGACCCCTTCGCGCCCCTCGGTCAGCGCGCCCGTCCACGCGCTGATCGACTCCGGCGTGGCCAGGGCCTCGGCCAGGCCGACGCCCACGACGACCGCGTTGAGCCCGAGGAACAGCGCCACCAGCGGGATCGCCACGCCGACCGCCTCGGTGAAGCCGAGCAGGAACACCCCGCCCAGCACCAGCAGCAGCACGATCGTCAGCGCCACCTCGTGGCCGTGGAGGAAGGCGGGGAAGAACGGGTTCTCCACGACGTGCACGGACGCGTCGGCGGCCGACAGCGTGATCGTGACGATCCAGGACGTGGCCACGAACCCCAGCAGCACCAGTACGAACAGCTTGCCCCGCCAGAACGGCAGCAGCCGCTCCAGCATCGCCACCGACCCCTGCCCGTGCGGGCTCTCCCCGGCCACCCGCCGGTACATCGGCAGCATGCCGAGCAGCGTCAACGCCACGATCAGCAGCGTCGCCAGCGGCGACAGCGCCCCGGCCGCGAGCGCCGCGATCCCCGGCAGGTACGCCAGCGTGGAGAAGTAGTCGACACCGGTCAGGCACATGACCTTCCACCAGGACTGCGGCTTGGCGTGCCCCTCCTGGGTCTCGGGCCCGACGGGCTGCACCTGGTGCCGCAGCAGCCACCGCGCCAGCGAGCCGCTCGGCGGCGCCGGGCGCGCCGGGCTGTCCACGACCGCGGGGACCGCGAGTCCGTCGCCGCCACTCATACGACCGCCCTCCATGACGTCCGAACGGCTCCGCCGCCGCGGAACCGCCCCAGGGTAGAACCTCGGCGGGGGATGGCGGAGCACGCGAGGCGTCCCCGTCAACGCCCCAATAGTGGCAAACCCGCAGGACCGGACACGCACGGCCCCGCCCTCGCCCGTACCAGCTCAACCATCGGGCGGTCTCTCCTAGGATGCCGGGCATGCGTTTGATGCCGCTGTTCGTCGCGTTCGCGGTGGCATGCCCGCTGTTGGCGGGCACCGCGGAAGCGGCGGCCACGTACCCCGTCCGCGACCGCGTGCTGACGGCGAACCCGCTGTACCGTACGGGGAACCTGCCGCCGAGCCGTTGCCCGGAGCGCGCCGTCACGCCCCGCGACGTCGCCGCCGCCAAGCGCTACCTGACCGCGGTGCTGGGCTGCCTCAACCGGTCGTGGGCCGCGCACTTCCGGCGGGCGGGCCTGCCCTTCGTCGCGGCGAGGGTCGGGTTCATCACCAAGCCGCGCAAGTACTGCGGCGTGTCCTGGGGCGAGGCCGCCGCCACCTACTGCGCCCCCGAGCGGCGTTTCGTCGTGCTCCTGGACGACGACCTGCTCCAGGACACCTCCGACCTGTTCCTGTACCGGCTGGCCGCGCACGAGTTCGGCCACCACGTGCAGCAACTCGCCGGGATCGAGGACGCCTACGACCGCCACCCGTACCGGAACAAGAGCGAGATGTACGAGCAGAGCCGCCGTCTGGAGCTGCAGGCGGAGTGCCTGTCGGGGGTGTTCATGGGCAGCGTCTGGCATTCCCTGCGGGAGCGCGCCGACGCGGACTGGAGGATCCTTCTGCAGATCATGCGGAACAGCGGCGACGAGCACTCCAGGACGCGCGACCACGGCAAGGGTCGCACCATCGCCGCCTGGCTCGACAAGGGTTTCCGCGCCGCCTCCCCGCAGGCGTGCAACACCTGGACGTCCTCCTCCGCCAAGGTCTCCTGAGCCGTGGGAAGGGGCGGCCCCGAGCGCCAGGCGGGAAACTTTCGCTTGACGGTTGAAACTTTCATGGACGTCCCGGTGTCCCCGCAGGTAGGTGGATCGCACTGATCGAGAGAATTGAGGGCAGGATGCATTACTGCCTACGGTGCTGACATCCGCACGGTGATCCGGTCAAGGAGTCCGTCATGCGCTCCCGTGTCGCGTCCATCCTGATCCTGACTCTGCTCGCGTCGATCATCAGCGCTCCCGAGGCCCGCGCCCAGGTGGTCGGCGGCTTCGACTTCTCCAGGGCGGAGGTCTCCGTCACGGGCCTGCAGACCCCTTGGGGACTGACGTTCCTGCCGGACGGCAGCGCGCTGGTCTCCGAGCGGAACACCGGCCGCATCCTCCAGGTGCGCCCCGGTCAGTCCCCCACCACCGTCACCACGATCGCCGGCGTGAGCGCCTCGGGCGAGAGCGGCCTGCTCGGCATCGCCCACCGGGACGGCTGGGTGTACGCGTACTTCACGAGCACCGCCGGAGACAACCGCCTGGTCAGGTTCCAGCTCACCGCCCCGCAGACCCAGACCGTGATCTTCTCGGGGGTGCCGAGCGCGTTCATCCACGACGGCGGCCGCATCGCCTTCGGCCCGGACGGCATGCTGTACGTGGCCACCGGCGACGCCAACAACACCGCCAACGCCCAGAACCTGAACTCCCCGGCCGGCAAGATCCTCCGCATGACCTCCACGGGCGGCGTCCCGTCGGACAACCCGTTCCCGAACTCGCGGGTCTACAGCTACGGACACCGCAACGTCCAGGGCCTGGCCTGGGACTCCCAGGGCCGCATGTACGCCACCGAATTCGGCCAGAACACCTTCGACGAGGTCAACCAGATCGTCGCCGGCGGCAACTACGGCTGGCCCACCTGCGAAGGCATGTGCAACAACGCCAACTTCCGCAACCCGATCGTCACCTGGACGACGGCGGAGGCGTCGCCGAGCGGCCTGGCGTACGCCAACAGCACGCTCTTCGCGGCCGCCCTGCGCGGCCAGCGGATCTGGGCGGTGCCGCTGACCGCCAACGGCGGCCCAGGCACGCCGGTTCCCGAGCTCCAGGGCCAGTTCGGACGGCTGCGCGCGGTCGCCGTCGGCCCCGACGGCTGGCTGTGGATCGGCACCAGCAACCGCGACGGCCGCGGCACCCCGGTCGCCCAGGACGACCGCATCGTCCGCGTCCCGCCGGCCGGCGGCACCGGTGACGACACCACCCCGCCGACCGCGCCCGGCAACCTGACCGCCTCGGGCACGACCTCGACCGGCACCACCCTGACCTGGACGGCCTCGACCGACGACGTGGGCGTGACCGGCTACGACGTCCTGCGCGCGCCGGGCGCGTCCGGCGGCACGTTCGCCCAGGTCGGCACGTCGGCGACGACCTCGTTCGCGGCGACCGGCCTGGCCCCCGCCACCACCTACCGCTACCAGGTCCGCGCCCGCGACGCGGCGGGCAACCTCTCCCCGCCGTCGAACACGGCGCCGGTCACCACCACTCAAGGCGGCGGCTCCGCGGGCGGCTGCACCGCGTCCCCCACCACGCAGACGCAATGGGGGAACGGCTACGTGATCCAGCCCGTCACGGTCACCAACACCAGCACAGCGGCCACCAGCGGCTGGTCGGTGACCTTCACGCTGCCCGCCGGCCACGCCGTCACCGGCTCGTGGAACGCCGTCCTGACCGTCACCGGGCAGACCGTCACCGCGCGGAACGCCGGACACAACGGCGCCCTCGCGGCGAGCCAGAGCACCACGTTCGGTTTCCAGGCCACCCGCCCGAACGGCGACACCCAGGTCCCGTCCGGTTACGCGTGCGCGAGCCCATGACCGGAGCGCTCGACGTCCGGAACGGCGCTACGCCCAGGACCTGGTTCACAGGCCCAGGACCTGGGCCGGGTCGGCGAGGACGCGCTGGATGACCAGCCCGGCCGCGCCCAGCACCGCCGCGTCCGCGCCGATCCCCGACACCACGAGCGGGGGCGGCGTGCCGCGCATCGGCCCGAGCCGCGACTCCAGCGCCTCCCCCACCGGGCCCCGCAGCCACGGGAAGAGGGCAGCGAAGACGCCGCCGAGGACGATGCGGCCCGGGTCGAGCAGGTGGACGGCCGAGGTGAGGGCCACGCCGAGCGCGTGCCCGGCCCGCCCGCACGACTCCAGCGCCCGCGGGTCGCCCGCCTCCAGCGCGGCCACGAGCGCACCCACCGACTCCAGCGGCCCGAGCAGGGCGTCCTGACCGGCGTACACCTCCAGGCAGCCCCGCCCGCCGCACCGGCACGCGGGCCCGTCGGGCACGACGACGACGTGGCCGAGCTCGCCCGCCAGCCCGTACGTGCCCCGGAACACCGATCCGCCGACGACCAGCCCGGCGCCGATGCCGATCTCGCCCGACACGTACAGGAAGTCGGAGGCCCGCGACCCGAACCACAGCTCCCCCAACGCTCCCAGGTTCGCCTCGTTGTCGAGCGTCAGGTCGGCCACCCGGACGTCACGCCAGCCGAGGTGCGGCGCGTTGCGCAGCGTGCCGCCCTCGACCGTCCCTGGGACGGCCAGCGCGGTGCCGATGACCCGCAGGCCTGCGCGCTCGGCCTGCGCCGTGGTCTCCTTCATGAGGTCGCGCAGCCGCTCCAGCACCAGGCCGGAGTCGGAGTTGCGGTTGTCGGCGGACACGATCCGCCGCAGCCGCACCTGGCGGGTCAGGTCGACGACGCACGCGGCCAGGTAGTCGATGTTGATCTCCAGCCCGAGCGTGGCCACCCGGTGGCCGCTCAGGCTCACCGCGACGCCGGGACGCCCCCGCTCGCCGCCCCGCACCGCGCCGCTCTCGGTCACCGCCCCGGCCTCCAGCAGGTCGGCGACCAGGCTGGAGACGGTGGTCTTGGTCAGGCCGGTCAGCTCCGCGAGCGCGGCCCTGGTGTGGGGCCCGGTTCGGTAGATGGCGTCGAGCACCACGGCCAGGTTTCGGGCGCGCATGGAATCATGCCGCACTCCTCTTGACGACACCTGTCCACCTCCTCAGGATTATGTACAGATTATGGACTAATAACCGGGAGCGCAGGACATGACCGAATACACGCCTACCCCCGACGACCGCTTCACGTTCGGGCTCTGGACGGTGGGCTGGCAGGCCCGCGACCCGTTCGGCGACGCCTCCAGGCCGCCGCTCGACCCCGTCGAGACCGTCCACAAGCTGTCCGAGCTGGGCGCGTACGGCGTCACCTTCCACGACGACGACCTCCTCGCCGTCGACCCCGACCGGGACCGCGCCGTCGCCGCGTTCAGGAAGGCCCTGGACGAGACCGGCATGAAGGTCCCGATGGCCACCACCAACCTGTTCACCCACCCGGTCTTCAAGGACGGCGCGTTCACCAGCAACGACCGCGACGTCCGCCGCCACGCCCTGCGCAAGGTCATGCGCAACCTCGACCTGGCCGCGTCCCTGGGCGCCAGGACGTACGTGTGCTGGGGCGGCCGCGAGGGCGCCGAGTCCGACGCCGCCAAGGACGTCAAGGCCGCCCTCGACCGCTACAAGGAGGGCCTGGACCTGCTCTGCCAGTACGTCATCGACAAGGGCTACGACATCCGCTTCGCCCTGGAGCCCAAGCCGAACGAGCCCCGCGGCGACATCCTGCTGCCCACGATCGGCCACGCGCTGGCACTGATCAACGAGCTGGAGCACCCGGAGATGGTGGGCCTCAACCCGGAGGTCGGCCACGAGCAGATGGCCGGCCTCAACTTCGTCCACGGCATCGCCCAGGCCCTGTGGCACGGCAAGCTCTTCCACATCGACCTCAACGGCCAGCACGGCCCGAAGTACGACCAGGACCTGATCTTCGGCCACGGAGACCTCCAGAGCGCCTTCTTCCTGGTCGACCTGCTGGAACACGGCGGCTACGACGGCCCCCGCCACTTCGACTACAAGCCCCTGCGCACTGAGGACCCGCGGGACGTTTGGGACTCCGCCGCCGCCAACATGCGCACCTACCTGATCCTCAAGGACAAGGCAACCAGGTTCCGCCAGGACCCCGAGGTACGGGAGGCGCTGCGCGACTCCCGCGTGGACGAGCTGGGCAAGCCCACGCTGGCCGCCGGCGAGACCTGGCAGCACCTCGCCGAGGAGGACCTCGACGTCGAGGCGGCCGCCGCCCGCGGCTTCCACTTCACCCGCCTCAACCAGCTCGCGCTCGAACACCTCATGGGCGTGCGCGGATGAGCAGCCCCTTCGGCGTCCAGCTGTACACGGTCAGGGAGCCGCTGGCCGCCGGCCGCGACGACGTCCTGCGGCGCATCGCGGAGATCGGCTACGGCGCCGTCGAGCCGTACGACCCCACCGACGACCCGAAGGGCTTCCGCCGGACGCTGGACGCCCTGGGGCTGGTCGCGCCGAGCACGCACGCGAGCGCGCTGCTCAGCCGGGAGCCCGCGGAGGTCTTCGACGCGATCCACACCGTGGGCGCGGACCTGGTGATCGTGCCGGGCCTGCCGCCCGCGGAGTTCGCCGCCCGCGACGGCCTCCAGCGCGCCGCCGACCTGCTGAACGGCCTGTCCGAGCAGGCGGACGGGCACGGCATGCGGCTCGGCTACCACAACCACTGGTGGGAGATCGAGCCGCGGTACGACGGCCGGCACGCCATCGAGGTGCTGGCCGACCTGCTCGCCCCCGAGGTGTTCCTGCAGATCGACACGTACTGGGCCGCCGTGGGCGGCGCGGACGTGCCGGCCCTGCTCGGCCGCCTCGCCGAACGGGTGCTCACCCTGCACGTCAAGGACGGCCCGGTGGTCAAGGGCGTGCCGCACACCGCGGTGGGGCAGGGCGCCATGCCCGTGCCCGACGTCCTGGCCGCGGCCCCCGGCGCCCGGCGGGTCGTCGAGCTCGACGAGTGCGCCACCGACGTCTTCACCGCCCTGGCGGACAGCCACGCCTACCTCACCTCCCTGGAGAGCTCTTGAGCAGCGGCCCCGTCGGCGTCGCCCTGGTCGGCGCCGGAGTCATCAGCGGCCAGTACCTCCGCAACCTCACCTCGTTCCCGGACGTGCGCGTGCTCGGCGTCGCCGACCTCGACACCGAGCGCGCCGCCGCCGCGGCCCGGGAACACGGCGTGCCCGTCTCGGGCCCGCTCGCCGCGGTGCTCGACCTCCCCGAGGTCGAGCTGGTCGTCAACCTCACGGTCCCGTCCGCGCACATGGCGGTCGCGCTGGAGTCGCTGCGCGCCGGCAAACACGTGTACGGCGAGAAGCCCTTCGCCATGGATCCCGACGAGGGCGCGAAGATCCTGGCCGAGGCCGCGAACCTGGGCCTGCGCGCCGGCGGCGCCCCCGACACCTTCCTCGGCGCCGGCCTGCAGTCGGCCGCCCACGCCCTGCGCTCCGGCCTCATCGGGGAGCCGGTCGGCGTCGCGGCGGCCACGCAGAGCCTCGGCCCGGAGTCGTGGCATCCCAACCCGGAGTTCTTCTACCAGCCGGGCGGCGGCCCCCTCTTCGACCTCGGCCCCTACTACCTGACCGCCCTGGTGTCGCTGCTCGGCCCCGTCGCCAGGGTGGCGGCCACCACCCGAAGGGCCCGCGACCAGCGCGTGGTCGGCTCCGGCCCGAAGGCCGGGAAGATCTTCCCGGTGGACGTGCCCACCCACGTCAACGCCCTGCTCGACTTCCCCGGCACGGCCACGGCGTCGGCCACGTTCAGCTTCGACTCGGCCGTCAACCGCCGGATGATCGAGATCATCGGCACGGAGGGCGCCCTGTCGCTGCCCGACCCCAACACCTTCGAGGGCCCGCTGCTGGTCCGCGGCCCGCGCGACACGGACTGGCGGGAGCTGCCGGTGTCGGGCACCACGGCGAGCCGCGGCATCGGCGTGCTGGACATGGCGAGGTCGATCCGCGCGGGCACGCCGCACCGGGCCTCGGGAGAGCTGGCCTACCACGTGCTGGAACTCATGGCCGCGATCGCCGACTCGGGTGAGCGCGCGGAGTTCCGCCCGGTCGCCTCCACCCTGGCGGCGCCCGAGCCGCTGCCGGCCGGCTGGGACCCGTACGCGGCGACTTTGTCCTGACATGAAGAAGCCGCGAGGGCTACGGCTCCACAGCCCTCGCGGCTCGGACAGGCATTGATTCCGGACGGTTATATCAGCCTTACGCCAAGACATTATCACAGGTCAGCCGGGGGAGCATTACCTTACGTAATTAGCTGATTACGTGTCCCCCAGCCGCGAAGGTGATCTCATGCGTGTCCTGATCCAGCTCCGTCCCGCCCCCGACGTCGTCGCCGCGGTGATCGACCCCGGCGTCGCCACCGCGGCCGCCGACGTGGCCCGCGACCTGCCGGGAGTCGTCCTCGACGAGGCGTTCACCCCGGTGCCCGTGCCGAGACCACGGCCGCGCTCGGCCCACGGCGACCCGCTGTCGCTGCTGCAGCGGGTGGAGTTCTCGTTCGCGCCGGAGGACGCGTCCGTGCTGGTGCGCGGCGAGATCTCCGACGCCGACCTGTCCACGAGGGTGAGCCGGTTGCAGTCGGCGGTCCGCGAGGTGGCGGGTGTGTTCGCCGACCCGCTCATCGAGACCACGCCGGTCTGCGGCGGCGACCCGCCGTCCGGCGACTGGGAGGAGGTCAGGCGGCTCCTGCACGCCTCCGACCTGTGGGAGCAGGGCCACGACGGCGCGGGCGTGACCGTCGCCGTCGTCGACAACGGCATCAACGCCGACCACGTCAGCTCCCGGCTCGGCGAGTCCGTGGCACTCGACGCCAAACGCAGCTGGAGCCCGCCCGGCGTGTCCGGGGCGCCCGGCCGCCACCCCGTCGAGCACGGCAGCATGTGCGCCTTCGACGTGCTGCTGGCCGCCCCCAAGGCGACGCTCCTCGACATTCCGGTCCTGCTGTCCCGCAAGGGCAGCCTCAACGGCACCCTGTCCGACGCCATCGCCGCCTACTCCCACCTGCGCAACGTCCTCAACGCCATGCCGGAGGAGTCGAGGTCCCTGGTGATCAGCAACAGCTGGGGCGTGTTCTCCCCGAACGGCGACTTCCCGCCCGGCCACCCGGGCAACTACTCCGACAATCCCGCCCACCCGTTCAACACGATCGTCGGCAGCCTGGCCGACGCCGGGGCCGACATCCTGTTCGCGGCCGGCAACTGCGGCCGCGACTGCCCCGACCGCCGGTGCGGCTACCCCGACCGGCCCATCACGGGGGCCAACTCCCACCCCGACGTCACCTCCGTCGGCGGGGTCGACGTGCGCGGCGAGCGGGTCGGCTACTCCTCCCAGGGGCCGGGACGCCTGGCCCAGCGCAAGCCCGACCTGTGCGCGTACACGCACTTCGCCGGCTCCGGGGCGGTCGGCCCGGCCGACACCGGCACCTCGGCCGCCTGCCCGGTCGCGGCCGGGGTGGTCGCCGCCGTCCGCACCCGCCGGCCCGCCGGCCAGCTCGGCCCCGAGCAGCTGCGCACGCTGCTCAACCGCAGCGCCGACGACCGCAGCACGGTCGGCTACGACCACGACTACGGGTGGGGCGTCATCGACCCGCCCGCGGTCCTCGCCGCGCTCGGCCGGCAGCGCGGGGCGCGTGCGGCCTGAGCACGATGGTGCTGCTCAGGGTCCGCCTGCCGGCCGGCGCCGGGCTCGGTGACGCGCTGGCGGCGCTCGGCCTGTCGGAAGACGAGGTCGACACCGACTACGGGCTGGTGGCCGTCGATCCGGCGGCCGGCCTCTACGTGCTGCGCGTCACGGAGGAGGCCGGCCGCCGGGTCGACGGCGACGTCTACGCCGACCCGCCCACCGAACCCTGGTGACCGCCGGCCCGGCCGGTGACGCGTTGGCCTGCGGCGCGCGGAACCGCCAGAATGGCCCGATGGCTGCACGTGGCGAGAGCGATTGGGTGTCCCGGCTCGCGGACGAGGTGATCGCCGAGGCGGAGCGCCACGCCCCGGGGAAACCGATCGTGTGCGCCTCCGGCCTGAGCCCCTCCGGGCCCGTCCACCTGGGCAACCTGCGCGAGATCATGACCCCCCACCTGGTCGCCGACGAGATCAGGCGGCGCGGCGTCCCCTGCGACCACCTCCTCTCCTGGGACGACTACGACCGGTTCCGCAGGGTGCCCGCCGGCGTCGACCCGTCGTGGGCCGACCATGTCGGCAAGCCCCTGACCTCGGTGCCCGCCCCGCCAGGCAGCCCCCACGCCACCTGGGCCGAGCACTTCAAGGCCCCGATGGCCGAGGCCATGGCCGCCCTGGGCGTACGGTGCCGGATGATCAGCCAGACCGAGCAGTACACGTCGGGCGCCTACCGCGAGCGGATTTTGCTGGCGGTGCGCGAGCGGGCGAAGATCGACGCCGTGCTGGCCCGCCACCGCACCAAGCAGGCCGACCCGCGGCACGCCGACGGGCGGCAGGCCGACGACTACTTCCCGTACAAGCCGTACTGCGAGCTGTGCGAGCGCGATCTCACCACGGTCACCGCGTACGACGAGGAGACCACCGAGCTGGCCTACACGTGCGCGTGCGGGTTCGGCGAGACCGTCCGGCTGGCCGAGCACGACCGGGGCAAGCTGGTGTGGAAGGTCGACTGGCCGATGCGGTGGGCGTACGAAGGGGTGATCTTCGAGCCGTCCGGGGTCGACCACCACTCGCCGGGCTCGGCGTGGGCCGTGGGCGGCACGATCGTGACCGAGGTGTTCGGCGGGCGGCAGCCGATCGGGCCGATGTACGCGTTCGTCGGCATCACCGGCATGGCCAAGATGAGCAGCTCCAAGGGCGAGGTGCCGACCGCGGCCGACGCGCTGGAGATCATGGAGGCGCCGGTGCTGCGCTGGCTGTACGCCCGCCGCAAGCCCGCCCAGTCCTTCAAGATCGCCTTCGACCAGGAGATCCACCGCCTGTACGACGAGTGGGACACCGTGGGCCGCAAGATCGCCGCTGGTGAGGGCCAGCCCGCCGAGCGGGCCGCCCACGACCGCGCGATCCGCACGGCCGAGGGCCCGCTGCCGCTCACGCCCCACCCCGTCCCCTACCGCACGCTGGCCTCCATCGCCGACATCACCACCGGCGACCCCGGCCAGACGGGGCGCATCCTGCGCGACCTCGACGGCATCGAGGACCTCGACGCCGCCCGCCCCCGCCTCGACCGCGCTCAACGCTGGGTCGCCGCCCACCTGCCCGCCGACCAGCGCACCCGCGTCCGCGAACGGCCCGACGAGAAGCTGCTCGACTCCCTGACCGCCGACGAGCGCGAGTCGCTGCGGCTGCTGGCCGACGGCCTCGACGACTGGTCGCTCGACGGCCTCACCACCCTCGTGTACGGCGTGCCCAAGCTCCAGGCCGGCCTCCCGGCCGACGCCCCGGCGACGCCTGAGCTCAAGGCCGCCCAGCGAGCCTTCTTCGCCCTGCTCTACCGCCTGCTCGTGGGCCGCGACACCGGCCCGCGCCTGCCGACGCTGCTGCTGGCGCTGGGCGCCGAGCGCGTACGCAAGCTGGTGGGCGCCTGACGTGCCCGGGCTCGGCGAGGCCCGCGTACGCGATCTTTGAAAGGGGCTCTCAAGTGGCCTGCATGCGCGTGGGCCGACCTTTGGCAGCATGAACAAGCAGCCTGCCGCCGCAAGCGTCAGTGTCATCGTCCCCGCGATGAACGAGGCCGCGAACCTCCCCCATGTCTTCGCCACCCTCCCCGACTGGATCGACGAGGTCATCCTGGTCGACGGCAACTCGACCGACGACACCGTCGCCGTCGCCCGGCGACTGCGCCCCGACCTGCGGGTCGTCGTGCAGACCAGGCGCGGCAAGGGCAACGCTCTGATCGAGGGTTTCCGCGCCGCCTGCGGCGACATCATCGTGATGATCGACGCTGACGGCTCCACCGACGGCCGCGAGATCCGCTCCTTCGTCGACACGCTGCTGTCCGGCGCCGACTTCGCCAAGGGCTCCCGGTACGCCCCCGGCGGCGGCTCCGACGACCTCAGCCCGCTGCGCTCCCTCGGCAACAGGTTCCTGACCGGGCTGACCAACCTGCTGTACGGCACCCGCTACACCGACCTCTGCTACGGCTACAACGCCTTCTGGGCGCGCCACCTGGAGGCCCTCGACCTCGATTGCGACGGTTTCGAAATCGAGACGCTGATGAACGTCCGGGCCGCCCAGGCCGGGCTCGTCATCCGCGAGGTGGCCAGCCACGAGCGCTGCCGGATCCACGGCGAGAGCAACCTGCACGCCGTACGCGACGGCTGGCGGGTGCTGAAGACGATCCTGCGGGAACGCGCGCGGGGCACCGCCGTGGCGCCGCACGCGCGGGTGGCGCTGGCGAAATGAGGGATGACATCCTCTGAGCCATGCGCTACATCGTGATCGGGGCAGGGGCGGTCGGGGGCACCATCGGTGCCCGCCTCCACCAGGGCGGGCACGACGTCCTCCTGATCGCCCGCGGCGCCCACCACGACGCCCTGCGCCGGTTCGCCCGCGTGTACGGCATGTGCGTGTGGCTGCCGGCCTCGCACCTGGAGCCGGGGGTGGTGGCCGCGTACGGGCACCCGTACTCGGGGATGCTGCACGTCGGACGCTATCCCCGGGGGGTTGACGACCTCGCCCTGCGCGTCGCCGCCGACCTCGGCAAGCACGGCCTGGTGGCCCGCGCCGTGGCCGACGTGATGCGCTGGAAGCACGGCAAGCTCGTCGGCAACCTGGCCAACGCCGTCGAGGCACTCGTCGGCCGTCCCGAGGGCATGGGGGCGGTCGTCGAGCGGGCCAGGGCCGAGGCGAGGGCGGTGCTCGACCGGGCCGGCATCGCGTACGCCTCGCCAGGGGAGGAGTCGGAGGTGCGCGGCCACCAGGTCGACCACCACCCCGTCGAGGGCGTCGCCCGTGGCGGCGGCTCGTCGTGGCAGAGCCTGGCCAGGGCGTCCGGCTCGATCGAGGCCGGCTACCTCAACGGCGAGATCGTGCTGCTGGGCCGCCTGCACGGGGTGCCCACGCCGGTCAACGACGTGCTGCGCGGCGCGGCCGACGCCCACGCCCGCGACCGCCTCCCGCCCGGCTCGATGCCGCTGGAGCGGCTGGTCGAGCTCATCGACGCGCGTTGCGCAGCCGAATCCCGCTGAACTCCAGCGTGCTCTCCACCACCGCGCTCCAGAACGGCCACAACCGCGGCAGCACCCGCAGCTGGATTCCGGCCTGCTCGTGCAGCGCGAGCAGGTCGCCGACCGGCTCCGGCGGCCCGATGGGCACGACCGGCACCTTCGTGACCACGGCGTGCGGCGGGTCGCCGATGGGGACGAAGTCGTCGGCGGGCAGGCGGTAGGCGTACAGCTTGACGTCGATGAGGGCCCTGAGCCAGGAGTATTCGATGGCGTGCACCCGGTCGCCGCCGCCCGGGCCGAGGATGCGGGAGCGGTCGGCGTCGGTGGTGCGCGGACCCGTCCACGCCATCGCCCGCGGGCAGGCGCGCGGGAACCAGTAGTCGGGGCAGCGGTCGTGGCCGACCGCCCACACGTACGGCTCGGTCAGCGCGGTCGTCACCGCGACGTGCGGAACGAACCGCTTGATCGTCGGGTCCTCGGAGAAGTGCAGCACTTGACCGGGCTCGGGTCTCATGGCCCCATCTTCGCGCATACCCCCGCGGCGACCGGGCAGTTGAATCGCACTCTGACGACAAGGGGTGAGTTGGATGATCTTCCTGGGTCTGATTCTGGTCCTGCTCGCCGTCGGCGCCGGTGTCCTGGTGCTCACCGAGGAAAGCTCCAGGTACATCCTGTTCGGGTACACGTTCGAGCTCAACCAGGTGGAGATGTTCCTCGCCGGAGCGGCCTGCGGGGTCGTCCTCCTGCTGGGGCTGTGGCTCCTCACCACGGGCTCGCGGCGTACGGCCAGGCAGCGGCGCAGGCTGCGCCAGGCCAGGTCCGAGGCTTCCAGCCGGGTGGCCCGGCTGGAGGACGAGAAGCGGGAACTGGAGCGGCGGCTGGAGCAGGAGAACACCTCCGGCGACCGACTCGTGGCGCGCGGACCCGACAACCAGTGATCGGGCGGGCTCCGGCGCGAGGGCATCCGCTTGCCCTCGCGCCGGAGCGCGAACCCTGCGACCTAAAAGGCGACCTCGCAGACGCACAGAAATCCTTACGAATGGGGGTGTAATCTGCGAGGCGGTCTCATGATGCACCCCGGAGGTCGCATGCCCCCCCAACGTGGCCGCCCCATCGCCGTGAAGCTCCTCATCCTGTTGCTCGTCCCGCTGCTGTCGCTCGTCGGGCTGTGGGCGTTCGCGGCGGGCCTCACGGGCGGCGACGGCCTGCGACTGCTGTCGAGCAACGAGCTGTCCACCAACCTGGCCGCCCCGTCGGAGCAGGTCAACGCCGACCTGCAGAAGGAGCGGCTGGCCTCCGTGGAGTTCCTGGTCAGCGGCCAGGACGCGGACGACCTCGCCCGCCGCCGGGCCGCGACGGACCGCTCGGTGGCGGCCTTCCGCGCCCGCGCCAGGACCCTGCGCGACCTCTCGCCGACGATGGCCACGCAGCTCAACGCCATGAACGGCAAGCTCGACCTGCTCACCCACATCCGCCGCGACGTGGACGACAGGACCGCCGTGCCGCTCGACGCGATCGACTCCTACAACCAGGTCGTGGACGCGTCCTTCCGCATGTACGACGCCATGGTGCTGGTGCCCGACATGGGCCTCTACCAGCAGGCCAGGGCCGTGACCATGCTCGCCGAGGCCAGGGACGTGCTCTCCAGGGAGCGGGCGGTGATCGTCGCGGTGCTGGCCAAGGGGCGGGTGGATGCCAGGGAGCGGGAGGCGTTCGCGGGGATGGTCGCCACCCGGCGGCTGATGTTCTCGCAGGCGCTCTCGCACCTCGACGGCGAGCTGCGGACGTCGTACGAGCGGCTCGCGGCCTCGCCCGTCTACCAGGAGTTCCTGGAGGCCGAGGACGCCATCAGGGGCCAGGCGACCGCCAACGGCCTGCCCGCGGCGGCGGCCACCTGGCCGATCGACGGCGCGAACCTGTGGAAGGCGGTCGAACGCGACCAGGCCGCCACCGTGGCCGCCATCACCCGGCGGGTCGCCCCGACGGCCGTCGGCATGCTGCTCAAGGTCGGCGTAGCGGGCGGGCTTGGGCTGATCGCCGTCGTCGCCTCGATCCTGCTGTCGTTCCGCTTCCGCAAGCATCTCGTACGCGAGCTCGCCGGGCTCCGCGACGCCGCGACCGAGCTGGCGGAGGTGCGGCTGCCCGGCATGGTCGCCCGGCTGCGCCAGGACCCGTCCGGCCCCACCGCGGCCGAGCTGGCGCCCCTGGAGGTCAGGACGCACAGCGCCGAGGTGGACGACATCGTCAAGGCGTTCAACCAGGTGCAGTCGACCGCCGTCGCCGCCGCCGTGGACCAGGCCCGGCTGCGCCACGGCGTCAACCAGGTGTTCGTCAACCTGGCCCGGCGCAACCAGTCGCTCCTGCACCGGCAGCTGCTCCAGCTCGACGGCATGGAGCGGGCCACCGAGGAGCCCGAGATGCTGGCCGAGCTGTTCAAGCTCGACCACCTCACCACCCGCATGCGCCGCCACGCGGAAAGCCTGATCATCCTGTCCGACCACACCCCGGGCCGCGCCTGGCGCAACCCGGTGCCGATCCTCGACGTGCTGCGCGCGGCCGTGGCCGAGGTCGAGGAGTACGAGCGGGTGGAGGTCTTCCAGACCCCGCCGGTGGCGCTGCTGGGCTCGGCGGTCACGGACGTGGCCCACCTGATGGCCGAGCTGATCGAGAACGCCACCCTCTTCTCCCCGCCGCAGACCAGGGTGGACGTGCGCACCACGTCGACCCCGAACGGCCTGCTGATCGAGGTCGAGGACCGCGGGCTCGGCCTGCCGCGCGCCGAGCTGGACGAGCTGAACGACCGCCTGGTCAGGACTCCCGAGTTCGACCTGGCGCAGAGCGAGCGGCTGGGCCTGTTCGTGGTCGCCCGGCTGGCCGTCCGCCACGGCATCAAGGTCACGCTGATGCCGTCGCCGTACGGCGGCCTGACCGCGACGACGGCGCTGCCCGCCTCACTACTCGCCGACCAGCCCGCCCTCAGCGGACGCTAGGCGGGGAAGGTAGGCCATCCCGCCGGACTCGCGGGCGGCCGCGGCGGCCAGCAGCCGCTCGTGGGCGTGGCCGGGCAGCAGCCGCCCGGCTTCCGCGGCGGTGAAGAAGCCGTAGTCGTCGAGCTCTTCGACCTGCAGCGTGATCGTCGTGCCGGACGCCACGTGGCCGCAGTCGAACATGAAGTTGACCAGCGGGAACGGCACGCTCGGCAGCCCGTCGACCCAGGCCACGGTGAGCAGCCTGCCCACCTGCACCTCCAGCCCGACCTCCTCGGCCACCTCCCTGGCGCACGCCTGCGCCGGGTGCTCGCCGGCGTCGATGATGCCGCCGGGGAAGCTCCAGTGGTCGCGGTAGTTGGGGTCGACCAGCAGAACGCGGCCGCGCTCGTCCGTGATGTACGCCGCCGCCCCCGCGACCACCCGGTTGACCGTGGCCCAGAATTCGTTCACACAGGCACTATGGCAGAACCTGCAACAGCGCCTGCCCCTTGGCCCTGGCGGGTTCGGCGACCCGCTGGACCTCCGCGCCCCGCTCGTCGAGCACGACCAGCGTGTTGTGCGCGGCCCCGGCCACGCGCACGACCGTCCGGCCGTCGGCCAGGTGGTGCGCCCCGACCAGCCGGCCCTTGACGTCGGGCGTGCTCCTCTTGCCCGTCACCAGGTTGACGACGACCGGCTTGAAGCGGGCCGGCCGGCCGCCGGACGCGTCCCGGTCGCGCGGCAGCGCCACGATCGCCTCGCGGCCGTCCGGCGACAGGCTCTGCACGTGCGCGACGGGCAGCGCCAGCCGGAGCGTCTTGCCGGTCTTGACGTCGAGCCGGTGGAGGGCGGTGGCCGTGTGGCCGGCGACGTACCGGCCGCTCGCCGACCAGGCCAGGTGGCAGACGCCCGGGGAACGGCCGAGCGGGCGCGGGGCGGCGGTGGCGTCGGCCCGGACGGCCGTGATCGTGTCGCCGGTGACGTACGCGACCTGCGCCGAGTCGGCCGACCAGACCGGGGTGTGGCACGCCGTGGCGCCCGGGAGGCCGCTCACCAGCGTGGTGGTCTCACCTCCCTGCCGGACCCTGAGCCAGCCGCCGGAGGTCACCCAGGCGGTCTTCGCGCCGTCGGGCGAGACGGCGACCAGCGGCGACCGGGCGAGCGTGCTCCACCTGCCGCCGGTGTAGCGGCTCACCTGTTTCCCCGCGTAGACGGCGGCGCCCGACAGGTCGGGCGCGGTCGCCGCAGACGCCGACGCCGCGGGCGCGAGTGCGGGTGTCAGCGTCGCGGCGCAGGTCAGCAGGGCCAGCATGCGTGTCCTCATGCGTACACATGCTGCCTGACCTGCTCAGAGACCCTGGAAAGGCGCGCTGACGTGGGCGGTGGCGAGAATCGCCCGCTCGGCCCTGCGCGCGGCGAGCACCTCGGCGCGGGCGCGCGGCCGTCTCCGGGTCGCCCGCCGGGTGCCGGGAACCGGTGTCGCCTCGACGCCGGAGACGATGATCGGTCGGTGCGGCACGCGCTCCAGACTAGGCGGCGACCGGCTCGCGCGGAACGTACTCGTTCTCGAGGTCGGCGGCGTAGACGGCGCGGCGGCAGTTCGCGCACCGGTACATGATCGGGCCCTCGTCGAGCTCGTGGTGGCACCGCGGGCAGCGGTTGGCGGTCTTCATGGTGGCGCTCCCCCAAGGAGTGTGTCGTTTGTCCCATGGAACCCCCGCCGAGTTGCAGGGGTCCTGCATGTCACTTGACACGATGACGCTGCGGCGGCGCGGGCTCTGTGCCCTTCCGTACACCGGGCTGCGGTAATTTTCCGCGCAGTGCGGTGTCGCGAAGAACATTGTCACGCGCCAGGTGGCGGCGGGTGAGCGTTGACACGAGAATCGCCCGGGAATAGTCCGACAGGGCTAGGCGTTTGGTGGGTCAGATCGTGTGGTATGTTCCCACCAGCGTTGAGCTTCAGCTCCGCTGATCTGTTTCACCACATCATCAGCCCGCCCCGGTTTCTACGAGGGGCCCGGCTTTCCTTCCGTCATTCGCCGGCCGACGTGTGGTCCGGCGCACTCCCGTAGAGGTTCACCATGTCTGTGCACACCGTTCGGCACCAGCGTGCGGACGTCCGGCAGGTGAGCGGCCTCCTGGACGTACGCGACAAGGCGGCGTTCATCCGGGCCGGTCACCTTCCCGGCCCCGGCGACGTACGCGTGCCCCCCGAGAAGGTCGGGCGGTACGACCTGCGGCCCGGCGACCACGTCGTCGCCACGGTCGCCGGCGACAAGCTGACCGGCGTCGAGTCGGTCAACGGCTCCACCCGGTGGCGCGAGCGGCCCAGGTTCGCCGAGCTGACCCCCGTCCACCCGACGCAGCGGCTCAGGATCGAGACCGAGTCGCTGAGCACCCGCGTCATCGACCTGTTCGCGCCCATCGGCAAGGGCCAGCGCGGCCTCATCGTGGCCCCGCCCAAGGCCGGCAAGACCATGGTCCTGCAGGCGCTGGCCGCCGCGATCTCCCGCAACCACCCCGAGGTGCACCTCATGGTCGTGCTGGTGGGCGAGCGGCCCGAGGAGGTCACCGAGATGACCGCCACGATCGCCGGCGAGGTCTTCGCCTCCACCTTCGACCACCCCGACCGCGACCACGCCGCCGTCGCCGAGCTGGCCATCGAACGCGCCAAGCGCCTCGTCGAGGACGGCCGCGACGTCGTGGTGCTGCTCGACTCGCTGACCCGGCTGGGGCGGGCGTACAACAACCTGGCGCCCGGCGCCGACCGGGTGCTCACCGGCGGCATCGCGGTCAGCGCCCTCTACCCTCCCAAGCGCTTTTTCGGCGCCGCCCGCAACGTCGACGGCGGCGGCTCCCTCACCATCCTCGCCACCGCCCTGGTGGACACCGGCTCCCGCATGGACAACAGCCTGTACGAGGAGTTCAAGGGCACCGGCAACATGGAGCTGCACCTGGTCCGCGAGCTGGCCGAGCGGCGCCTGTTCCCGGCCGTCGACCTCGACACCTCCGGCACGCGGCGCGAGGAAATCCTGCTGCACGCCGAGGAGCGGCAGGTGGTCTGGCGGCTGCGGCGCTCGCTCACCGGGCTGGACAAGCAGCAGGGCCTGACGCTCCTGGTCGACAAGCTCCGCGCCACCCCGTCCAACGCCGCCTTCCTCCTCCAAGCCGGCGCCTGACGGGCCTCGCCGCGCGCCCCGACGCCGACGGGCGCCGCACGACCGGCGGACCTTCCCGAGGACCCGCGGGCGACGTGCAGCAGAATGACCTCCATGCTCGCCGACATCGTGGACTACCTCGCCTGCCCCGTGTGCCGCGCCGGCCTGCGGCTCGGCGACGGCGCGCTGCGGTGCGCCGCGGGCCACGCCTTCGACGTGGCCAGGCAGGGCTACGTCAGCCTGCTCGTCGGCTCGCGCCCGCCGGGCACGGCCGACAGCGCGGCGATGGTCGAGGCGCGGGCCCGGTTCCTCGACGCCGGGCACTACGCCCCGCTCGCCGCGGCGGTCGCGGAGGTCGTCCGCGAGCGGGTCGGGGGAAAGAACGTTCCACCGGAACATGAGTACTCGACGGAAACCAATGACGGCGAAGGGTTGAGGGCGTACCGTGGGGCGGGAATGGAGGCCGGTTACGGCGTGGGGCCAGCAGGCGGTCCTGAGCCGGACCGGGACGTCGAGGGTCGCCACGCGGCGGGCAGGGCCGCGCCGGTGGTCGTCGACGCCGGCACGGGCACCGGGCACTACCTGGCGGCCGTGCTCAATGCCGTGAACGATGGCATCGGGATGGCCTTCGATGTGTCGAAACACGCTGTACGCCGGGCGGCGCGGGTGCATCCGAGGGCGGGGGCGTTCGTCGCCGACGTCTGGCGGCCGCTGCCCATCAGGGATGGGGTGGCCGACGTGGTGATCGACGTCTTCGCGCCCAGGAACGGCCCCGAGTTCAGGCGCATCCTGCGGCCGGGCGGTGCCGCGGTGGTCGTCACGCCGGCCAGCGACCACCTGAGCCCGCTGGTCGAGGAGCTGGGGCTGCTCTCGGTCGACGAGGAGAAGGATCGCCGGCTGGCCCGCGGCATGGAGGGCTTCACCGCGGCGGGGCGGCGTACGATCGCGTTCGATCTGGCGCTGGACGCCGGCGAGATCGCGCAGGTGGTCGGGATGGGCCCGAGCGCGTGGCACGCCGACGCGGCCGAGCTGGACCGCCGGATCGCGGGATATGTCGCGAGAAATTCCGCCGGTTCTTCGACGGAAAGCCGGGAGAAAGCCATCACGCATGCGGCGTTTCATCTGTCCGTGTTCGAACCCGTACCCCGATCAAGCCCTGTTCCTTGACGGACGTGTGCGACAGGTGTTGCTGATGGGGCATTTAGTCCGAAATTCCCCCACATACCCCAGGTATTTCTCCCAGACAGGCGCAATACTGGACGGCATCCCGAGCCGGGAGGCGCGGGACATCAACGGGAGGGGGCGCGCCGGATGAAGGCGGAGGAACGCTGGCAGGCCAGGTTCCGGGCCTCGCGCATGACGCTGCCCCTCTGGGCCCGCCAGGCCCCGAGCCGCTCCATCTACCGCTCCAACGCCACAGGAACGTGGGAGGTCTACGCCTGGGACCGCGTGACCGGCTCCATCCGCCAGGTCACCGACCGGCCCAAGGGCACGGCGTACGCGGCCATCGACCCGGCCGGCCAGTGGATCTACTGGTTCGCCGACACCGACGGCGACGAGTTCGGCGTCTGGTGGCGGCAGCCGTTCAACGGCGGACCCAACGAACCGGCCGCGCCCGGCCTGCCGCCCGGCCAGCCCGGCGGCATCGCGCTGTCCACGACCGGCGTCGCGGCGATCAGCATGGCCAGCGAGGGCTCCTTCCGCGTCCACCTCGTCCGCGACGGCGAGCCCCACCGCCTCCTGTACGAGCACTCCGAAGCCGCCTGGGTCGCCGACATGTCGCTCGACGGCTCCCTCATCGCGATCAACCACGGCGAGTACGGCGACTTCCGCCACCCCGCACTCCGCGTCGTCCGCCCCAACGGCGACACCGTCAGCGAGCTCTACGACGGCCCCGGCAAGGGCGTGATCGGCCTCCGCTTCGCCCCCGTCCTCGGCGACCGCCGGCTGCTCGCCCTGCACGAGCGCCGCCAGCGCAACGAGCCCCTGGTCTGGGACGCCGTCACCGGCGAGCAGCGCGAGATCTGGCTGAAGGACGCCGGCGACCTCGACGCCGACTGGTACGACGACGGCCGCGGCCTGCTCATCCTGCGCGACGACCGGGCCCGCAGCTACCTGCACCGCTACGACCTCGCCGGCGGCGGCCTGACCCTCATCGACACGCCGCACGGCGTGATCGACGGGGCCGCGCCGCGACCCGGCGGCCACGTCGAGTACTCCTGGTCCAGCGCCTCCCGCCCGCCGGTCATCCGCTCCAGCACCGGCCAGGTCGTCGTCAACCCGGGCGGCCCGGCGGCCCCGCCGAGCGTGCCCGTCGAGGACCTCGACGTCGAGGGCGAGGGCGGCCGCATCCACGCGCTGGTCTCCAAGCCGGAGATCGGCACCGCGCCGTTCCCCGCCGTCTTCCTGCTGCACGGCGGCCCCACCGTCCACGACCGCGACTCCTACTCGCCCGAGGTCGCCGCCTGGGTGGACGCCGGATTCGCGGTGGTACGGGTCAACTACCGCGGCTCGACCGGATACGGCTCGGCCTGGCGGGACGCGCTGCACGGCGACGTGGGGCACATCGAGCTGGCCGACGTCGCGGCCGTACGCGCCTGCGTGGTCGAACGCGGCATCGCCGACCCCGACCGGCTCGTGCTGGCCGGCACGGCGTGGGGCGGCTACCTCGCCCTGCTCGGCCTCGGCACCCAGTCCGACCTGTGGGCCGCCGGCATCGCCGCCGTCCCGATCGCCTGCCACCAGACGTCGTACGAGGACGAGGCCGAGAGCCTGCGCGCCTACCACCGCGCGCTGTTCGGCGGCTCCCCCGACGAACACCCCGGCCGTTACGCCGCCAGCTCTCCCATCACGTACGTGGACCAGGTCAAAAGCCCGCTGCTGATCCTCGCCGGCGAGAACGACACCCGCTGCCCGCTCCGCCAGATCGAGAAGTACGTCGCCAAACTCGCCGAACACGGCCGCGAGCACGAGCTGTACATGTACGACGCCATCCGCGGCTCCCTGGTGGTCTCCGAACGGATCGCCCAGATGTCCCTGCAACTGGAGTTCGCCAGAAAGCACGTGGACCCCCGCTGACGGGACCCGGGCTTGGTTCCTCGGTCACCCGAGGAGACGAGGGTCGCGCGGAGACGAGGGTCGCGCGGGGAGAGAGCGAGGCCCGGCGCCAGCGAGGCCCGGCGCCAGCGAGACCCTTGCGAGCGAGGAGAGCGCTGAGATCGTTTCTGTGGTCGACGTGAGCGCTGCGGTCCCCGTGGACGCGCGGGGCAAGGTGCGGCCCGCTGCGCGCGTCTGAGCGGCGGCTGAGGCCCGCCCACGCCGAAAGGCTCACGTCTCGCGGGCCGCACCTTCGTCTCGGCCACGAACCCCTCTCACCTGGGTTCGTCAGAGGGCGCGGAGGACGACGATGGCGAGGTCGTCGGCGCTGGGTTCTGAGGCGAACTCGGCGGCGCCCCGGCGGATGCGTTCGGCCACCGCCCTGGCCGACAGCCCCGCGCACTCGGCCAGCAGTTTGGCGAGGCCGCCGTCGTCGTCCAGCAGGCGGCCACCCGAGCGGCGTTCGGTGACCCCGTCGGTGACGGCGAGCAGCACGTCGCCATGGTCGAGGTGGACGGTGTCGGCCTCGAAGACGACCTCGTGGAAGACGCCGAGCAGCGACTGAGGCGTGGTGACCGCCTCGACCTTGCCGTTCGGCTTGAGCCGCAGCGCCTCGGGGTGGCCGGCCGACACCATCCGGATCTCCAGCCCGGTCTCCACGGGGGTGATGTCACCGTGGAGCAGGGTCAGGAACCGCGCCCGCTCCCCTTCTTCGAGGATCGCCTGGTTGAGCCGCCCGAGCACGGCCGCCACGCCGTACCCCTCCCGCGCCAGCAGCCGCAGCGTGTGCCGGGCGAGCCCGGTGACGGCGGCGGCCTCGGGGCCGGTGCCGCAGACGTCGCCGATGGCGAAGCGCCAGGAGTCGTCGCCGGCCTTGAACAGGTCGTAGAAGTCGCCGCCGACCTCGTTGACCTCGCCCGCGGGCTCGTAGATGACGCCGTAGTCGAGGCCGGGGACGTCGGGCTCGTTGGGCGGCAGCAGGCTGCGCTGGAGCGCCCGGTTGGCGGCGGCCTGCTGGGCGTAGAGCCGGGCGTTGTCCATGGCGAGGGCGGCCCGCCTGCCGATGTCCTCGGCGAACTGGATGACCTCGTCGGGGAACCGGTCGGGCCGGCCCAGGCACATCATGCCGAGGCCGCGCCCGCGCGCCGTCAGCGGCACGGCGAGCACCTGTGAGTCGCTCAGGTGGAGGGCGGAGGTGACGCGGGTGTCGGCGGCGGCGACGTCCATGTCGGTGAGTTGCTCGCGCAGCCCGTCGATCCTGGCCTCGTCGGCGTGCCACAGGTAGACGAGCCGGAGCGGCCCGGTCGCGCCGTCGGAGGTGTAGACGGCGCACCAGCTCGCCAGCCGCGGCACCACGACCTGGGCGATGATCGCCGGTACCATGTCGGGGTCGAGGGTGCCGGCCAGCAGGTCGCTGGCGTCGGCCAGGAACCCCAGCCAGTGGGGCCCGCGGGAGCTCTCCTCCAGCCATTCGGCTGCCACTCTCTCCGGAGAGCCAGGTAGCGTGAGCCTTGCCCAATGGACACGGGAATCGCCCGCAAAGGTGACTCCCCACTCCTCGACGTGCGCGGAAGGAGCCTTCGGATCACTCGCGGAGACGCCGCGCTGGCGGAACTCGATCTGTACGGCATCCCCAAGATGCTTCCAAATCACCTCAAACGGCTCGTCAGCGACTTGCTCGGCCAAATCACCCGCAACTTGTTCAGCGGTGTGGAGCACGCCACCGGTGGCCCACGCGGTCATCACCTCGCGCGTGAACCTCATCGCGGCCGTCACAGCGGACTCACCGGGCGCGAACGTCGCAGCGAGCACCGCATGGGGAGATGCAGTCATCCCAACGTGCCTACCACACTTCCCGCTGACTTGGGGTAAATCCAAGGACAGGACTACGAGCTACTCATCGTGACAGACTTGAATCACTCGCCGAGGCCCGCAGCGAGTGAAGGAGGCCCCATGACCACGGCCAAAGCCGCGCCGAGCCCAGAGGAGAGGACGTACACCGAGTCGGATCTCGTCCCCATCCTGGAGACCCTCTTCGCTTGGCGTGACGGCGATTTCCGGCGTCGGGTGCCCCACGCCCCTCCCGGGATCATGAGCGAAGTCCGGCTGCTGCTCAACGAGGTCGCCGACCGCCGCGAGCACCTGGCGAACGAGCTGGTGCGCGTACGTAAAGAAGTGGTCAAGGAAGGCCGGTTCGGCGAGCGGCTGACGCCGGGCCCGGGTGTCGGCGCGTGGGCGGAGAGCGTCGAGTCGGTCAACCAGCTCATCGACGCGCTGGTCAGCCCGGTGAGCGGCGCGGCCGACGTGATCGACGCCGT
Organism: Nonomuraea sp.; assembly: GCA_036276095.1. Taxonomy (GTDB): domain Bacteria; phylum Actinomycetota; class Actinomycetes; order Streptosporangiales; family Streptosporangiaceae; genus Nonomuraea. Next base: position 3,933 of record DASUCK010000399.1, on the reverse strand, counting down.
CGCCAAGGGCGACCTGTCGCGGCGCATCGACCTCGACCGGTCGGCCCGCGGCGAGGTGCGCCGCCTCGGCAAGGCCATCAACGGCATGGTCGACCAGCTCGCGCTGTTCAACTCCGAGGTGACCAGGGTCGCCCGCGAGGCCGGCACCGAAGGCCGGCTGGGCGGCAGCGCCAATCTGCGTGGCATGTCCGGCAGCTGGCGCGACCTCACCGAGGCCGTCAACACGATGTCGTCGCGCGTGGCGGCGCAGGTGCGCGACATCGCGGTGGTGACCACGGCGGTGGCCAAGGGCGACCTGAGCCGCAAGGTGACCGTCGACGCCGTGGGCGAGATGTTCGAGCTGAAGAACACCGTCAACACGATGGTCGACCAGCTGTCCGGCTTCGCCGAGGAGGTCACCCGCGTGGCCCGCGAGGTCGGCACCGAAGGCCAGCTCGGCGGCCAGGCGCAGGTCACGGGCGTGTCGGGGGTCTGGAAGGACCTGACCGACAACGTCAACTTCATGGCCAACAACCTCACCTCCCAGGTACGCAGCATCGCGACCGTGGCGACGGCGGTGGCCCAGGGCAACCTGTCGAAGAAGATCACCGTCGACGCCCAGGGCGAGATCCTGCAGCTGAAGGACACCCTCAACACGATGGTCGACCAGCTGTCGTCCTTCGCCGACGAGGTCACCCGCGTCGCCCGCGAGGTCGGCACCGAGGGCAAGCTCGGCGGCCGAGCCGAGGTGAAGGGCGTGTCGGGCGTCTGGAAGGACCTCACCGACAACGTCAACTCCATGGCCAACAACCTGACCTACCAGGTGCGCAACATCGCCCAGGTGACCACCGCGGTCGCCAACGGCGACCTCACCCGCAAGATCGACGTCGACGCCCAGGGCGAGATCCTGGAGCTCAAGTCGACCATGAACACGATGGTCGAGCAGCTGTCGTCGTTCGCCTCCGAGGTCACCCGCGTGGCCCGCGAGGTCGGCACCGAAGGCCAGCTCGGCGGCCAGGCGCAGGTGCGCGGCGTGTCCGGGGTCTGGAAGGACCTCACCGACAACGTCAACTCCATGGCCAACAACCTCACCTCGCAGGTACGCCAGATCGCGGCGGTCTCGTCCGCGGTGGCCCAGGGCAACCTGTCGAAGAAGATCACCGTCGACGCCCAGGGCGAGATGCTGCAGCTGAAGGACACCCTCAACACGATGGTCGACCAGCTGTCGTCCTTCGCCGACGAGGTCACCCGCGTCGCCCGCGAGGTCGGCACCGAGGGCAAGCTCGGCGGCCAGGCACGGGTTCAGGGCGTGTCGGGCGTCTGGAAGGACCTCACCGACAACGTCAACTCGATGGCCAACAACCTGACGTACCAGGTGCGGAACATCGCCGAGGTCACGACGGCGGTCGCCAACGGCGACCTCACCCGCAAGATCGACGTCGACGCCCAGGGCGAGATCCTCGCGCTGAAGACCACCATCAACCGCATGGTCGACCAGCTGTCGTCGTTCGCCGCCGAGGTCACCCGCGTGGCCCGCGAGGTCGGCTCGGAGGGCCAGCTCGGCGGGCAGGCGCGGGTCGAGGGCGTCGAGGGCACGTGGAAGCGCCTCACCGAGAGCGTCAACGAGCTGGCCGGCAACCTCACCACGCAGGTGCGCGCCATCGCCACCGTGACCAGCGCCGTGGCCCGCGGCGACCTGACCCGCTCGATCGCCGTCGAGGCGCAGGGCGAGCTGGCGGAGCTGAAGGACAACATCAACTCGATGGTGGCCAACCTCCGCGAGACCACCCAGGCCAACCAGGAGCAAGACTGGCTCAAGTCCAACCTGGCCCGCATCTCCCGGCTCATGCAGGGCCACCGCGACCTGTACGAGGTGGCCAAGCTCACGATGAGCGAGCTGACCCCGCTGGTCTCGGCCCGCTACGGCGCCTTCTACGGCATCGACGCCGAAGGCGACCACGAGCTGGTGCTGATCGGCGGCTACGGCGTCCGCCCCGACCGGGCGCCGCGCCAGCGCTTCGCGATCGGCGAGGGCATCGTCGGCCAGGCCGCGGCCGAGGGCCGGCACATCGTGCTCGACGACGTGCCGCCGCAGTTCATCACCATCGACAGCGGGCTCAGCCAGTCCACGCCCGCGCAGATCGTGGTGCTGCCGATCCTGTTCGAGAACCGCGTGCTGGGCGTGCTCGAACTCGCCTCGTTCACGCCGTTCGGCGAGGTGCACCTCGACTTCCTGCGGCAGCTCGTCGAGACCATCGGCGTCACGATGAACACGATCATCGCCAACTCCCGCACCGAAGACCTGCTCACCGAGTCCCAGCGGCTCACCCGCGAGCTGCAGGAGCGCTCCGACGAGCTGCAGCGCCAGCAGGAGGAGCTGCGCAGGTCCAACGCCGAGCTGGAGGACAAAGCGGCGCTGCTGGCCAAGCAGAACCGCGCGATCGAGATCCAGAACTTCCAGATCGAGCAGGCCCGCCGCACGCTGGAGGAGCGGGCCGAGCAGTTGGCGGTGTCCTCGCGCTACAAGTCCGAGTTCCTCGCCAACATGTCCCACGAGCTCCGCACGCCGCTCAACAGCCTGCTCGTCCTGGCCAAGCTGCTGACCGAGAACGCCGAGGGCAACCTGACCTCGCAGCAGGTCGAGTTCGCCCGGACGATCCACAGCGCGGGCTCGGCCCTGCTCCAGCTGATCAACGACATGCTCGACCTGTCGAAGGTCGAGGCAGGCCGGATGGACATCCACCCGATCCAGGTGTCGCTGCCGAAGATGGTCGACCTGCTGGAGGCCGCGTTCGCGCCGCTGGCGCAGGACAAGGGCCTGGCCTTCGGCGTCGAGGTCGAACCCGACGTGCCCCACGAGCTGCGGGCCGACGAGCAGCGCCTGCAGCAGGTGTTGCGCAACCTGCTGTCCAACGCGGTGAAGTTCACCCCGCGCGGCGAGGTCAAGCTGCGGGTGTCGATGGCGCCGCCGGGCGTCGACTTCGACGACGACACCCTCCACGACGCCCGCGACCTGCTGGCGTTCCAGGTGATCGACACCGGCATCGGCATCGCGCCCGACAAGCGGGACGTCATCTTCGAGGCGTTCCGCCAGGCCGACGGCACCACGAGCCGCAAGTACGGCGGCACCGGCCTCGGCCTGGCCATCTGCCGCGACATCGCCCGGCTGCTCGGCGGCGAGATCCACGTCGACAGCGAGCTCGGCCAGGGCAGCACGTTCATCCTCTACCTGCCGGCCTCCTACACCGGCCCGCTGGCCGCGACCGACGGCGGCGTGGCACGCCGGCAGCTCATGACGACGCCGTCGGAGGAGCCCGCCACGGCCTCGATGCCCGAGCCGCCGCTGCCGCTCGACCTGCCGATGCCCGAGCTGGTCGAGCCGCCGGTGGAGACCCCGGCCCAGTGGCAGGGCGACGACCCCCTCAACGGCGCCAAGATCCTCATCGTGGACGACGACATCCGCAACGTGTTCGCGCTGACCAGCGTCCTGGAGCGACACGGCTCCACAGTCGTCTACGCTGAGAACGGCAGAGAGGGGATCGAGCAGCTCGAACGCAACGAGGACGTCGCGCTCGTGCTGATGGACATCATGATGCCGGAAATGGACGGGTGGGCCACGACCTCGGCCATCCGGCGCATGCCGCAGTTCGCCGATCTGCCGATCATCGCCTTGACCGCCAAGGTCATGCGGGGTGATCGCGAGAAGAGCATCGCCTCGGGCGCGTCCGACTACGTCCCCAAGCCGGTAGACGTCGACCGGCTGCTCGAACGCCTGCGGGGCTGGCTCAGCCGCGGCCGTGGCGCCACGTCCGACTCATCAGCCGAAGGGGCGTGATCGATGCCGGATCGTGCGAAGATCCTGCTGGTCGATGACCGAGAGGAAAACCTCATCGCGCTTGAGGCGATCCTCAGCTCGCTCGACCTGGTGCCGGTGCGTGCCCGGTCGGGCGAGGA
>DASUCK010000398.1:0-15157 GCA_036276095.1 Nonomuraea sp. | reverse complement strand
GGCGTCGTCTCCAAGATCGCCATGAACGAGACGCTGTCCATCACCGACACCGCACGCGCGCTCGACATGACCGCCCTCGGCACGGCCGTGGCACTCGTCGGCGGCGCCCGCCGCATCGACACCTTCGGCGTCGGCGCGAGCGCCCTGGTCGGGCTCGACCTGCAGCAGAAGCTCTCCCGCATCGGCCGCACCGCCGTCAACTGGCCCGACGCCCACTCGGCCTGGACCGCCGCCGCCACGCTCGACGGCACCTGCGTGGCCGTGGGCATCTCCCACAGCGGCGCCACCGCCGCCACCGCCGAGTTCCTCGCCATCGCCCGCCGGTCCGGCGCCGCCACCGTGGCGATCACCAACTTCCCCGGCTCGCCGCTGACCGGCTCGGCCGACGTGACGCTCACCACGGCCGCGCGGGAGAGCCCGTTCCGCGCCGGCGCGCTGGGCAGCCGCATCGCCCAGCTCATGGTGGTCGACTGCCTGTTCACGGGGGTGGCGCAGGCCTCGTACGACGCCTCGATGGAGGCTCTGCGGGCCACGTACGCGGTGGTGCACGGCCACGAGCACTAGGTTCACAGACGGTGTTCACCTGCGGTTCACGGGTCGTCTCTACCTTGTAGCCCCATGAGCTGGAAGTACCGGGCCAACGCGACGCTTGAGGGCCTGACCGGATACACGTTGACGCGGCGGCTGCGGAAGGACCCCCCTCAGAAGCCCGCCACGCCTCCCTTGGAGCTGCGGCGGCTCCCCGGCGACGCGGTGCGCCCGCCCGCCGACCCGGTCCACGACCGGCTGCTGCGCGAGCCCGTCTTCCTGCTGTCGTCCGTGCGGTCGGGGTCCACGCTGCTGCGCGTCATGCTCAACAGCCACCCCCGGGTGCACGCGCCGATCGAGACGCACTTCCGGCGCATCACCGTCGGGCTCGGCACCGACCCCGTACGCCAGGCCATGGGCCTGCTCGGCCACACCCACAGCGACATCGAGCACATCGTCTGGGACCGCATGCTCCACCGCGAGCTGGCTCGCAGCGGCAAGCCGATCCTGTGCGAGAAGACGCCGAGCAACGTGTTCGTCTGGAAGCGCATCTCCACCGCCTGGCCCGACGCGCGCTTCGTCTTCCTGCTGCGCCACCCGGCCTCGATCGTGCAGTCGTGGCACGAGGCCGACCCGGTCAAGCGGCCCGTGGAGGAGGCCGTGCCGCGCACGCTCAGCTACATGACCTCCCTGGAGGAGGCCCGCGCCCACCTGGACGGCCACACCATCCGGTACGAGGACCTGGTCGCCGACCCGGAGGCCGAGCTGCGCCGGCTGTGCCGGTTCCTCGGCGTCGAGTGGGAGCCGGGGATGCTCACCTACGGCGACAAGGATCACGGCGCGTTCGTCAAGGGCATCGGCGACTGGCGCGACAAGATCCGCTCCGGCACCGTCGTGGCCGGCCGGCCGCTGCCCCGCCCCGACGAGGTGCCCGAGGCCCTGCACGACATCTGCCGGACGTGGGGCTACCTGTGAGACCGCACCTGACGGTGACGGTTGCCAGTCTGTGACCGAAGTTCGCCGGCCATTCGCCCGCCGTTCGCCCTGGCCTCCGATATGTTGCCCGTCGTGATCAATCGGCCCTCCCGTCGCGCTTTACTGGCCGGCGCCTTCGCCGGCCTCGCAGCGCCGTCAGTCCTACCGTCCGCCGTCCGGGCCTCCGCCCCGGGCGGCGGCCTGCCGTCGCGTCCCAACGTGGTCGTCATCCTGGCCGACGACCTCGGGTGGGGCGAGATCGGCAGCCAGGGTCAGCGTCTGATCAAGACGCCCCACCTGGACCGGATGGCGGCCGAGGGGGTCAGGTTCACCACGGCGTACTCGGGGGCGCCGCTCTGCGCGCCGTCCCGCTGCTCCCTGCTCACCGGGCTGCACGCCGGCCACTCCACCGTCCGGGAGAACCCCGAGGGCGGCCCGCAGCTCGCCCTCACCGACGCCGACCTGACCTTCGCCGAGCTGCTGCAGCTGTCCGGCTACCGCACCGCCTGCATCGGCAAGTGGGGCTTCGGCCCCGAGCGGGCCGGCCAGGCCTCCCACCCGAACGCGCGCGGCTTCGAGGAGTTCTTCGGCTACGTCGGCCACCGCCACGCCCACCAGTACTTCCCCAAGTACCTGTGGCACAACGGCGAGCAGGTACGCCTCGACGGCCGGACGTACGCGCCGAACCTGTTCCGCCGGCGGGCCGTCGAGTTCATCAAGAACCGCGGCGACGACCCGTTCCTCCTCTACTTCGCCACCAACCTGCCGCACTCGCCGAGCGTCGTCGACGGCGACGCCGGCCCGTACGAGGACAGGCCCTGGAGCGAGCCCAACCGGCGGCACGCCGCCCAGGTGACCCGGCTCGACCACGACGTGGCCGCGCTCCTGGCCGCGCTGCGCGAGGCCGGCGTCGCCGAGCGCACGCTGGTGCTGTTCACCAGCGACAACGGCCCCCATCGGGAGAAGGGCGTGACGCCGGCGCTGTTCGACTCCAACGGCCCCTACCGCGCCGACAAGCGCGACGTGTACGAGGGCGGCATCCGCGTGCCGCTCATCGCCTGGTCGCCCGCGCTGCGGCCGCGCGTGGTCCGGCAGGCGGTGGCCGCGTGGGACCTGCTGCCGACGCTGGCCGACCTGGCCGGCGTGCCGGTGCCGGCCAACCTCGACGGTCGCTCCTTCCGCGGCCTGCTCACCGGCCACGACGCGCCCAGGCACGACCACCTGGTGTGGAACCGGCCGGGGAAGGCGCAGGCGATCCGCCGCGGCCGGTGGAAGGCGGTCAGGTTCGCCCCGAACATCGCCGGCGCCGGCCCCGGGGGCCGCGTCGAGCTGTACGACCTGACCAACGACCCGGGGGAGCGCGTCGACCTCGCCGCGGCGCGCCCCGACCTGGCCGCCGACCTGATGGCCACCCTCGACGCCGCCATCGGCGACGACCCGCGGATCCCGTACGGGCTGCGGACGGAGGTCGTCGGCGACCAGCTCGTGGTGACCCTGCACAACGGTTCCACCGTGCCCTGGGAGCGGGTCGACCTCGGCCTGGACGGGCCGCGCCGGTCCCGCGCCCACACCGTGGAGCGGGTCGACCCCGGCATGGCCATCTCGGTCGGCTTCCCGCTGCCGCCCAAGGGCCGGGGCCGGCCGGTCGCCCGGGCGGCGTTCGAGGCAAGGGGGCGGCCGCAGCTGTTCCGCAGGGCGCACCGCCCGGTCACGGCCGCCGACGTCTGAGCGCCCGGGTGAGCGGTGACCTGGCATGGAACCCTCACCCGGGCGGCACCCCACTCTAGTGACATTGAGTAATGACATAGCCACGTAAAGTTGTCACCCTGGTCATACACGATAGTCAACCAGGAGAGACGAACTAATGAAGCTGATCACCCGTTCGGAGTGGCGGGCGAAGGAGCCGACCGCCGGCTACACCCGCCTGTCCTCCACCCACGGCGTGAAGATCCACTACACCGGCGGCAAGGTGCCCGCGGATCTCGCCGAGCCCGGCAACCACGACCGCTGCATCGACCTGGTCAGGGACATCCAGCGCATGCACATGTCGGGCGGCCGCGGCGAGCGGTACATCGACCTGGGCTACAACCTGGTGTGCTGCCCCCACCGGCGCACGTTCATGGGCCGCGGCCCCCACGCGCTGCCGGCCGCCAACGGCGCCGGCCTCAACTCCGGCCACTACGCCGTGCTCGCGCTGCTCGGCAGCTCCGGCTTCACCGAGCCCAACGACGACCTGCTCCACGCCCTGGTCGACGCCATCGAACACCTGCGCGAGCACGGCGAGGCCGGCCGCGAGGTCAAGGGCCACCGCGACGGCTACGAGACGAGCTGCCCCGGCGACCCGCTCTACCGCTGGGTGCGCGGGGGCGCCGAGCGGCCCTGAGCCGTCAGGGCAGCCGGCCGACGTGGGCCAGGGCCTGCTTCAGCAGCACCCCCTGCCCGCCGGTCATCTCCTGCTGGACCGCCGGCGAGGCGGCCTCCTCGGGGGTGAACCAGACGAGGTCGAGGGCGTCTTGCCGGGGCCGGCAGTCGCCCGCGACGGGCACGATGTAGGCCAGCGACACCGCGTGCTGGCGCGGGTCATGGTAAGGCGTGACGCCGGCCGTCGGGAAATACTCGGCGACGGTGAACGGCTGCGGCGAGGCGGGGACGCGGGGGAGCGCCACCGGGCCGAGGTCCTTCTCCAGGTGGCGCATGAGCGCGTCGCGGATCCGCTCGTGGTGGAGCACCCGCCCTGAGACGAGCGCGCGGCTGACCGTGCCGTCCGACGCGATGCGCAGCAGCAGCCCGACGTGGGTCACCACGCCGGTCTCGTCGACGCGCACCGGCACGGCGTCGACGTAGAGGATCGGCATGCGGCCGCGCACGGACTCAAGTTCTTCCGGTGACAGCCAGGCAGGCGTCGTCTCGGTCTGTTCGGTCATTGCATGATCGTACGTCCCGTACGCCTACCGGCGTGCGGGAGCCGGCAGACTGCGCCCGGCCAGCCACGACGCCGTGCAGACGGCCAGCACGATGCCGAGGAACGGCAGATATTCGATGATCTTGCGGTTCACGCGGATTCCTTCCTCTTCAATGCCAGCCGCCTGCGTTGCGGCTGGACGGTGTGCCCGGGGTCGTTGGCCGACTCCATCCCCGCCCGGAAGATCCCGAACCGGGTGCAGGCCGACCCCGCCAGCAGCGCCGCGCCGGCCGCCGCGGCGGCGATCCGGCTGCGCCGCCCGAGCGTGATCCCGGCCACCGCGCCGGCCAGCGCCAGCGCCTCCCCGGCCTTCAGCAGCCGGCTGCGCTGGAGCGGCTCGGCCAGCGGGCCCAGCCGCCGCTCCATGCGGGTCGCCGCGGCGCACTCGGCGACGGCGCCGAGCAGCGCCGCCCGCCGGGCCGGGCCCGCCTCGGCCGGCGGCGCGGCCAGCATGCCGAGCCCGCCCGCCGCGCTCATCGCCGAGCCGGCGAACAGGAACGGCATCTCGCGGTAGCCCTCGTGCCAGGTCGGCACCGCGGTGTCGCAGATCAGCGCCGCCGTGTACGTCGCCACCGCCGACCCCGCCACCCCGGCCCCCACCGTGGCCGCCCGCCCCAGCCGCGGGAACCGCCCGGTCAGGTCGGTGGCCGCCGCGCACCCGGCCTGCGGCCCGTACGCGCTCAGGATCCAGGTGCCGACGCTCATCGGCGAGGTCACCTTGAACACGCGCAGCATGTTGAGGAACCGCGCCGGCCGCCCCAGGTCGTGGATCAGCGCGTACAGCGAGCCGCCGAGCGCGCCCAGCGCCCCCACCTTGGCCGCCCTGGCCAGAGCCGGCCGGCCGGTCAGCTCGGCCGCGGCCGCCAGCGCGGAGGAGGCCCCGGCCAGGCCGCCGAGGAACAGGTAGCCGGCGATGTCGTGCGCCTGCCACGTCGGCTCGTTCAGGATGGGCAGGCCGTAGTAGGAGTCGGGCGTCGGCTCCACGACGCGCTCGCGGGCCGCGCCGGGCGGGATCGGGCGTTCGCGCCTCGCGCCCGCGGACCCCGGTGTGGCCTCCCGGTCGGTCCGCAGGCCCGGCGAGCCGTCCAGCCGCACGTCGGTCTGGCTCATGATCCCCTCCTGGCGAAGGCCGCCGCGGCCACCCCGGCCAGCAGGGCCAGGGCGGCGGCGCCGGCGTGCCGCCACATCGACGGCAGGTCTCTGGTGGTCACCACGGGGTCCGGCGGCAGGCCGTACACCTCGGGCTCGTCGAGCAGCAGGAAGAACGCGCCGGTGCCGCCGACGCCGTCGCCGCTGTCGTGGCCGTACAGGCGGGCCGAGGCGACGCCGGCCTCCCGTACCTGCTCCAGGCGGCGGGCGGCGCGGTCGCGCAGCTCCTCCAGGTCACCGAACTGGATGGAGTCGGTCGGGCAGGTCTTGGCGCAGGCCGGCTCCTGGCCGGCGCCGAGACGGTCGTAGCACATGGTGCACTTGGCCGCCGTGCCGGTGGTCTCCCGCTTGCCGATCACCCCGAACGGGCACGCCGGCACGCAGTAGCCGCAGCCGTTGCAGACGTCCTCCTGCACCACGACGGTGCCGTACTCGGTGCGGAACAGCGACCCGGTCGGGCAGACGTCGAGGCAGGCGGCCTGCGTGCAGTGCTTGCACACGTCGGAGGCCATCAGCCAGCGGAAGTCCATGTCGCCGACGCCGGGCTCCTGGTGGCCGAGCGGGCGCCGCTGCTCGACGAACGCCACGTGCCGCCAGGTGTCGGCGCCGAGGCTCACCGTGTTGTCGTACGACATGCCGGTGAAGGCCAGGCCGTCCTCGGGGAGCGCGTTCCACTCCTTGCAGGCCACCTCGCACGCCTTGCAGCCGATGCAGATGCTGGTGTCGGTGAAGAACCCCACGCGGCCCGGGGTGGGCTGCTCTTCCACGGCTCAGGCCTCCGTCCCGGTATCGCCGGTCACGCCGGCCTGCCGCTGGTAGGACAGGACCAGCTCCGGCAGCGCCGCGCCGCGCGGCCGCCGCCCCGGCCGGATGTCCGCCGACAGGGCCTTGACCTCCTGGATGTGGGAGTTGGGGTCGAGCGAGATCGACGACAGCTCGTTGGCCGCGTCGCCGCGCACCAGCCCGTTGGGGCCGAAGTGGAACGGCAGCCCGATCTGGTGCACCACCCGCCCGTCCAGGCGCAGCGCCGGCATCCGGTCGGTGACCAGCACGCGGGCCTCGATGGCGTTGCGCGCGGTGATGATCGTGGCCCAGTCGCCGTGGACGAGCCCGCGCTCGGCCGCCAGCTCCGGCGAGACCTCGCAGAACATCTCCGGCTGCAGCTCGGCCAGGTACGGCGTGTGCCGGCTCATGCCGCCCGCCGTGAAGTGCTCGGTCAGCCGGTACGTCGTCACCACGTACGGGTACACCGAGGCGCCCGGCTCGTCGCCGCTCGGATGGTACCGGTTGGCCTCGTGCGGGTAGAGCTTGCGGGCCGGGTTGCGCTGGTGGCCGTACAACGGGTTGGCCACCGGCGAGTCCTGCGGCTCGTAGTGGGTCGGCAGCGGCCCGTCCACCACGCCCGCGGGCGCGAACAGCCAGCCCTTGCCGTCGGCCTGCATGATGAACGGGTCGATGCCCGACAGTGCCGCCACGCCGGTCGCGCCCGGCGGCGGCCGGTAGCCGGGGCTCTTGTCCACCTCGAAGTCGGGCACGTCGTAGCCGGTCCAGCGGCTGCCGTCCCACCAGACGAGCCGTTTGCGCTCGCTCCACGGGCTGCCGTCGGGCCGGGCCGAGGCCCGGTTGTAGAGGATGCGCCGGTTGGCCGGCCAGGCCCACGCCCACTCGGCGGCGATCCAGTCCTGCTCGGCGGCCGGCTTGCGGCGGGCCGCCTGGTTGACGCCGTCGGCGCGCACGCCGCAGTAGATCCAGCAGCCGCACACGGTGGAGCCGTCGCTTCTGAGCTCGTGGTAGCCGGACAGCGGCCGCCCCTGGGCGTCCCAGCCGTTGATCTCGGCCTGCACCGCCTCGGCGTCCGGCTCGGCGACCTCGCCCAGCTCCGGGTAGTCCCAGGTGAGGTCGAGCACCGGCGCGTCCATCGGGTCGCGCGAGCCGGCCAGCTTCGCCCGGATGATCCGCCCCAGGTGGTACATGAACCACAGGTCGCTGCGGCAGTCGCCCTCCGGCTCGACCGCCTGGTGGTGCCACTGGAGCAGCCGGTTGGTGTTGGTGAAGCTGCCGCTCTTCTCGGTGTGGGAGGCGGCGGGCAGGAAGAACACCTCGGTGCGGACGTCCTCGGTGCGCAGCTCGCCGGTCTCGATCTCCGGGCCGTCCTTCCACCAGGTGGCGCTCTCGATCAGGTTGAGGTCGCGCACCACCAGCCAGTCGAGGTTGGCCATGCCGAGGCGCTGCATCTTCGCGTTCGCCGACCCGACCGCCGGGTTCTCGCCGAGCAGGATGTAGCCCTTGCAGGTGCCCTCCAGCTGCGCCAGCACCGTGTCGTACGTGCTGTGCGATCCCGTCAGGCGGGGCAGGTAGGAGAAGGCGAAGTCGTTGTCGGGCCGGGCCGCCTCGCCCCACCAGGCCTTGAGCAGGCTCACCAGGTAGGAGGGCATGTTGGCCCAGAAGCCCCTGTGCGGCGCGTCGCCCTGCAGGAAGTCGACCAGGCGCTCGTTCTCGTGCGCGTACGGCATCGGGATGTAGCCCGGCAGCAGGTTGAACAGCGTGGGCACGTCGCTGGAGCCCTGGATGCTGGCGTGGCCGCGCAGCGCCTGGATGCCGCCGCCGGGGCGGCCGATGTTGCCCAGCAGCAGCTGCAGGATGCTCGCCGTGCGGATGAACTGCGAGCCGTCGCTGTGCTGGGTCCAGCCGACCGCGTAGACGAACTCCGACGTGCGGTCGGGCCCCGAGTTGTCCGTCAGGTGGCGGCACACCTGCTCGAACAGCGGGCGCGGCACCCCGCACACCCGTTCCACCATCTCCGGCGTGTAGCGCGCGTAGTGGCGCTTGAGCACCTGGAACACGCACCGGGGGTGGCGCAGCGTCTCGTCGCGGTGGGGCTCGCCGTCCATGGGCGCGCCGGTGCCGCCGTGCACCTCGCCGCGGCCCGGCGGCTCCCGGCCCACGCGCCGCTCGAAGTCGAGATCTCTGTCCCCGGAGGCGGCGACGGCCTCCATGCCCTCGTACTGCCAGCTGTCGTGGTCGTAGGTGCGGTTGCCGGAGTTGAAGCCGGAGAACACGCCGTCGAGGTCCTCGGCGTCGCGGTAGTCCTCGCGCAGGACGGCCGCCGCGTTGGTGTAGTTGACGACGTACTCGTGGAAGTGCAGGTCGTTCTCCAGGACGTAATGGATGATCCCGCCGAGGAAGGCCACGTCGGACCCGGCCCGGATGGGCACGTGCAGGTCGGCCAGCGCGCTCGTACGCGTGAACCGCGGATCCACGTGGATGATCACCGCGCCGCGCGCCTTGGCCTCCATCACCCACTGGAAGCCCACCGGGTGCGCCTCGGCGAAGTTGGAGCCCTGGATGACCACGCAGTCGGAATGCTGCAGGTCCTGCATGAACGTGGTCGCGCCGCCCCGCCCGAACGACGCCCCCAGCCCCACCACGGTCGAGCTGTGGCACACCCGCGCCTGGTTCTCGATCTGGACCACGCCGAGCGCCGTCAGCAGCTTCTTGATGAGGTAGTTCTCCTCGTTGTCCAGCGTGGCGCCGCCCAGGCTCGCGATGCCCATCGTGCGGGCCGTGCGCCGGCCGTCGTGCTCCCACTCCCAGGTCTCGCGGCGGGTGGCGATGATCCGGTCGGCGATCATGTCCATGGCCGTGGCCAGGTCGATCTCCTGCCAGTCGGCGCCGCCCGGCGGCCGGTAGAGCGCCTTGCGCCGGCGGCCGGAGTCGGTGGTGAGCTGGAGGCTGGCCGCCCCCTTCGGGCACAGCCGCCCCCGGCTGACCGGCGAGTCGGGGTCGCCCTCGATCTGGACGACCTTCTCCTGCCGCACGTACACGTTCTGGGCGCACCCCACCGCGCAGTACGGGCACACGGACTTGACCACCCGATCCGCCGTGGTCGTACGCGCCCGCAGCGCGTCGGTCGTGGCCGACCGGGCCGCGGGTCCCCGCGCGTACCGGTCGCCGCGGGTCAGTTGCCGCAGCAGCGGCCACGCGAGCTCCATGACACCCCCCGATGTCCCCGGTCCGCTTCCTGCCCCGCACCGACAGGACGAAAACCCAGGTCGGAAGGGGGTCAGCAGACGCGGGCGGCGGCCTCGGCCCAGGCGGCGGCCCCGCCGGAAGGCTCGTAGCGGCGCGGCGGCTCGGCCGCGGCGACCAGCGCGCGCATCTCCGCCAGATCGGACACCAGCCCGGCCGCGCGGGCCTGCGCGAGCACGTTGCCGAACGTGGTCGCCTCCGCCGGCCCGGCCACCACGGGCAGCCCGCAGGCGTCCGCGGTGAGCCGGCACAGCAACTCGTTACGCGACCCGCCGCCCACCAGGTGGACGACCTCGACCTCGCGCCCCGACAGCTCCATCGCCTGGCGCACGGCCATCCGGTGCCCGAGCGCCAGGCTCTCCAGCGCGCAGCGCACGTACCCGGCGGGGGTGGACGGCGGCCGCTGCCCGGTGCGGCGGCACTCGGCCGCGATCCTGGCCGGCATGTCGCCCGGCGGCAGGAACACCGGCTCGTCGGGGTTGACCACGGCCGCGAACGGCCGCTCGCCGGCCGCCTCCTTCAGCAGCTCCCCCAGGTCCGCGTCCGGCCAGGCGCGCAGGCACTCCTGCAGCAGCCACAGCCCCATGACGTTGCGCAGGTAGCGGACGGTGCCGTCGAGGCCGGCCTCGTTGGTGAAGTTCGCGGCCCGGCTCTCCGGCGTCAGCACCGGCCCCGGCAGTTCCACGCCCGCCAGCGACCAGGTGCCGCACGAGATGTAGGCGAACGCGGGCCCCGTCGCCGGCACCGCGGCCACGGCCGAGGCGGTGTCGTGGGAGCCGACCGCCCGGACCGGCGCCGACCAGCCGATCTCCGCGGCCACCTCGCGCCGCAGCCCGCCGATCAGGTCGCCCGGCTGCCGCAGCGGCGGGAACAGCCGGGCCGGCAGGCCCAGTCGTTCGATCAGCGACAACGCCCACGTCCTGGTGCGTACGTCGAGCAGCCCCGTGGTGGAGGCGTTGGTCACCTCGGCGCCCAGCTCGCCGGTGAGCCAGTAGCCGATCAGGTCGGGGATCAACAGCATGGTGGCGGCCTGGTCGAGCCGGTCGGCCAGCAGCTGGTAGATCGTGTTGAACGGCAGCACCTGCAGCCCGGACACCGCGTACAGCGCCTCCGCGCCGACGTCCGCGGCCACCCGGTCGGCCACGCCGCGGGTGCGGTCGTCGCGGTAGTGGACGGGGTTGCCCAGCAGCGCGCCCGACTCGTCCAGCAGCCCGTAGTCGACGGCCCAGGAGTCGACGCCGATCGAGGAGACCGGCCCGGCCGCCCGCAGCCCGGCCAGGATCTCGCGGTAGAGGCCGAGGATGTCCCAGTAGAGCCGCCCGGCCACGCGGACCGGGCCGTTGGGGAACCGGTGGGCCTCGGTCAGCCGGAGGCCGTCGGACAGGTCGGCCAGCATCACCCGGCCGCTGGAGGCGCCGAGGTCGACGGCGGCGAACCGGCGGCTCACTGCGTCGACTCCCTCGCGACGAGCTCCGGCTGGAACATGATGTGCTGATGCGCGTGCGTCTCCGGATTGTCGCACTCGTCCAGCAGCAGCTCGGTGGCGATCCGGCCCAGCTGGTACGTCGGCTGCCGCATCGAGGTCAGCGACACCGTCGAGGCGGCGGCGAAGTCGATGTCGTCGTAGCCCATCAGCGCCACGTCGTCGGGCACCCGCACCCCGGCCCGCAGCAGCGCCCGCAGCACGCCGAGGGCCAGCAGGTCGTTGGCGCAGAAGATCGCCTCCGGCAGGGTGCCGGAGATCAGCTCGGCGGCGGCCTTCTCGCCCGCGCGGGCGGTCATCGTCGCGGCCTCCACCACGCGCAGCGCGGACGGGTCGAGCCCAGCGCCCCGCAGCGCCATCGCCGCGCCCTCGCGCCGCTCCATGCACTGCCGGATGGTCAGCGGGCCGCTGACGTAGGCGACGTCGCGGGCGCCGCCGGCCAGCAGGTGGGCGACCGCGGCCCGGCCGCCCGCCACGTCGTCGACGGCGACCGCGCACTGGTCGGGCCGGTGGGCCGGGTGGTCGACGAGCACCACGCTGATGCCGTGCTCGCGCAGCCGGTCGAGCCGGGCCGGGTCCTCGCCGGACGGGGTGATCAGCACGCCGCGCACGCGGTGCTCGGCCAGCACCCGCAGGTTGCGGTCCTCCTTGTCGGTCGAGCCGGCCGAGTTGCCCAGGATGACGGCGTAGCCGAGGTCGCTGGCGACGTCCTCGACGCCGGCGGCCACCTCGGTGAAGAAGGGGTTGCCGATGTCGATCACGCTCAGGCCGATCGTCCTGCTGTGCCCGGCGCGCAGCGTGGAGGCCGAGCCGTGCCGGACGAACCCCAGCTCGCTGATGGCCGCCTCCACGCGCTCCCGGGTGGCGGGGGCGACTTTGGCGGGCCGGTTCAGTACGTTGGAGACCGTGCCTGGGGAGACGCCGGCGTACGCGGCGACGTCCTTGATGCTGACCATGGCCATGGGGCCCCATTAAAACGTACTAACGTGCGCGATGCCACTCAGCGGGCGGCAGGCGCACCCGGCCGCCCCACGTCGCCGCGGGTCGTTGCGTGGACGGCACAGCGACGGCATTGAATCGTTCACCGTGGCGGCCCTCGCGACGGTCGCTCCTGGACTGTCGACGCCGGAACCACCTGGCTGATTTCCCGCGTGCCGGCCAGCGGAAATCCGTGCGCGGCCGGAGGCGAGGGCTTGTGTGGGCGGGCTCATGAACGTTTTAATCCCGGGGGACGACGGCGGATCGAGCGGATGTGGGAAGGCAGGCACATGCCGGATGTCATCGCCTACGGCGGGGACTGGAATCCCGAGCAGTGGCCCGAGGAGACGTGGGAGCAGGACGTCGCGCTGATGCGCGCGGCCGGCGTCAACCGGGTCAGCGTCGGGATCTTCGCCTGGTCCATGCTGGAGCCCGTCGAAGGGGTGTTCACCTTCGACTGGTTCGACCGCGTGATGGACCTCCTGGCCGAGAACGGCATCCGGGCCAACCTCGCCACCCCGACCGCCTCGCCGCCGCCCTGGTTCGCCGCCGCGTACCCGGAGGCGCTGCCGGTGGACGCCGACGGGCGGCGGCTGACCCACGGCAGCAGGCAGGGCTTCTGTCCCAGCTCGCCCGTCTACCGCGAGAAGGCGCTGCGCGTGGCCGAGCGGGTCGCCCGCCGCTACGCCGGCCACCCGGCGCTCGCGCTGTGGCACGTGCACAACGAGTACGGCTGCCACAACGCCCGCTGCTACTGCGACACCTCCGCGGCGGCGTTCCGCACCTGGCTGCGGGCCCGCTACGGCACCCTCGACGCCCTCAACGACGCCTGGGGGACGGCGTTCTGGTCGCAGCGCTACGGCGACTGGTCGCAGATCCTGCCGCCGCGCGCCACCCCCAGCTTCACCAACCCGGGCCAGCAGCTCGACTTCCGCAGGTTCAGCTCGGACGCCCTCCTCGCCCTGTACGCCGCCGAGCGCGACCTGCTCAGGTCGATCGCCCCCGGCGTGCCCGCGACCACCAACCTCATGGCGGGCGCCCACTGGGACCTGGACTGCTGGTCCTTCGCCGGCGAGCTCGACGTGGTCTCCACCGACCACTACCTGGTCGGCGCCCGCCCCGAACCGCACATCGACCTGGCCTTCGCCGCCGACTACGCCCGCTCGCTGGGCCGCGGCCGCCCCTGGCTGCTGATGGAGCACTCCACCAGCGCCGTCAACTGGCAGCCGCGCAACCTCGCCAAGGCGCCCGGCGAGCTGCGCCGCAACTCCCTGCAGCACCTGGCCAGGGGCGCCGACGGGATCATGTTCTTCCAGTGGCGGGCCTCGCGCGCGGGCGCCGAGAAGTGGCACTCGGCGATGCTCCCGCACGCCGGCCCCGACACCAAGATCTTCCGCGAGGTCGTCGCGCTCGGCGCCGAGCTGGCCGGGCTCGCCGGCGTGGCGGGCAGCACGGTCGCCGCGGACGTGGCCATCCTGCTCGACCACGCCAGCGTGTGGGCCCAGGACCACCCCGCCCAGCCCACCGCCGACCTCGACCCGGTCGAGGAGGCCAAGCGCTGGCACGCCGCGCTGTGGCGGGCCGGGATCACCTGCGACCTGGCCCACCCGGAAGGCGACCTGGGCGGCTACCGCCTGGTCCTGGTGCCCGCGCTCTACCTGGTCAGCGAGGCGGGGGCGGCCAACCTGGCGGGCTTCGTCCGGCGGGGCGGGGTGGCGCTGGTGGGGCCGTACAGCGGGATCGTGGACGAGTGCGACCGGGTGCGGCTGGGCGGCTACCCGGGCGCGTGGCGGGACCTGCTGGGGGTGACGGTGGAGGAGTTCTTCCCGCTGGACCGGCCGATCCGCCTGGGCTCGGGGGCGACCGGCACGGTGTGGAGCGAGCTGGCGCACCCGGGCGGGGCGAAGGTGCTGGACGCGTACGAGTCCGGCGAGCCGGCCTGGACCCGCAACGAGTGGGGCGCCGGCGTCGCCCACTACCTGACCACCCGGCTGGAGGACGACGGCCTGGCCAGGGTGCTGGCCGCCGTCTGCGCGGAGGCGGCCGTGGCGCCCGCCGCCACCGCCCCTCCCGGCGTGGAGGTCGTGCGCAGGGCGCACCCGGACGGCCGGTCCTACCTGTTCGCCATCAACCACACCGCGCGGGACGCGGTGGTGGGCACGCCCGAGGGGCGGCAGGTCGCCGTGCCCGCGGGGGACGCCGTCGTGCTGGACCCGGCACGTTGACAGTGGGCACCGGGAATCGTAGGTTCCTGGCACGAGTATTAAAACGTTTTGAAAGGAGAGCCGGTGCAACGCGTCTGCTTCCTGCTGAAAGTCCGCCCGGAGCGGCTGGCGGAGTACCGCGAACGCCACCAGGACGTCTGGCCGGAGATGCGAGCGGCGCTGTCGCGCACGGGCTGGCACAACTACTCGCTCTTCCTCAGGGACGACGGCCTCCTCGTCGGCTACCTGGAGACCGAGGACTTCGAGGCGGCCAGGAAGGCCATGGCCGAGACCGAGGTCAACGCCCGCTGGCAGGCCGAGATGGCGCCGTTTTTCGAGGAGCTCGACGGCCGCCCCGACGAGGGCATGACGCCGCTGACCGAAGTGTTCCACCTGGATTGATCGGGGAGTCATGACTGACATCAAGGCCGCGCTCCGCGCGCAGCACATCGAGACGCCGTCCTGGGCGTACGGCAACAGCGGCACCCGCTTCAAGGTCTTCGCCCAGCGGGGCGTGCCGCGCGACCCGTACGAGAAGCTCGCCGACGCCGCCCAGGTGCACGCCCACACGGGCGTGGCGCCCACGGTCGCGCTGCACATCCCGTGGGACAAGGTCGACGACTACGCCGACCTCGCCCGGCACGCCCGCGACCTCGGCGTCGGCATCGGCGCGATCAACTCCAACGTCTTCCAGGACGACGACTACAAGCTGGGCAGCGTCACCAACCCGTCCGCGCGGGTCCGCCGCAAGGCCACCGACCACCTGCTCGAATGCGTCGACATCATGGACGCCACCGGCTCGGCCACCCTCAAGCTGTGGTTCTCCGACGGCATCAACTACCCCGGCCA
>DASUCK010000397.1:0-7435 GCA_036276095.1 Nonomuraea sp. | reverse complement strand
CGATTCCCACCCACGCCTTCCTCTCGCTCGTTTCGGTCAAGACCGCAATTGTAACTTGTGAGGTGCTCGATGAAGTTCCCGTCCATGGCCGAGCCGGAGGGCCGTACGCTCGGCGACGAGGAGGTGGCCGCCGCCGAGCGGGTGATCCGCTCAGGCATGCTCAACTCCGTGTGGGGCGTCGAGGCGCGGGCGCTGGAGCGCGAGATCGCCCGGTTGTACGGCGTCCGCCACGCGGTCACCTGCAGTTCCGGCACGGCGGCCCTCCATCTGTCGGTCGTCGCGGCGGCGCCCGACCCTGGAGACGAGATCATCACGACGCCGATCACGGACTTCGGGACCGTGGCCCCCATCCTGGCGCAGAACGCCGTTCCTGTCTTCGCGGACGTGGATCCGGCCGACGGCAATCTCGACCCGCGAGCCGTGGCCGGCCTGATCGGCCCACGGACGAAGGCGATCATGGCGGTGCACCTGTTCGGCGCGCCCGCCCGCGTGGACGAGCTGCGCGCCCTGGCCGACGAGCACAACCTGACGCTGATCGAGGACTGCGCGCAGGCGTGGCTGACCGAGCTGCCCGACGGCCGGCCGGCCGGCACCGCGGGCGCGGTCGGCTGCCTCAGCCTCCAGCAGTGGAAGCACATCACGTGCGGCGACGGCGGCGTGGCGATCACCGACGACGACGAGCTGGCCAGGCGGATGCGGCTGTTCGCCGACAAGGGCTGGGACCGCGCGGCGGGGCGGTCACACGCCGCGTTCGGGCTCAACTACCGCATGACGGAGCTCCAGGCCGCCGTGGCGCGCGCCCAGCTGGCCAAGCTTCCCGAGGTGGTGGCCGCGCGCCGGCGCACGGCCCGGCGGCTGCTGTCCGCCCTCGCGGGCGTCGCCGGCCTGCGGCTGCCGCGTCCGGACGGGCATGCCTGGTGGCTCTTCCCGATCGTGTGCCCGGACGGCGACGCCCCGGAGCTGGCCGCGCACCTGGCCGCGGCCGGGATCCCGGCGCGGGCCGGGTATCTGGCCGAGCCGCTGAACCGGGCGCCGCTGTGGGGGGCGCCGGTCTACGGCGCCTCCCGCTACCCTCTGGAGGGGTACGTGCCGCAGCCGTGTCCGCAGGCCGAGCGCATGGTGAGCCGCACCCTGCTCATCATCGACTGGAACGAGAACTACACGTCCGAGCATGTCGACCTGATCGCCCAGGAAGTAGCGAGATTTCGGGTTCATGCGTAGTCACGTTCCTGCATCAACCATTGACCGTAAAAGAGGCACTCACTAGGTTTCGGTCAGGACCGGTATTATCGAAAGGAAGCCGCCGATGAAGAAGGCAGTGGCAGTCGGCGTTGCGGCCGCCCTGAGCCTCGTGGCCGCCGGGTGCGGATCCAGTAGCGGCTCGGACAAGAGCACCGTGACCCTCTGGATGTACCCGGTGATCGGGGACCAGGCCAAGAACCAGGCGTTCTGGGGCAAGGTCGAGAAGGACTTCGAGGCCGCCAACCCCACGGTCGACGTCAAGATCGACCAGCAGCCGTGGGAGGGCCGCCAGGAGAAGGTCACCACCGCGCTGGTCTCGAAGAAGGGCTTCGACGTCGTCGTGCTCGGCCCCGACCAGATTCCCCAGTACGCCCAGCAGGGCACGATCGAGGCGGTCGACGACCTCGTCGCCGCGGACAAGGCCGCGTACCTGCCGAACTCGCTGACCGCCCTCACCGTCGGCGGCAAGCTCTACGGCGTGCCCATCTACCAGACGATCACCGCGCCCATCTACAACAAGAAGCTCTTCGCCGAGGCGGGCGTCGACAAGGCGCCGGAGACGCTGGCCGAGCTGAAGGAGGCCGCGCCCAAGCTGGCCGCCAAGAAGGTGGCCGTCCTCGACTACCCCGGCAAGCCCGACGTCAGCCTCAACCAGAGCTTCTACCCGATCCTGTGGGCCAACGGCGGCAGCGTGTTCGCCCCCGACGGCAAGAGCGTCGCCTTCGCCGGCCCGGAGGGCGTGGAGAGCCTGCAGCTCCTGCTCGACCTGAAGGCCGTGGGCGGCCTGCCGGAGAACACCGCCAGCAAGGGCAACGACATCGAGGGCGGCACGCTGGTGGCCGGCAAGACCGCGATGTACCACGCCGCCACCGCGGGCCAGGCCGACCAGCTCGGCGCGGCCATCGGCGCCGAGAACGTCGGCATCGGCCTGCCCCTCGAAGGCAAGACCCGCGTCGCCTTCGGCATCCCCGGCGCGCTGGTGCTGGCCAAGCACTCCCCGAGCAAGGACGCGGCCAAGAAGCTCGCCGCGTACATCTCCTCTCCCGCGGTCTCCGCCGAGCTGGCCAAGGAGTCCGGCTTCTTCCCGGCGCGCACGGACGTGACCGTCCCCGGCCAGACGGAGGTGTCCAAGGAGTTCGCCAAGTCCCTCCAGTACGCCTTCCCGGGCGACACCCACCCCAAGGCCCGCCAGGTCATGGGCGTGCTGGCCCCGCACATCCAGGCGGCGCTGCTCGGCAAGGAGGACGCCAAGACCGCGCTCGACGCGGCCGCCAAGGAGGCGAACCAGCTGCTCGGCTCCGGCGGCTGAGCGAGAAAGGGAGGCACCTGGTGCGTCAACGCCTGCGTGACCCGGTCACCGGCCTGCTGTTCGTGCTGCCCGTGCTGGTGCTGTTCCTGGTCTTCCGGATCTTCCCGTCGCTTGGTGCGGCGGGAATGAGCCTGACGAACTGGAACATCGGCGGCGAGTGGGACTTCATCGGCGCGGACAACTACGCCCGGCTGCTCGACGACACGAACTTCTGGTTGAGCCTGCGGGTCACGCTCGTGTACGTGGCGATCTACGTGCCGCTCACCCTGCTGGTGGCACTCGGCACGGCGTTGCTGCTCAACCAGGTCGTCTTCCTGCGCGGGCTGTTCCGCGGCATGCTCTTCCTCCCGTACGTGACGAGCTTCGTGCTGGCGGGCATCATCTGGCGCTGGATCTACGAGTTCGACGGCCTGATCAACGGCCTGCTGGCCAAAGCGGACCTCGGGCCGGTCGCGTTCCTGGAGGAGTCGGCGGTCGTCCTGCCCGCGCTGGCCGTGGTGTCGGTGTGGAAGGGCTTCGGCTACTCGATGCTGATCCTGCTGGCCGGGCTCAAGTCGATCCCGTCCTCCTACCTGGAGGCGGCCAGGGTCGACGGCGCGAGCGCGTGGCAGCGTTTCCGGCGGATCACGCTGCCGCTGCTCAAGCCCACCATCTTCTTCGTCGTGGTGATCGAGACGATCGGCGCGTTCCAGACGTTCGACACCGTGTACGTGATGACCGGCGGCGGCCCGGCCAGGGCCACCTACACCCTCATCTTCGGCATCTACGAGCACGGCTTCCGCTCCTTCGACTTCGGCTACGCCGCCACCTGGGGCATGGTCCTGTTCGCGATCGTGCTGGTCGTGTCCCTCGTCCAGCGCCGCTTCCTCGATCGGGGGAACACATGACGAGCATCGCGTCCCGTCGCGCCGCCGGGGCCGGGGAGGCGACCGCGGCCCGCCGCCGCCGGTGGCGGGGCGGGTGGCCGCTCGCGGCGCTGCTCGCGCTGCTGGCGGTGCTGACCGT
The DNA here is from genome assembly GCA_036276095.1 of Nonomuraea sp. Taxonomy (GTDB): domain Bacteria; phylum Actinomycetota; class Actinomycetes; order Streptosporangiales; family Streptosporangiaceae; genus Nonomuraea. The sequence continues at coordinate 3,879 of DASUCK010000397.1, read as the reverse complement.
GAGCCCGTTCGTGGCGATGTTCGTGGTGGCGCTGTCCCCGGCCGGCGCCCCGACCATCCCCCTGCAGTGGCCCGGCTCGCTCACGCTGGACAACATCACGCGATTGCTGTCGGCGTCCGGGTTCGTCACCTGGACGGTCAACTCGCTGGTCTACGCCGGGGTGTCGGTGGTGATCATCCTGCTCACCGCGTCCATGGCCGGGTACGCCTTCGCCAAGAAGCGCTTCCCCGGCCGCGAGACCCTGCTCTGGACGATGCTCGCGACCATGATGGTGCCGTTCCAGGCGACCCTCATCCCGACGTTCGTGCTGGTCAACATGCTGGAAGGGGTGGACACGTTCTGGGGGCTGATCGTCCCCACGCTGGCCAACGCGCAGGCCGTCTTCCTGATGCGGCAGTTCATCCTGGGCCTGCCCGACGAGCTGTTCGACGCGGCCAAGGTGGACGGCGCGTCGGAGTGGCGGGTCTACTGGACGATCGTGGTGCCGCTGACCAGGCCGATCCTGGCCACGCTCGGCGTGTTCGTGTTCCTGTGGCACTGGAACGACTTCCTGTGGCCGCTGGTCGTCGGGCAGAGCGACGCCACCCGTACGCTGACGGTGGGCCTGACCACGCTGCAGACGGAGGAGGCGCAGCTCGCGGTGCTCATGTCGTCGGCCGCGGTGTCGGTGATCCCGTGCCTGCTGGTGTTCTTCCTGCTGCAGAGGTACCTGGTCAACAGCATCGCGATGACCGGACTCAAATAAGCTCACTTGGGTGGATATTTCGGCACAAATTCTCCGAGATCGGCTTCGCGGTGCGCTGATCGCCGCCGCGGCCACCCCCATGACGGCGTCCGGCGAGGTCGACCTCGACGTGGTCGCCCGCTACCTCGCCGGCCTGGTCGCCGACGGCGCCGCCGGCCTGGCCGTCCTCGCGCACACCGGACGCGGGCCGTTCCTGGCGCCGGACGTCCGCGCCGCGGTGATCGAGCGCGCGGTCGCCCTCGGCGTTCCCGTGCTGGTCGGCGTGGGGGGAGCCGGCGGGACCGCGGAGGCCGCGCGGGAGGCCCGGGTGGCCGCGGACCTCGGCGCGCACGGCGTGCTGGTGTTCCCCTCGGCGGGCGATCGCGTGGCGCTGCACGAGGAGGTGTGGCGAGCGGCCCGGCTGCCGATGATCGCGTTCGACCTCTACACGCGCCCGTGCCCGGAGGCGACGACGCGCGAGCTGCTGGCGCACCCGGGAGTGGCCGGGCTCAAGACGGCCCTGCTGTCGGACGCCATGGGTTGCCAGCGCGTCATCGCGCTCACCAGGGAGGCCGGGCGGCTGCCCATCACCGGCGAGGACCGCATGTTCGGCCCGTCCCTGCTGTGGGGCGCCGAGGCGGCGCTGGTCGGGATCGCGGCGGCGGCCGTGGGGGTGACCGCCGCCGTCATGGAGGCGTTCGGGAAGAGCGACCTGCGCGCGTTCGAGGCGGCGTCCGGGCGGCTCGACCGGCTGGCCGGGGCCACGTTCACCGAGCCCATGGAGGGGTACGTGCAGCGGATGCTGTGGCTGGCCGCCGCCGAGGGCCGCGTCCCCGCCTCCCATGCCCACGACCCGTACGGCCCGCCCCTCCCGGAGGGGGAACGGGCCGCGGTGATCGCCGCCGGGTCGGACTGACGCGACCCGCGTAAGGATAACGGGCTAGGCCGTAATCTGGAGATCGAAGAGGGCGGCGGCGTTGCGCCAGGCGACCCGCTCGGCGGCGTCCCCGGTGAGGCCCGCCGCCGCGACCGCCCCGAACGCCGACGACGGGTCGATGAGCGTGGCGTCCGTGCCGAAGAGCAGCCGGTCCGGGTCCACGGCCGCCGCCACCTCGGCGATGCGGCCGGCCGGCGCGTGGGACCAGCAGGGCTCCAGGTAGAGGCGGTCGCAGGCGGCCGCCGCCTCGATGGCGTGCCGGTGCCCGTCCGCGCCCATGTGGCCGGCGATCACGCGCAGGCGGGGGATCTCCAGGCACAGCTCCGCCAGCCCGAGCACCGACGTGCCCCAGGTGTGCACCAGCGCGGGCCGCCCCGTCTCCGCCACCAGCGTCAGCGCGTCCCGCATCCGCGCCGAGTCCACCGGCGAGCCCGTGTAGTCGGTGTGGATCTTGACGCCGACGAACCTCCCGCCCGGCAGGTACGCCCGCAGGTCCGCCTCCGCCTCGCGCAGCCGGCGCGGGTTCACCGTGACGTAGCCGAGCAGGCGGTCCTGCGTCTCCAGGAACGCGGCCAGGGCGCGATTGCCCGCCGGGGCGTCGTAGATCACGGCCTCGGTGGCCGAGACGATCGCCCGGTCGATGCCGTAGCGGTCCATGGTCGCGGGATTGGCGGCGGCCACGTCCATGGTGAAGAACCACGGGCCCCAGTGGGCGTGCACGTCGATGATCATGACTGTGGCCTCCTCAGCAGCCTGGCCGCGTTGCCGCCCGCCACGGCGGCGATCTCCTCGGGCTTCAGGCCGGCGGTGGCCAGGCGGAGGAGGGGGACGAGGGGCTCGCAGTGGGGGGCGCGGGAGCCGTACAGCAGGCGGTCCGCGCCGAGCTCGGCGGCGGCCAGCTCCAGCGCGTCGGGAGAGTTGAGCAGGCGGGTGGAGGTGTGGAAGCCGGGCTCGTCCGCGGCGGCGACCAGGAAGTCGCCCAGGTGGTAGAAGTGCGTGTCGAGGAAGACCACGGTGGCGCCGAGGCCGGCGAAGGGCTGCCAGAACGCGCGTACGTCGCCGCCGGTCAGCACCGTCAGCCCCAGCCGCGCCGCGTGCCCGGCGACGTGCCGGACACTGGGGAACCCGGCCTGGACGCCCTGCTCGTCGGGGAACAGCCGGACCGCTCCCGCGCCCGCCGCCGCCAGCCGGTCGAGCTCGCGCACCGCGCCGATCGGGTCGCGCAGGTCGACGGCCCCGACGGGGGTGACCCGCGGCGCGGCGGCGGCCAGGGCGAGCACCTCGTCATTGCCCGAGCGCGTGTCGAACAGCGCCGCCCGCAGGCTCGCCACCGCGGCGCCGCGGATCCGGTGCCGGGCCAGCGTCTCCAGCACCGAGTCCGCCGTGCCGGGCGGGCCGTCCCGATCCGGGTACGCCCCGACCAGCACGTCCACGTCCAGCGCCACCTCCAGGCCGCCGATCAGCCGCCACGCGTCGAACGGCGTGCCGGCCCCATCCGTTGTCTCCATGCCGGACATCATGCCATTGACGAGGTGGGGGAATGGTGGTTACGGTCTGGACCAAAATTGATGTGGAACGAGGAACTGGGTGGTCATGCTCCGATCCGTCCCGGCCGCGCCGGCGCCCGCGCTCGACCCCCGGCCGCCCCGCGACCGGCCGGTGAGCCGGCGATGACGTCCCTGGTGTCCCGCCGGATCCTCGACGCCCATCGGCTCGTCGGCCCCGTGCCGTTCGACGACCTGCCGCGGGACCCGCGGCCGGAGATGGAGCGCCTGGGGATCGCGCGGGCCTGCGTCACCCACACGCTGAGTCTCTACTCCGATCCGCAGGCGGGCAACGACGCCCTGCTCGCCCTGGACGACCCCCGGCTCATCCCCGTGCCCGTCGTCGTGCCCGGGGAGGTCGGGGTGGCGCGGCCCGGCGTCCGCATGGTCAGGCTGTGCCCGGAACGCCACAGGTACGACCTGACCGGGCCGTTCGCGCTGCGCGCGCTGGCCGGACTCGGCCTGCCCGTCGCGATCGACCTGGAGGAGACGTCGCCCGCCCAGCTCCGCACCCTCGCCGGGCGCCTGCCGGACCTGCGGATCCTCGTGCTGAACGCCGGCTACCGCCGGTTGCGCGCGCTGGCGGAGCTGATGACCGAGGCGCCGAACGTGCTGCTGGAGATCGGCACCGTCTGCACCCAGGGCGGAGTCGAATGGCTGGCCGCGCGCTTCGG
>DASUCK010000396.1:0-8362 GCA_036276095.1 Nonomuraea sp. | reverse complement strand
GGCCTGCGGTTCTTCCACTTGTAGAACCACGAGGACGATACTCCCAGCGCACGGAAGCAGATCTTGTGGGGGACACCAAACTCGGCCCTCTGGGACTCGATGAACTCCACCACGGTTATCGGTTCAGCGAGTCCTTGACCCCTCGTCCAGCGGCGCATCGACGCCTTCGCCGATACCTGGGGCGGCCGCTACCCGGCGGCGGTCAAGTGCCTGCTCACCGACCGCCAAAGCCTGACCACCCACCTGCGCTTCCCGCTTGAGCACCACAAGCGCATCCGGCATTCCAACTTCATCGAGCGCACCTTCGGCGAGACACGCCGCCGGGTCAAGGTCATCGGCCGCTTCCCCGGCGAAACCTCCTGCGTGTCGCTGGTCTGGGCGGTGCTGGATCGCGCCGCCCGCGGCTGGCGCGGCTTCACCATGACCAGCAAGGGCCTGCGCGTCTTGCAAGACCTCCGCCGGGCGCTGTTCCACCCGCCGACTCAGCTCCGCCCGACCAACGACCCGGCCTTGGCACCTGTCACCGAGGCCGCCTAAGATCCACCACACGGCACCTACCTCGTCGAGCTATTTACACCGCTCCGAAGACGCCACCTAATCTTTCGAAACACGACCTAGGGAGCTCAGTGGTAGCGGGCGATCATGGGTCCGGAGTTCTTGCCAAAAGCGAGGCCGACTGCATAGACCGTCCTCGTTCCCGGCACTGCGCTCAGGGCGGAGACGCCGACCTCAAGCCTGCGGTTCGCCCCGGCCATCGGCGGTAGCTCGGTGCGGCTGCCATCGGGCGCGACCCGGATCGTCCCGCTCAAGCCGCCGTCGGCGGCGTCCCAATCGGCCAGGATGATCCCATCCGCACCGTCGGAACCGGACGCGCTCACATACGATGAGCCTGCCACCCGCGACCATGCCGTGCCGTCCCAGTGCATGGTGATCGTGTTACTCGTGCTGCCGTCCTCGTAGTCGAATACGCTCCTGGACCCGATCGCCCACACGTTGCCGGGGCCGTGAGCGACGACGTTGGAGAGTCTGATCGACGGCAGGCGGCCGTCCGGCCGGCCCTGGCTGTTGATCTCCTTGCTCGGCGTGCGATCCTCCGGCACGGGGACGAGCTGCCATGAACGGCCGTTCCAGCGCATGATCGCCGCCTGCGAGTCGGGTGCTCCCGGAAGGAGCGGCCGACTGGTGCCACCGACCGCCCACACCTGGCCGGGCGCCGCGGCCGACACCGACTCCGCCCAGGCGGGCAGGCGCATGACCGTCCAGGACCGCCCGTCCCAGTACGCGGCGTGATTCCCGACCACCAGCCACATGTCGTCGGGCGCGAGCGTGGTGGCATCGGCCCGCTCGCCCGGGTTGTAGTCAAGGTCTGGTAGCGGAACCTGACGCCAGCGCTTGCCATCCCAGTGGTGCGCGGCCAGAACGGTGGTGGCGACGAAGATCCAGACGTTGCGCGGTCCGGTCGCGACCAGCGAGGGGAACCTCGCGTCATCTTTGGAGTCCCACGTCACCTCGGGTGCGGGGTGCGTGCGCCAACGCCGGCCATCGAAGTGCAGGAGAAGCATCTTGCCGGTGCCTTCGTGCGGGCAGCCGAGCGCCCACACATCGCGCGGACCGCTGGCTGTGACGGCTTTCAGCCGGGTTCCGCGCTGGCTGCCGATGTGCTCGAGCTGCCAGCCCCGGCCACGGGCTGTACGGACCGGAGAGGGTTCGGGCAATGCCGAGGTGGCGTTGGAAGGAGGGGCGGTGGCACGGGGTGAGACGGGGCTCGGTGCAGACACACCTTGCGTCGGCCCGGCGGCGCACCCCACACCCAGGACGGCAGCTGCGCATAATGTGGTCAGGCGCCTGGCTTTCATTGCACGAGAAACTTGAGGCGAGCGATGACCTCGTTCAGCGGCTCCCCACGACACCATGTACCGAGCTTAACGACGATTTGATCCAGGCGTGGGTGTCGCCGGGTCCGCCGTCCGGACCACGCCGGTTGACCAGCGGCCCCTCGCGACCGGGTCCGCAGGCCGTCGATGCCCTCGGCGAGGTAGCGGCGGTACCAGATGTAGTAGGCCTGCCGGCTGATCCCGTAGTAGCGGCAGGTCAGTGCGACGTTGCCGGTGACTTCCTCGACGTGGCGGATGATGGCCAGGCGCCGCTTGGCCTCACGATCGAGCGGGGGGCTGGGCTGAGACATGTGGATCTCCGTAGTAGGTCGGAGACCCAGGTGTCAACGATGATCGTCAGTTTTAGACGTCTGATGGTGTGGCTCCTCACGGATGTGTCCGCGCAGTGACTTCACCCAGGCCGCTTGCTTTCGACTCCGGCTGCGACATGGAGCGACCCACCCATCTGCCGATCACGGGCGTCGGCAACGGGTGAGAGGAGTCATCTTGGACCCCAATGACAGCTTCCGCGAGTTCATGGCCGTCCATCAGCAGTCGCTGACGCGGACGGCCTACCTGCTCACGGGGGACGCCCACCTGGCCGAGGACCTGCTGCAGAGCGTGCTGCTCAAGGTGCTCAGCCGCTGACCGAAGCTGGCGGACGTCACCAGTCCGCAGGCGTACGCCCGCAAGGTGGACGCCGCCGTACGGAGATCGCTGAATGCCTGACTGCTGCGGCCGCCCGGCGATTCGCGGTTACGAGGTCGGCGCGCAGCAGATTCTCGATGACCCTGCCAATGGCGATCCGGCCCTGGTCGCCGAGATCCTTGACGCTGGCCTGAGTGGCCCCAACATCGTCGGCCGTTCGGTTGTTGATCAAAGGGTAAGTCCTACCTGGCGGGCGGCTGGGGACACGTTCGGTTGCGCCGGACGGGGCTGGATAAGGCCGGTAGCGGCGTGTCGCTCCACGTGGGTGGGCCGGTCATGCAGGAAGTGCCTGAGCAGACCGGTCAGCCGAGAAGCTCCAAAACTCTCTCGGCCTGGCGTTGCGTGGTGCCGATCGGGTTGTGAGGTGTCGCCGGCCCATCAGGGCCGAGCTGGAGAAACCAGCCCAGCGCGACCAAGCGGCGAAATCCCCAGCACACTCGCCGGTGGCCAGGATCGGCGGGACGGCGACCGGCAGATGCGGCTCCGGCCGTGGTAGCCAGAGGCTCTCCTTCTCCACGGCGGGCACGTAGCCCTCGGCAGTCGGCAGACGGACCGTCATGCGCTCGCCCATCCGGTAGGTCCGGTTGTCGTGGCCGTCCACGGACACGGGGCGATTCGAAGGTCCCCCCACTGGGGGAACTGGGCCGCGATCAGCCAGCCCACCAGGTCCGCGGTGATACCCGCGCGCCCATCGGGAGGAGCGGAGACGACAGGCGCATTCGCTTGACGCACTGAGGATTCCTTTCTGGGTGATGCCGGGGTCTCGTCCGCGGCTTTGCGGCGCATCCGTCAGAAGGCGGGAAAGGCCCAGCCTGAGGGGTGGAAGGGCTCGCGCTCGCCGCGGAAGGCGAGCGAGGCGGCGGCGACCGCCCCAGGGCGCAGTTCCTCGACCCGGCCCGCGGTCGCCAGGGAAGCCAGGGTGGTGCCGCCCAGGTAAGCCGCGCCCAGTTCGGCGGAGGTCAGCCGCAACGCGGGCCGGGCCTGGGTGCGTTCGCAGGTCACGGACTCCCCGTCGGCACGAAGGCGGTAGCGTCCCGCGTTCCACGGGCAGAACGTGTCCTGGACCTCCATGACCAGGTCGAGGGAGGCCGAGTAGCGGCGTGCCGTCAGCGCCCGCTCCAGGTCCACCAAGCGTACCCAGAGGTTGTCGATCACGGTGGTGCGAGCCGCGCGCGGATCTGCCAGCAGATGCTTTAACGGTTCGTCGACGGCGCCGTCGTAGGCGAGCTCGGCGTGCCCGTCGAGCTCGATGAGGTAGCGCCACAGGGCCGCGTACGACTGCCTGCTGGTGGCCGCGACCTCGATGACCCGCACCAGCCCCCGCTTGGAGCGGTAGAGAACGTAGCCGGTGACCTCGCCGCCCGGCTCGATGTGGACGGCGAAGCGCAGTGCCGTCCCGCCTTCGCGCACGCGTTCGCCGTCGGCCAGCCTGGCCTCCCAGAACTTGCCGGTACGGTCGACCCACCCGACCCCGCTGCGACGTGCGGTGTCGTACACCTTCTCCAGCAGCGGCCGGGCCTCCTCGCGGCCGAGCAGGCGGATCGTGCCGTCGCCGAGATCGGTACCGGGCCTCAGGGCCATGAACCTCTTGTCCCCCCGGATCTCGGCGACATGGCTGGCGACGCCGTACCCAAAGCGGCCGTAGATCGCGGCTTCGGCGGCGTTGAGCGCGGCGATCGGCTCGCCGCTTGATTCGTACAGGCCGGTGAGCTGCTCGCGCATCATCGCGGTGAGGATGCCGCGGCGCCGGTGGGTGGGCAGGACCGCGACGAGCGTGATGCCTGCGACGGGGACGGTCGCGCCGGGGATGGTCATGACGCGGCCGTAGACCGAGGCGCCGCCGACGATGCTGTCGCCGTCGTATGCGGCGAGCGTGCGTCCTGGCTCGATGGAGACGGCGGCGTTCCTGAGACCGCCCTCGTGCCAGTCCTGGCCGTAGGTCGTGGTGATCATGTGCGCCCACGTGTCGAGCTCGTGGGCGGCGATGGTGCGGATCGGGTAAGTCACGCTTCGAGCTTGGCCGGGTAAACAGCCCTCCCACATCAGGCGATCTCGGTATTTATATGCTGGCACGGTGGTGGCGGAACGCGTGGTCAGCCCGGTGGTCATCGGCCGGGATGAGGAGTTGGCGGCGCTGGCGGCGTCCCTGGACACGGCTGTCGAACAAGGGCCCGCAGTGGTGCTGCTGGCAGGGGAAGCGGGGATCGGCAAGTCGCGGCTGCTGGCTGAGTTCGCGCGGTCGCGGGGTCCTGGCGTGCGGGTGGTCGAGGGTGCCTGCGCGGAGCTGGGCGGCGACGGGCTGCCGTACGCGCCGTTCGTGACGGTACTGCGCAGGCTGATCAGAGTCGAAGGAGTACTGCCCGGGCCATACCGCCAGCTGGGCCGCTGGTTCCCCAAGCTCGGCGAGGCGAGTGACACCGAAGGCGGCAAGCACCGGCTGTATGAGGAGGTCCTGACGCTGGTCGAGCGCGTGGCCGCGGACCAGCCGCTCGTCATCGCGATCGAGGACCTGCACTGGGCCGACGCCGCCACCCGCGAGCTGCTCGGGTTCCTCACCAGGAACCTGACCCAGCCAGGTGTGCTTCTGGCGATCACCTACCGGCCACAGGAGCCGAGCGATGGGCCGCTGCTGTCCGAGCTCGCTCGCCGTCCGCGTACCACCACGCTGCGGCTGGAGCGCCTGGATCGGCAGGGCGTGGGCCGTCAGCTGGCCGCGATCCTCGGCGCCGAGCCGGACGCGGCCGCCGTACGCCGCGTTCATGAGCGCAGCGACGGCAACCCGCTGTTCGTCGAGGCGCTTGCCCGTGCGGGCGAGCGGACCCCGGACAGCCTGCGCGACCTGCTGCTGTACGGCCCACGATCCCTTACGGTCGCTGCCGCTCGCGAGCTGCTGAACCTCACGTCGGTGGCGGGCGGCCGGGTCGGCCACCGGCTGCTGGCACAGGTGGCCGGGCACGACGGGGCCGAGCTGGACGCCCTGCTGCGCGAGCTTGTCGACCGCAGCCTGCTCGTCACGGCAGGAGACGGCTACGACTTTCGCCATGCGCTGATCCGGCAGGCGGTGTACGAGGACCTGTTGCCCGGTGAGCGGTCGCGTCTGCACGCGCGTTACGCGGAGGCCTTGCGCGATTGCGGCTCGCCCGCGGAGCTTGCCGCGCACGCCTATGCCGCCGGGGACCGCGGACTGGCCCTGCCCGCCGCGTACCTGGCCGCGGACCAGGCGCGCAGGTCCTATGCCTACGAGGAGCAGGTCCGCCTGCTCGACCAGGTTCTGGAGCTCTGGGATTCGCACGCGGAGCTGGGCGCCGACAGAATCGACGTCCTGACCGACGCGGCCGAGGCCTGCATGCTCAGCGGCGAGTACGCTCGCGGGATCGAGTACGCCAGCGCGGGGCTGGCCGCCGTGGACGAGCGGCGCGAGCCTGAGCGTGCCGCCCAGCTGCTGGAGCACCGGGGCCGGTTGCAGCACCGGTTGAACGGGACCGGCGTCCGCGACTGGGAGCGGGCGCTCGACCTACTGCCCGCCGGCCTCGACGGCACCCAGCGGGGGCGGCTGCTCGGGGTGCTGGCCATGGGCCTGCTGCCCGAGGTGGATAGGGCGCGCGAACCGTTCGAGGAGGCCCTGGCTATCGGCAGGCGCACCGGCGATGCCACGGTCACCGTCCGCGGGCTGCTGGGCATCGGATCCCTGACGCGTGACCTCGGCATGCTGGCCGAGGCCCGCGCGCTGGCCGAGCGGCTCGAGGGCCACGACCTGCTCATGACCGTGCCCATGTACGAGGCCACCCTGCACACCAAGGCCGGTGACCACTATCGCGCGGTCGAGGCGGCCATGAGCGGTATCCGCCACGCCCGCCGGTACGGGCTGGGCCGCAGCCGGGGCGCCGACCTCGCGCTTTTCGCCGGGCACAACCTGATTCTGGCCGGGCGGTGGGACGAGGCGTCCGTCCTCCTGCGGGAGAGCCTGCGAGAGGATCCTCCGCCGTTGCCGCGCCAGGCGCTGCGCGCGCTCGCAGGCTACCTGGCGTTGCTACGCGGGAACCTGACTGAGGCGGCAGAGGCTGCGGCGGAGGTGGAGCACACCGCCCACGGAGTCATGTACTTCCGCTATCGGCTGCTCTGCCTGCTCGCGGTCGCCCAGGGCGACTACGACAGGGCCGACCTGCTGGTGGCGCGGGCACTGGCCGATCCTGCGCTCACCCGTATCTACAGCAGCGACGCCCGGCCTGTCCTGGTCGCCGGCGCGCTGGCGCAGCGGGCCAGGCTCGCGCACGGCGACGGTGAGGACCGGCGGAAGCGGGTGGAGGAACGGCAGGCCGAACTGTCCGCCGCCGACGCGGCGCTCGGCCTGGACGGGCCGCTCGACCGAGCCTGGCAGATCATGCTGCGGGCGCTGATCAAGGATGACGGGTGGGAGGACGCCGCAGCGGCCTGGCGGGAGTTGCGGCAGCCGTACGAGCTGGCGTTGGCCCTGACCCACGGCGCGCGGGCCGCGCTGGCCGCAGGCGACAGGCCCGGGGCGTCCGTACGCCTGAGGGAGGCCGGACGGCTGGCTGAAGATCTGGGCGCCGCACCGCTGGCCCGGGAGATCGCCCTGCTCGAGCGGCCCCAGCCGGGGCAGGACGGGCGGCTCACCGACCGTGAGCGTGACGTGCTCAGACTGATCACCCATGGTTTGAGCAACCGGCAGATCGCCGCCCGGCTGCACATCTCACCAAGTACGGCGGGCGTGCATGTCTCCCACATTCTGACGAAACTGGGCGCGGCGACCCGCACCGAGGCGACGGCCATCGCTTTCCGCGAGGGGCTGGCAGGGCCTCCCTCACCCCTTGAACCTGGTTACAACGCCAGGTCAGGGGGATGAACATCCTCACGTGGCCCGTTTCTGGCGCATTCCGGCCGACCCCGGGATGGCCATCTTCACGATCGCGGCCGCCTGTCATCGCGCTCACCACCTTCCTCCTGACGACGCGCACGGGGTCCACCCCGACCGAGGCGGTCCACGCCGGCGCTGGAGTTTTCGCCGGCACCCTGCCGATACTCCTGACGGCCGCGCACTTCCTGGCCAGATCGTCCTTCTGAGCCGCACCGCACCGGCGACAGGACTCACGGGTCGGCTGCTCCGGCGACTCGCCGTCAGTGCGTTACTGCGGCAGAGCCAGCGAGTGGCAGCCGTGCTTCCATGTTCCAGCCGTACCTCGCCGTAGGGGCGCACGTGCTGCCAGAACAGCGGGGTCAGGCCGCGCCGGTCGGCCGGGGTGAGCAGGGCCGCCCACTGCGGCTCGGCCAGCACATCCTGCAGCATGAGCGTGTTTACCTGTTGACTGAACTAACGAGGGTGTTTGTCCAGTTCAGAAGACAGGCGCTGCGGGGGACGCCTATGGTCCCGCCTCATGATCGAAAGAGACGAGCCCGAACGGGATCTCGCAGCGCTGCTCGTACCGCGGGTGGGTGCGTTCGTCGAGACGGGTGATGTGTGGGAGCCCTACCGACTGGTTGATCCGGCCGGGGAGGTGGTCGGGCCGGTCGCGGGGTATCTGCGCGATCTGCAGGCGATCGGTCGGCCGGCGACGACGCAGCGTTCGTACGGGATGGACCTGCTGCGCTGGTTCCGGTTTCTATGGGCGATCAACGTGCCGTGGAATGAAGCCACCCGGACCGAGGCCCGCGACTTCTCGCGGTGGATCCAGATCACCGACAAGCCCGCGCACTCCGGCGGCGCAGCGATGGCCTCACCGAATCCGGTGACGGGCAAGGCGAAGCCGGGCCGCAAGTACGCG
>DASUCK010000395.1:0-3601 GCA_036276095.1 Nonomuraea sp. | reverse complement strand
TCGGGTAATCCGGCCGCACTTCGGCGACCATCCGCACTGCACGGCGGCGCAGCTCGGCGGGGTAGGGAGACTTAGCTGGCATGGACTCGATCCTCTCAAGAGATCAAGTCTCCACCGAACCCGGGGCGATTCAGATCGAGCTATACAAGATTCAGTTTTGGGCTAAGCAGTGAGGTTCTTCGACGGAGCTTGCATCAGAGATCAGCCACGCTGTTCGGTGAGCCAGGGTGAGGAACGAACCCTGGATCGTCGATCGCCCCCAAGCACGTACGGCGGCCAGCCATGCAGTGGCGATCGTAGGGCTGCATCTGGGCGGCGGCGTGGCAACCCCGGCCGGTGCGGTCGGTCGGTACGGCGGGGCCGGCGCGCGGTGCCCGGCCCGGTGTCCCGCCGCCGTCCGGGACCGGCCCCCAGGCCGCACGCCCGGACGGCGGGCGGGCGGAGGGCCGGGAGTACGGCGGCGCGCCGCGCCGCCGCTTGATACCTAAGAGATCAATTCGGCAAGTTTTCCAGTGCGAGCGTCCAGGGGTAGCTGTCTAAGCGATCGCCGCCAGAACTTGGTGGATGTGGCTCGAACTCGCCGGGGCCGAGGAGCACGCGCACGCCCTCGGCGCGGAGCTGGTCAATGCTGCGCTGGAACGGGGCACGTGAGGCCAGGGCACTGTTCACGAACGGCAGGATGACGACCGGGATGCCGAGTCCTGGCGCTTCGGAGAGCACGCCAAGCGCATAGGTGTCGGCGATGCCCTGGGCGAACTTGTTGATGGTGTTGTACGTGGCGGGGGCGATGACGATAGCGTCAGCGCGGGGGGATCTCGGTTCGTCGGCCTTGCGGTACTGGCTGCGGACTGGACGGCCGGTCTGCTTCTCCAGCTCTTGGGCGTCGATGAAATTCAGAGCGGATGGGGTCGCGATGATCTGGACGGTCCAGCCGGCGTGGTGGGCGAGGGTGACGAGGCGGCCGACGTCGGGGGCGGGTCCTGCGGCGCAGACGATGATGTAGAGGACTTTGCCAGGTTGGGTCACGCGATGACTCCCAAGGTGGCCGCGTACTCGCGGGCTTCGCGGCGGACGCTGATCGGGGCGGTTGCCAGGATGTCACGTACCAGCCGGAGGGCTGCGGGGCGGCCGGTGATCTCCTCGGGGGCGATCTCGCCTGCGGCGCGCAGGATGTGCAGGGCCTTGTCGTGCTGGTTCCACATGAGGAAGGCGCGGGAGGTGTCGAGAAGGAGCGTGGCCTTGCGTTCGTTGATGGGGAGTTGGTCCAACTCGACCTGGCGGGCGTAGTCGATGGCGGTGCCTGCATCGCCGAATCGCAGGGCGACGTTGACCCGATGGCACAGGACGTTGTTCGAGCCGAATGCGGTCCACATGTGGTTGCCGTCATGGCCGAGCCGATTTCCTGCCTCGGCTGCCTCGTCGAGGAGTTCGGCGGTGGTGTGCCGGTTGCCGGTGTCAGCGGCGGCGATGGCTCCTCGTAGCAGCAGGGATCCGTAGATCGACAGGTCGTCGGGGGAAGGGGCGGAGAGGTCGTAGGCCATGCGTTCGGCTGCGCCGCGCGCGGAGTCGGTGGCGGCCTGGTGGTGCCCGCCGTCCATCAGGGCGTGGGTGATGATTCGAGAGCTTGAGCCGATCATGAGAGGGCTCTGGCTGGCGTGTGCGGCTTGAACGCTGCGGTCGGCTGCGAGCCAGGCCAGGCCCTTGTCTTCCTGCTTGAGCAGGATGGAGGCGGTCACGTGGTACGCCTCGGCGGACAGGGCTTGTGCGCGTAGGTGATCGTCACCGTTCAGGAAGGTGCAGGCGGCGCGGAGTCTGCGGAGGAGGGCGGGCAGGTTGGCGATCACCTCGGCGTACCTGCATGCCTGGTAGTTGCGCTTGGCTGCGGCGACCGCGTTTGCCAGGGATTCGAGGTCGATGGGGCCGTCAGCCGGAGTGGTGTAGTCGACGAGTACGGCGGCGATCTTCTCGATATCGAAGTCCACACCTTGGGCGGGTTGTCCGAGTACGGCGCTGAAGAGGGCGGCTCCGGTAAGGCCGACGAATTCGCGGCGTCGTAGATCTTTCTCGTCGTCTCCAAGTCCGACGAGAGGTACAGCGCGCGGTGAATTTGTAATGCTATCGACCGTTGTGCCGGTCTTTTCGGTAGTGCGTCCACGTCTGGTGGGAGTGAAGCCTAGGTCTTCCGGGTCAAGGTGGGTGACCTCGGCCAGTGCCAGCCGGTACGGCTCCCGCGGCCAGGTGACCTCCCCTGCCTCCCATCGGCGTATGCGCTCTTCGTCGCAGTTCAGGTGATACTTGATCCCGCTCTTGGTGAGGTTGACCATTTTAGCCATTTCGGCGCGAGTCAAATCGGCCTGCTGCCGCCAGTTCCGAAGTCGCTCATTTGGTGTCACCTCGGGCATCTCTGGCCTTCTTTCCGAGCGGAGATCGAAAAGGGGGTTAAGAGGGGGGTCTATCGGCGGGTCCCCTCATTCTGCTTTGCCGGTGGACTTGCCATCAATCAACAACGTAAGTGAAGCGGGCTTCCGCCGTAGGGAGTACCCGAAACGACTCGCGAGGAGATGGCGACGGTGACCCGGCCAGACGAGAACTGCGAGGCAAGGCCCTGCCCTGCGTGCCGGGGACGCGGTTGCAAGCTCAAGGGCTCGCGCTGCGCCCTCCTGATCGGCACCGGCGGGGAGGAGGCGGATCGGATGGGAGAGCAGACGTGTCTCGACTGCCTCGGCGGCGGCCGGGTCGAAGGGAGCGGCAAGTGAACTCGATCGTGCAGGCGGCCCTGATCGGCTTCGGGCCGCAGTCGGAGGCGGATGCCCTGGTGAGGCTGCGGGATCAGCTCATCCGGCGGGGTGTCAGCGCCGAGCTGCGGGACAACAACAGCGCGCTCATGGTGCACCGGCCGGAGCCGGGACTGCCGGTGTGGGTGTTCGTCGGATACGGCGGGGCCTACTACTCCTGGCAGAACGCTGAGAAGCGGCATCCAGTCGGTGACGTGGAAGGCGCGGCGAACGTCCTGGCCGAGTACGTCGCCAGGTGACAGACGGCGCGACGGAGCGGTGACGGCATCCGGTCGGCCGGGGTCGGATGGATCTTCCCCCTCTCCGTCGCGTCTCTCGCCCGTCAGGCGGTCGTATCCACACCCCAACGAGGAGTGCCCCGCACCCTCCGCCGACCGCCTGACGGGCTTTACTGTCGGCCCGCGGAACGTGTGGACGCGCGAGCGCGGCCACGATACGCTCAAACTTGGTAAAACAACCTGTCGGGTGCTGGACGGTCAGAATGTCACTAGAGTCCGTGCCGCCGAAGTATGCCCAGCTTGTGCAGGCTCTTCAACGGCGTATTGAGTCAGGAACCTATCCGCCCGGGTCGCTCCTTCCCAGCGAGCACCAACTCATCCAAGAGTTCAGTGTGTCCCGACCTACTGTGGTTGCCGCGCTGCGGGTGCTGCGTGAGCAGGGGTGGATCGAGTCCCAGCAGGGCAAGGGCCGGTTCGTACGCGGCCGTCCGGCGATGGCGTTGGTGGAGCCGAACCGGCCTGGACAGGCATACCTCACCAACCCCGAGACGAGCGCTCCCGGAGAACTCATCGAGGTCGGTGCGGTAG
>DASUCK010000394.1:0-32586 GCA_036276095.1 Nonomuraea sp. | reverse complement strand
TGCCCTCGGGGAAGGACGTGCCGAGGTCGTGGCGCTGCCACTCGACGCGGTCGGCGACGCCGGCGGCCTCGGCCCGCCGGGCGGCGCGGGCCAGTGCCGTGCGGGAGATGTCCGTCGCCGTGACCCGCCAGCCGCGGCCGGGTCGGGGGCGGCTCAGCCCGCTGGGGTGAGCTCCTTGTCCGGCTGGGTCAGGTGCACCTGCTCGCTCAGCTTCTCCATCACGCCCACGAGCGCCAGATTCGCGGCGTTCAGCATGCGGACCTGCTCTTCCAGCTCGGAGACCCGCTTCTTGAGCGCCAGCAACTCCACGTCGACCGCCGACGCCTCCATGAGCATGCGTCCGCCAACCATCGGTTCACCTCCATAAAGGGGACATCACGATGGTCACCGGGCGGCCCGGCACGGGGATAGCGGCAAAGGCCTGGATTTACCAGGACTTGTGGCACTGTTTGCCACTAAAAAATCTACATCGTAAAGATGTCCGGTTTAGTTAGCGCCAGTCGCCCGGAAACGCCCGGTATGCTGTCCCCTTCCCACAAAGCCGCACAGCATGCGCCGCCGCCGGCACGAAAGCCGACTCCCCCGGCCGCAACGTCAGCCCCTCGCCCAGCCGGGCCTCGCCCTCGATGCACACGACGATCTGCGGCACCCCGCCCCGCAGCTCGTGAACGGTCTCGCCGTCGAGGTCGTGGCGTCCGAGGGCGAACTCCGGCGCCGGCGGCCGGTAGTGGCGCTCCCCGCGCTGCCGGCCGGGCTCGGCCGGGACGCGGCACGGCTCGCCGGGCGTGAAGTCGACCACCCGCATCAGCTCGGGCACGTCGACGTGCTTGGTGGTGAGGCCGCAGCGCAGCACGTTGTCGGAGTTCGCCATGATCTCGACGCCGACGCCGCCGAGGTAGGCGTGGGGCACCCCGGCGCCCAGGTAGAGGGCCTCGCCGGGGCGCAGGCTGACGTGGTTGAGCAGCAGCGCCGCGACCACGCCGCGGTCGCCGGGGCAGGCTCGGGCGATGCCGGCGTAGACCGCGAGCTCGGCGTCGCCGCTCGCCGCCAGGGCGCGCTCGACCTCATCCCGCAGCGGACGGGAGGCGTCGTCGAGCATCTCGGCGAACACCCGGCGCAGCGCCCCGCCGGGCGCGCCGCCGGCCAGCGCGTCGATCCAGGGTCGCAGCGCGGGCACGCCGAGCCGGCCGAGCAGCTCGGCGGTGGCGGCGGGGGAGCGGAACCCGCACAGCCCGTGGAACGGGGTGACCGCGCACACCATCTCGGGCTTGTGGGAGGCGTCTTTGTACGTGCGCGCGGGGTCGTCGATCGCGATGCCGCGGGCCGTCTCGTCGGCGAACCCGGCCCGCGCCTGCTCGGTGGTCGGGTGGACCTGCAGCGACAGCGGCCGCGCGACGGCCAGCACCTTGAGCAGGTAGGGGAGGGCGGGGCCGAAGCGGGCGGCGGTGTCGTCGCCCAGCGTGCCGGCGGGGTCGGCGGCGATGAGCGCGTCGAGCGGGGTCTCGCCGGCGCCGGTCACGGATCGGGACGGCGCGGCGGGGTGGGCGCCCATCCAGAGCTCGGCCTGCGGCTGCCCGGTGGGTCGCGTGCCGAACAGCTCGGGCAGCGCCGTCACCGAGCCCCAGTCGTAGGGGCGGATGGCGGTGACCAGGCGCATGGGGGCGGACGCGGGCTGTGGCACGGCCGCAACACTATCGCGGCCGCCGGCCGGCGGGCGTCCCGATCGGCCCGGCGTGGACGCGCGCAGCTGGTGCGCACCGCGCTCGACGTCTCCTCCCATCCCCTGCTCACCCCGGACGAGGCCGCCGCGGCCCGCGCGGCACTCGACCGGGGCCGGCCGGGATCAGCGGGAGCGCGGGCCGAGCACGGCGGGCATGGAGCGGGTGCTGTTGCCCAGGAGGGTGTCCAGCGGGCGTAGCTCCTCCGGCGAGAAGGCGGCGCGGATGTCGGGGAAGGCGGAGAACAGCGCGCTCAGCGCCACCTCCGCCTCCACCCTGGCCAGCGGCGCGCCGAGGCAGAAGTGCGGCCCGTGGCCGAAGGCCAGGTGGGTGGACGGCGGGCGGGTGATGTCGAAGCGGTCGGCGTCCGCGCCGAACTGCTCCGGGTCGCGCCCGGACGAGGCGAAGCAGGCCAGCACGGGCTCGCCGCCCCGCACCTGCACGCCGTCTATCTCGACGTCCCGCTTGGCGTACCGGAACGGGAAGTACGCGATCGGCGAGTCCCAGCGCAGCGTCTCCTCCACGGCCGCCCCGAACGGGCACTGCCCGGACCGCAGCAGCCCGAGCTGGCCGGGCACGGTGAGCAGCGCGCCGATGGCGTTCGTGATCAGGTTGACGGTGGTGACGTGGCCGGCGATGAACAGCAGGTCGATGGTGGCGAACAGCTCCGTCTCCGACAGCCGCCCGCCGTCCTGCTCCCGCAGCGTGATCAGGTCGGTGATGATGTCCTCGCCGGGCGCGCGGCGGCGTTCCTCGATGACCTGGTGGAGCAGGCCGTGCAGCTCTTCCCGGACGGCCGGGCTGTCCTCCAGGCCGCCCACCTGGGCGACCGCGTCGGTGAGCTCGTGCAGGCGGTCCTGGTGCGCGTGCGGGATCCCGATCATCTCGGAGATCACCTCGCGCGGCAGCGGGTAGGCGAAGTCCTTGCGCAGGTCGACCGGCTCGTCCGGCGGCAGGTCGGCGAGCCGGTCGATCAGCTCGGCGGTGATCGCCTCGATCTTGGGCCGCAGCCGCTGGATCCGGCGCGGGGTGAACCCGGCGGCCAGCGGGGCGCGCAGCCTCCGGTGGTCCTCGCCGCCGGCGTTCAGCATGGAGATGTCGGTGACGATGCGGGTGATCGCCGTCCCCGGCGGGGCGGCCTCCCGCGCCGCGGGATCCCAGAACCGGATCTCGCGGGTCATGTCCGGATGGGTCAGGACGGTCATCAGGGTCGCGTACCGGGTGGCCGCCCAGGCGTCCACGCCTTCCGTGGTGACCGGCACGAGCGGGCCGGCCCGGCGCAGCCGTTCGTTGTCGGCGTGCAGGTCGCGGGCGGCCGGGTCGATGATGATGCGGACTAGCTCGGTCATTGGGTGTCACCCCGTCCGTTGTCTGCCGACCGCCAGCGTGGCCACGTCGATGCCGGGATCCTGCTCCAGGTAGAGGTCGCGGACCAGCTCGCCGGCGGCCGGCGCGTTGCACAGGCCGTGGCCGGAGAAGCCGGTCGCGTACAGGAACGCCGGCGGGCCCGGCCGGTGGCCGATGAAGGCCGTCTTGTCGGGGCTGGCGTCGCGCAGCCCGGTGACCGCCGGGTGCAGGCCCAGCCTGGCCAGACTCGGGTACGTCTCCGCCAGCTGCCTGGCCACCTCCTGCCGCCACGCGGGCCGGTCGGGGCCCGGGTAGCCCATGCCGATCAGCATCCGGTCGCCGCGCACCCGTATCAGCAGGCCGCTGGCGGCGTGCAGGGTGACCGGGACGTTCGGCGTGCCGGGCGGCAGCGGGTCGGTGACCAGCAACTCCTGCTCGATCGGCTCGATCAGCGGCAGATCCACGCCGGCGCTGCGCACGAGCGAGGCCGACCAGGCGCCGGCGGCGCACACGATCGCCTCGGCGGTGATGTCGCCGTCGGCGGTGAGCACGCGCCCGGCCCGCGGGTCGATCCCGGTGACCGGGCACTGCGTACGCAGCCTGGCCCCGGCCCGCGCGGCCGCGTCGGCGTAGGCGTTGACGATGGCCGAGGTGTCGGAGACGTACGCGTCCGGCGACCAGGCGGCGGCCACGAGCGACAGGTCGCCGATGAGCGGGTTGCGCCGCCTGGCCTCCTCCGGGTCGATGAGGCCGACGTCCACGCCGGCGGCCAGCTGGGCGGGCAGGTCGGCCTCGAACGCCGACACCTGCTCCTGGTCGGTGAACAGCACCAGGTAGCCGACCCGCCGCAGCGGCAGGTCGGCCCCCGGCCTGGCCGGGAAGTCGCGGTAGGCCTCGAGGCTGCGGACGGCCAGCGCCGAGCTGACGGGGTTGCCGGCGAAGTAGGACCGGACGACGTCGGCGGTGGCGCGCGAGGCGCCGGAGCCGAGCGCGCCGCGTTCCAGCAGCGTCGTCTCGACCCCGGCCTCCGCGAGATGGAAGGCGATCGACAGCCCGATCACGCCGCCGCCGATCACCGCCACGCGGGTGTCGGTCATGCCGTCGCCTCCACGCGGCGCAGGCTGTCGCCGGCCTGCCACGGGAACAAGTGCAGGTTCCACCCGCCGAGGCAGTTGCAGTAGAGCGCCATGTGCGCCGCCGCCGACATGAAGTCGACGTGGCTGTTGAGGCCCTCCAGGCCGTCCTCGAGCCGCTTGGTGAAGTCCCACAGGGTGTCCAGGCCGCAGTAGCCGAGGAACTCCGCGGGAGTGTGGGCGAGCTGGCGCGTCATCTGCCGCAGCCACGGCAGCGGCATGCCGTCGATGGCGGCGCGGACCAGGCCGCCGTAGCAGCTGTAGCCGAGCGGGCGGGTCTCGCCGTTGACGAACAGCAGCGTCGTGAGGACGGTCTCGTAGCTGCCGGCCTTCGACGGGATCCGGCCGGCGTGCAGGTCGAGGAGCTCGCGCGGCGGTTCGAGCCAGATGCGCTCGGTCTCGGCGTGGACGTCGCGGACGAGCTCGTTGAGCAGCGGGTCGCCGACGGCCAGGCGCGGCAGCACGTGGCCGCCGGGCTCGCCGGCGCGGCGGACCTCGGCGATGACCGGCTCCTTGGTGGCGTAGACCGAGTGCCACACCTCGCGGCCGGCCTCGATCAGGGCGTCGAGGTCCTCCGGGACGACCTGCCCGATCGGCGTGGCGGTCATGGGCTCGGTGAGCTCGCCGTACTTGATGCCGAGGTGCTGCAGCCGTGAGCAGAACAGGGTCCCGTCGGGGACGGTGCGCCGGTCCACGCGGTACTCCGCGGGCGCGTGCAGCAGCGAATGGACCGGTGCGACGTGGTACAGGTGCTTGCCGGCGACCAGGGCGTGACCCTGCAGGCTCCGGTACGGCAGGGCGTCCCAGAAGCACTGGGCGAGGGCCGGGTTGCGCTGGTCGAGTTCGGCGGCCACGGTGATCCCGAGGCCTGGCCAGGCTATTTCCACACGCTTCGATTCGTTCACAATTCGTCACATTAACGTGACGATTTGTGCGGATTCGGGCGGGGGTGGGTGTTTTACCAGGTCATGACTGCGCCCGGGGGCTTCAGATGGGCCCAGCTGCGCTCGTCGCCCCAGATCGACCCGGCGTCCACGTACGGCCGCAGCAGCGCCGTCAGGCCGGGATCGCCGCGCCCGTTCAGCACGTCGGAGGCGAGCTTGCGGGCCACCCCGGCCAGCACGTCGGCCACCTGCACCCGGGCGTCGAGGTGGGAGTCGACCAGGCGCAGGCCGGCCAGCATGGGGGCGAGCCGGCGCAGCTCGGCGACGCGCTCGTCGGTCAGCGTGGTCTGCCGGTCGTGGGCCACCCGCACCGGCCGGCCGTCGCGGCTCCAGTGGCCGACGGCGTGGACGATGCCGGGGATGAGCGGGTCGAGCGAGGGGACGGCCTGCGGCTCGGCCAGCAGCCGCTCACGGAACTCGGCAATCCGCGGCCGGGCCGCCCACAGCAGCTCCATGATCGCGCCGGCCGGTCCGCCGGCCCTGCGCAGCTCGCCGACCAGCCGGAACACGTCGTCGACGGTGACGGTGACGCCCTGCCCGTTCTTGGCGCGCAGCAGGTAGTTGAACGCGTCGAGCAGGGCCGCCCACCGCGCGGCCCCGAACGCCGACGGCCCCTCGCGGTAGAGGGTGAGCGCCGTGGGCCTGGGGTCGTGCCACGGGTCGGCGCCCAGCAGGCCGGCCACTTTGCCGATCATGAGGAAGGCCTTGTCCACGAGGTAGACGTGCGTGTGGCCGAGCACCGGCCCGTCGGGACCGAGCAGCCACCACAGCGCGGCCCGGTGCTTCGCGCGCAGGACGTGGGTGGCGCCGTACTCGCTGGCGGGGGTGGGGGCGCGGACGCCCCGCAGCTCGCCGATGACCGCCTCGGCCGTGGCGAGGTCCATCAGCACGCTGGCGTGGGCGAAGACGTCGGTGTTGCCGCCGACGAGCTTTTCGCCCTCGGCGCCCGACTCGTCGCACACGATCTCCAGTGTCTGGCTCACCACCCGCGAATCTAGCCGAGCCCCGGTCCCGCCGCGAAGCGATTTCCCGGCCACCCGACGGGGCATCGCTGCGCGGCGCCGTACGCCCCGCGGACCTGAACCGAATCGCCTGAGCCCTTGGTCCTTTTTGGTGGGAGATGCGACGATCGTAGGCGTTTGACTCTTGAGCGATAGGCAGAGCATGGCAATAAACCAGCGCCGCACGGCCCTCGTGGTACGAGGCGGCTGGGAAGGGCACGCCCCGGTGGAGGCCACCGAGCTGTTCATCCCCCACCTGGAGAAACACGGGTTCGAGGTGCACCGGGCCGGCTCCCCGGCGCCGTACGCGGACGCCGCGTTCATGGCCGGAGTCGACCTCGTCGTGCAGTGCTACACGATGGGCACGATCGAGCCCGCCGAGCTGCGCGGGCTGGAGGCCGCCATCCGGGCCGGCACGGGGATGGCGGGCTGGCACGGCGGCATCGCCGACTCCTTCCGCGACTCCTCCGACTACCTCCACCTCATCGGCGGCCAGTTCGCCTGCCACCCGGGCAAGGACCCGGCCGAGCGGGACGGCTCCCAGGCCGACAACTACGTGCCGTACACGGTGAACATGCTCCCCGAGGCCGCCGACCACCCGATCACCGCCGGCATCGCGGACTTCGACCTGGTCACCGAGCAGTACTGGGTGCTGGCCGACGACTACGTCGACGTGCTCGCGACCACGACGCAGCAGATGCGCCCGTGGGACCCCTGGCACCGGGAGGTCACCTCGCCGGCGATCTGGACCCGCCGCTGGGGCGCCGGCCGGATCTTCGTCACCACCCCCGGGCACAGCCTCGACGTCCTGCACGACGACAACGTGCGCACCGTCATCGAGAGGGGGATGCTGTGGGCGGCCCGGTGAACACGCGCCCGGTCGACACGCGCCTGGAGAACGCACGCCCGGGTGACGCGCGTCCGGTCAACGTCGGGGTCGTGGGCTGCGGCGCGATCTCGGCCCAGTACTTCCGCACCATCGACCGGCTGCCGGGGCTTCGGCTGGCCGCCGTGGCCGACCTCGACCTCGACCGGGCGCGGGAGGCGGCGCGGCCGTACGCCGGGGTTGACGTGCTGACCGTGGCCGAGCTGATGGCCGACCCGCGCGTGGACGTCGTGCTCAACCTCACCGTCCCGGCCGCGCACGCCGAGATCGCGCTCGCCGCCATCGCCGCCGGCAAGGACGTCTACGGCGAGAAGCCGCTCGCCGCGACCGCGACCGACGCCGTGGAGGTGCTGCGCGCCGCCGAGGCCGCCGGGGTCCGGGTGGCGTGCGCGCCCGACACCGTGTTAGGGACGGGCACCCAGACCGCGCGCAAGGCCATCGACGACGGACTCATCGGCCGGCCGGTCGCCGCGACCGCGACGATGGTGACCCCCGGCCACGAACGCTGGCACCCCGATCCCGACTTCTACTACCGGCCCGGCGGCGGCCCGCTCCTGGACATGGGTCCGTACTACATCACCAGCCTGGTGACGCTGCTCGGCCCGGTGGCGACGGTGGTCGGCGCGGCCAGCCGCACGCGGGCCAAGCGCACGATCGGCTCGGGTCCGCGCCGCGGCGAGGAGATCCCCGTCACCGTCGACACGCACGTCACCGGCGTGCTCGTGCACCGCTCGGGCGCGCTGTCCACGCTGGTGATGAGCTTCGACGCGGCGGCGACCAGGGCGTCCAACATCGAGGTGCACGGCGAGCGGGCCTCGCTCGTGGTGCCCGACCCCAACCGCTTCGACGGCTCGGTGCTGGTGTCCGGGGTGGGCGAGGACGGCTGGCGCGAGCTGCCCGAGGCGGCCGGGTACGTCGACGCCGGGCGCGGCGTGGGCCTCGCCGACTTCGCCGCCACCCCGGCGGGCGTGGAGCCGCGCACCGGCGGGGCGCTGGCCTTCCACGTGCTGGACGTGATGGAGTCGCTGCTGGCCGCGGCCCGCTCCGGTGCCGCGGTGACGCTCACGAGCACGTGCGACCGTCCCCGTCCGGTGGAGTTGCGGCCGGCCGCGGAGCCGGGGCCCGGCCGGCTGCCGCCGGAATCCGTCGCCCGCTGACGGGCGACGGGCCGGGCCGCGGCGAGCCGTGTTGCATGGTCATGCATGGGTGTGTATATACTTCTAACCGTGTCCAAGGTACTCACCTCCCTGCCAGTCGGTGAACGTGTCGGCATCGCCTTCTCCGGCGGCCTCGACACGTCGGTAGCGGTCGCGTGGATGCGCGAGAAAGGTGCAGTGCCGTGCACCTACACCGCCGACGTCGGCCAGTACGACGAGCCCGACATCGCCTCGGTGCCGGGCCGCGCCACGGCGTACGGCGCCGAGATCGCCCGGCTCGTCGACTGCCGGGCCGCCCTCGTGGAGGAGGGTCTCGCGGCCCTGGCCTGCGGGGCGTTCCACATCCGCTCCGGCGGCCGCTCCTACTTCAACACCACCCCGCTCGGCCGCGCCGTCACCGGCACCCTGCTGGTGCGCGCGATGCTGGAGGACGGCGTGCAGATCTGGGGCGACGGCTCCACGTTCAAGGGCAACGACATCGAGCGGTTCTACCGCTACGGCCTGCTCGCCAACCCCGAGCTGCGCATCTACAAGCCGTGGCTCGACGCCGACTTCGTCAGCGAGCTGGGCGGCCGCAGGGAGATGTCGGAGTGGCTGGCCGAGCGCCGCCTGCCCTATCGCGACAGCACCGAGAAGGCCTACTCCACCGACGCCAACATCTGGGGCGCCACCCACGAGGCCAAGTCGCTCGAACACCTCGACACCGGCATCGAGATCGTCGAGCCGATCATGGGCGTGCGGTTCTGGGACCCGTCGGTCGAGATCGCCGTCGAGGACGTCACGATCGGGTTCGAGCAGGGCCGCCCGGTGACGATCAACGGCAAGGAGTTCGCCTCCGCCGTCGACCTGGTGCTGGAGGCCAACGCCATCGGCGGCCGCCACGGCCTGGGCATGTCCGACCAGATCGAGAACCGCATCATCGAGGCCAAGAGCCGCGGCATCTACGAGGCGCCCGGCATGGCGCTGCTGCACGCGGCGTACGAGCGGCTGGTCAACGCCATCCACAACGAGGACACCCTGGCCGCCTACCACGTCGAGGGCCGCCGCCTGGGCCGCCTGCTGTACGAGGGTCGCTGGCTCGACCCGCAGGCGCTGATGCTGCGCGAGTCGCTGCAGCGCTGGGTCGGCACCGCCGTCACCGGCGAGGTGACGCTGCGGCTGCGCCGCGGCGAGGACTACTCCGTCCTCGACACCTCGGGCCCT
Organism: Nonomuraea sp.; assembly: GCA_036276095.1. Classification (GTDB taxonomy): domain Bacteria; phylum Actinomycetota; class Actinomycetes; order Streptosporangiales; family Streptosporangiaceae; genus Nonomuraea. The sequence continues at coordinate 23,197 of DASUCK010000394.1, read as the reverse complement.
GCCTTCAGCTACCACCCCGACAAGCTCTCCATGGAGCGCACGGAAGACTCCGCGTTCGGCCCGGTCGACCGCATCGGCCAGCTCACCATGCGCAACCTCGACATCGCCGACTCGCGCGCCAAGCTGGAGCAGTACGCCCGGCTCGGCATGGTCGGCAGCGCCCCGCCGCAGCTGGTCGGCGCCGCGCAGGCGGCCTCGACGGGGCTGATCGGCGCGATGCGCGAGGGCGGGGCCGAGGCCATCGCCTCCCGCGGCGAGGTCCCGGCCGACGAGGAGCTGCTCGACGCCGCCGCGATGGAGTCCGGCACCGACTAGCAGATCCGACGAGCTCCTTTCCTGCGACCTTTCGCCGGCGGGTTTTTCGACGGTCACCGTTCGATGGCCGGCTTTCGCTGGTCGGGTTCTGTCGGGAGCTCTCGGTAGGGTCGGTCGTGGTGCCCAGCCTGCTGACGTGGAGAAAGGGGCTCGCATGATCGACGACGAGGTGGCGGCGCGGGTCCGGGAGATCTGCCTGGCCCTTCCCGAGGCCGCCGAGAAGCCGTTCGGGGGCCACACCGCGCCCTCGTTCCGGGTCAGGGAGAAGCTGTTCCTGATGACCAGCGAAGACGGCCGGTCGATGACCTTCAAGGCGGGGCCGGGCGTGCAGGAGGCGCTGGTGTCGTCCGACCCCGAGCGGTTCTTCGTCCCCGCGTACGTCGGCAGCAAGGGCTGGGTGGGGGCCCGGCTCGACGCCGACCACGACTGGGCGGAGATCGAGGAGCTGATCAGGGACAGCTACCGGCTGATCGCGCCCAAGCGGCTGTCCGCCCTCATGGACTGACCTCTCCGGGGACGCGCGTGCCCCTCATGTCATCGTGATCCCCCCTAAAGTGCCGGGGTTCGTGGGAGCCAGGCGGGTAGGTTCTTACCGACCACGCCGGCCTGGCGGCTCCGTCGCGCCGGGTGCGGCCGGCCCCGGCCACCTGCCGCGTGCGCTGCTTCCAGCCACCGACACGGCGGGTTACGATGGCGCGATCTCCATTCGTGGGGGGAGGACGCGGAGATGGACCGGCTCCACGGCACGCCGGACGCACTCGCGCCGAGCCGCGCCTCCGTCGCCACCACCGCTCCGCCGTCCTCGGCCAGCTACGCCGCCGCCTTCTCCGTCGGATGACCCACTGGAGCGGCGGCCTCCCTCCGCCGCCGCTCCGCGCGTGAAGGAGAGCACATGAGCACGGGAGTATGGCTGATCGGAGCACGCGGATCGGTCGCGGTCACCAGCATGGTCGGGGCGCTGGCCGTACGCGCCGGGCTCGCCGCGCCGACCGGATGCGTCCTGGAGTCGCCTGACCTGCGTGACCGGGTCCGGCCCGCGATCGGCGACCTCGTCTTCGGCGGCCACGACGTCACCTGCGTTCCCCTCGACAAGAAGGCCGCCGCGCTGGCCGGGGCCGGGGTCGTCCCGGCCGCGCTGGCCAGGGCCGTGCACGACGATCTGCTCGGCTTCGACGACGACGTCCGGCCCCTGCCCGCGGCCGCCACCCAGGCGGAGACCGCACGGGCGATCGGCGCCGACCTCGACGCCTTCCGCAGCCGCCACGGCCTCGACCGGGTCGTCGTGATCAACGTGTCCACCACCGAGCCCGTGCCGCCGCCGCATCCGGCCCACGCCGGCCTCGGCTCGCTGCGGGAGGCGCTGAACGCCCCCGGGCCGGTGCTGCCGCCGAGCGCGCTCGCCGCCTACGCCGCGTTCCTGGCCGGGTGCCCGTACGTCGACTTCACCCCCTCGACGGGGGCGCGGCTGCCCGCGCTCGACGCGCTGGCCCGCGAGCGGGGGCTCCCGTACGCCGGGCGCGACGGCAAGACGGGGGAGACGCTGGTCAAGTCGGTGCTCGCCCCCATGTTCGCCCAGCGCAACCTGAAGGTCCGCACCTGGTCCGGGATCAACCTGCTGGGCGGCGGCGACGGCGCCAACCTCGCCCAGCCCGGCGCCAACGCGGCCAAGGCCGCCAGCAAGCAGCGCGTCCTCGCCGAGACCCTCGGATACGCCCCCCAGGGCGAGACCCGCATCGACTACCTGGAGGATCTCGGCGACTTCAAGACGGCATGGGACCTGGTGACCTTCGAGGGCTTCCTCGGCACTCCCATGCGCATGGAGTTCACCTGGCACGGCTGCGACTCCGCCCTGGCCGCCCCGCTCGTCCTCGACCTGGCCCGCCTGACCGCCGCCGCCCACCGCGCCGGGCGCGCCGGCCCGCTCACCGAACTGGCCTTCTTCTTCAAGGACCCGCTCGGGCAGGTGCCGCACGGCCTGGCCGAGCAGTGGCGGGCACTGGGCGGGCTCGTCGCCGCCCTCACCGGCGGCGGGCAGCGATGATCGCGCCCGCGCGGCCGAGCGTCCCGGCGGGGGTGCGGCGGTGACGGCGTTCCGGGATCTGCTGGAGCTCGTACGCGCGCCGGCCGCGCTGTCGGTGCCCGGCGACGTGCTCGCCGGCGCGGCGGCCGGGCAGGCGCTCGGCGGCCGGACCGCCGGGCTGGCGTGCTCGTCGGTCTGCCTGTACTGGGCGGGGATGGCCGCCAACGACTGGGCCGACCGGCGCCTCGACGCCGTCGAACGCCCGGAACGTCCCATCCCGTCCGGCCGGGTGTCGCCGGGGGCGGCGCTGGGGCTGGCCGCCGGGCTCACCGGGGCCGGGCTCGTCATGGCGGCGCTCAGCGGCGGCCGGCGCGCGTTCACGGTCGCCGCCGCCCTGGCCGGGGCCGTGTGGGCCTACGACCTGGTCGCCAAGAACACTCCGGCGGGGCCGGCCGCGATGGCGTTGTGCCGCGGGCTCGACGTGCTGCTCGGAGCGGCGCCGGGAAGGTCTGTCGGCGCGGCGGCGCCGGGTGCGTTGACGGTGGCCGCGCACACGTACCTGCTCACCGCCCTGTCGCGGGGCGAGACGGCCGGCACCCGCCCGCGCCGTCCGGCCACGACCCTGGCGGGCACCCTCGCGGTGGCCGCCACCGCCGCCTACCGCCCCGCCACCGCCCGCCCCGCCCTCGCCCGCCGCACCGCCGCCCGGTCCACCCGCACCTGGTCCACCCCCGCCCGGTCCACCCCCGCCCGGCCCGTCGCGGGTGACGCGGCCGCGCAGGTGGGGCTCGCCCTCTGGTACGCCACCCAGTTCGGCTCCCCGCAGGCCCGCGCCGTCACCGACCCGTCGGCCGGTCGCGTGCGCGCCGCCGTCACCGCCGGGATCGTCAGCCTGCCAGCCCTGCAGGGCGCCCTGGTCGCGCGGGCCGGGGCGCCCCGTACCGGTCTCGCCCTCGCCGCGGCGGTCCCGCTGGCCCGCCGCCTGGCCAGAAAGCTGTCCCCGACATGATCCGATTCGGTTACGGCACCAACGGCTTCGCCCACCACCGGCTCGCCGACGCCCTCGACGTCATCGCCGGACTCGGCTACACGGGCGTGGCCCTGACCCTCGACCACCACCACCTCGACCCGTACGCCGACGGCCTCGGCCGCCGCGTCGCCAAGCTGGCCGACCGGCTGCGCACGCTCGGGCTCGGCGTGGTCGTCGAGACCGGCGCCCGCTACCTGCTCGACCCGCGGCGCAAGCACGCCCCCACGCTGCTCGACGACGACCGCGGCCGACGCGTCGACTTCCTGCGCCGGGCCGTCGCCGTGGCCGCCGACCTGGGGGCGGAGGCGGTGTCGTTCTGGTCCGGCGTACGGCCGCCGCACGTGGCCGGGGAGCTCGCCTGGCGGCGGCTCGTGGACGGCTGCGCCGACGTCCTGGACGCGGCCGGCGGCGTGCCGCTGGGGTTCGAGCCCGAGCCGGGCATGCTCGTCGAGACCATCGCCGGGTGGCGGGAGCTGCGCCGGGCACTCGGCGCGCCGGACGGCTTCGGCATCACCCTCGACCTCGGCCACTGCCGCTGCAACGAGCCCGACCCGGTGCCCGACTGCGTCGCGGCCGTCGCCCGCCACCTGGTCAACGTGCAGATCGACGACATGCGGCGGGGCACGCACGAACACCTGGAGTTCGGCGACGGCGAGATCGACTTCCCGCCGGTGCTGCGCGCGCTCGCCGACAGCGGCTACCGCGGCCTGGTGGCGGTCGAGCTGCCCCGCCACTCCCACGCCGCCCCCGACGTCGCGGCCCGTTCGCTGGCCTTCCTCCGCGCCGGCGCCGCCCAGGCCGGCATCACCGACCACCCGGGACCGGCCGGAGCAGCCGGACCCGCCGCACCGGCCGGGGACGCCGGGCAGGCCGGACGCGCCGGGCAGGCCGCGGCGGATGGGTACGTCCCGGAGGAGGGCCGCCCGTGATCGGGACGGAGCGGTTGCGGGACGCGCTGCGGGACACCCCGCACTGGGAGTGGGTGGACGCCGCCACGGGCGAGCCGGAGGCGATCGGGCGGTCGTTCGCGGCGGCCGGGCGGCGGACGAGCCGGGCGCCCCTGCCCGGCGTGCCCGGATGGACCGTGGACGAGGCGGCCCGCGCCCTGCTCCTGACCGCGCTCCCAACCGCGCTCCAGAACGCGCACCAGACGCTCCAGACCGCGCACCCGCCCGCCCGCGTCGCCGCTGAGGTCGCCGCTGAGCTCGCGGTAGCGGTCGCCGCCGAGGTCGGCGACCTCTACCGCTACGGCGACGCCGACGAGAAGCGCGCCGTGCTCAAGGCCCTGCCCCTGCTGCCCGTCGGCCCCGACGCCCTGCCCCTGGTCCACGACGCGATCCGGACCAACGACGCCCGGCTCGTGGCCGCCGCGCTCGGCCCGTACGCCCGCCACCTCGACCAGGCCGCCTGGCGGCAGGCGGTGCTGAAGTGTGTGTTCATGGGCGTGCCCCTGGCCGTCGTGGACGGCCTGGACGAGCGCGCCGACGCCGAGCTGGCCGCGATGCTGGCCGCCTTCGCCGCCGAACGCGCCGCCGCCGGCCGCCCTATGCCCGACGACGCCGCCGCGCTGCTCCACCGTCTCACCAGCGAGGAGACCTGATGCGCATCTTCGACCCGCACATCCACATGACGTCCCGCACCACCGACGACTACGCGCGCATGGCCGCCGCCGGCGTGCTGGCCGTCGTCGAACCGGCCTTCTGGCTGGGCCAGCCGCGGACGAACCCCGGTTCCTTCACCGACTACTTCGACTCGCTCGTCGGCTGGGAGCCGTACCGGGCGGCGCAGTTCGGCATCGCGCACCACGCCACCATCGCGCTCAACCCGAAGGAGGCCAACGACCCGCGCTGCCGCCCCGTGCTCGACCTGCTGCCCCGCTACCTGGACAAGGACCGCGTGGTCGCGGTCGGCGAGATCGGCTTCGACTCGATGACCCCCGACGAGGACGACGCCTTCGAACGCCAGCTCGCCCTCGCCGTCGAGCACGAGCTGCCCGCGCTCGTGCACACGCCGCACCGCGACAAGGTTCGCGGCACCCGGCGCAGCCTGGAGATCGTGGCCGCGTCCGGGAGCGCGCCCGGGCGCGTCGTCCTCGACCACCTCAACGAGGTCACCGTCGACCTGGTGGCGGGCTCCGGCTGCTGGATGGGCTTCTCCATCTACCCGGAGACGAAGATGTCGCCGCCGCGCATGGTGGAGATCCTCCGCAGGCACGGCCCGGAGCGGGTGCTGGTCAACTCGGCCGCCGACTGGGGCGTGTCCGACCCGCTGCTCACCCTGGAGACGGGCCGGGCGATGCTGGCCGCCGGGTTCACCGACGACGACGTCGACCGGGTGCTCTGGCGCAACCCGGTCGGGTTCTACGGCCAGTCCGGGCGGCTCGACCTGACCGGCGCCCCGTCGGCGGAGCCGACGTTCGCGGGCAGCTCCATCAAGCGCGGCGGCTCCTGATGCGGCTGCGGCACCCGTCGGGGACACCGCTGCACCTCAGCTACTGCACCAACGTGCACCCCGCCGAGGACCTCGACGGCGTCGTGGCCCAGCTCGACGCGTACGCGGTCCCGATCCGCGACCGGCTCGGGGCCGACGTGCTCGGGCTCGGCCTCTGGCTGGCCGCGCCCCTCGCCGCCGCCCTGGCCGCCGGCCCGGCCCTGCTCGCCCGGCTCCGCCGCGAGCTGGCCGCGCGCGGCCTGGAGGTCGTCACCCTGAACGGCTTCCCCTTTCGCGCCTTCCAGGACCCGGTGGTCAAGCACGCGGTCTACCAGCCCGACTGGACGACGGGCGAACGGCTGGCGTACACGCTGGATCTGGCCCGCGTGCTGGCCGCCCTGCTGCCGGACGACGCCGCCCGTGGTTCGGTGTCGACCCTGCCGCTCGCCTGGCGCGACCCGTGGACCGACGACATGGCCGGCCGGGCCGCCCGCCGGCTGGACGAGCTGGCCGCGGGCCTGGCCGCCGTCGAGTCCGCCACCGGCCGCACCGTACGGGTCGGTTTCGAGCCGGAGCCCGGCTGCGTCGTCGAGACGACCGCGCAGGCCGTCGCCCACCTGGCCGGCGCCGACACCGACCGGCTCGGCGTCTGCCTCGACCTCGCCCACCTGGCCTGCGCCTGGGAGCGGCCCGCCGACGCGCTGGCCGCCCTGGGCGCGGCCGGCCTGCCGATCGTCAAGGTGCAGCTGTCGGCCGCCCTGGAGAGCCCGCGGCCGGAGGCGTTGCGCCCGTACGCCGAGCCGCGCTTCCTGCACCAGACCCGCAACCCCGCGGGCGGCGCCGCCGACGACCTCGACGAGGCCCTCGACCGGGGGCTGCCCGGCCCGTGGCGGGTCCACTACCACGTGCCGCTGCACGTCGCGCCCGACCCGCCGCTGACCACCACGACCCCGCTGCTGCGCGCGGCGCTCGCCGCGCTGGTGGCCGGACCGCTGTGCGACCACTTCGACGTGGAGACCTACACCTGGGGCGTGCTGCCGCGGAAGCTGCGCCCCGAGACCCCTGAGCAGCTGGCCGCCGGCATCGCCGACGAGCTGGACTTCGCCCGCACGCAGCTACGCGACCTGGGAGTGAAGGCATGACATCGCTGCTGGTCCTGGACGTGGTCGGACTCACCCCCCGGCTGCTGGCGCACATGCCGCGGCTGCGCGCCGTCGCGGGAAGCGGCTTCCAGGCGGGGCTCGGCACCGTCCTGCCCGCCGTCACGTGCCCGGCGCAGTCGACGTTCTTCACCGGGCTGCCGCCGTCCGGCCACGGCGTCGTCGGCAACGGCTGGTACTTCCGCGACCTCGGCGAGGTGCTGCTGTGGCGGCAGCACAACGCGCTGGTCGGCGGCGAGAAGCTGTGGCAGGCCGCCCGCCGCGAGCGGCCCGGCTTCACGGTGGCCAACGTCTGCTGGTGGTACGCCATGGGCGCCGACGTCGACTGGACCGTCACCCCGCGCCCGATCTACCGCGCCGACGGCCGCAAGGAGCCCGACTGCTACACCGACCCGCCCGAGCTGCACGACGACCTCACCGCCGCGCTGGGCACGTTCCCGCTGTTCAGCTACTGGGGTCCGGGCGCGGGCATCGCGTCGTCGCGGTGGATCTGCCGCGCCGCCGAGCGGATCATCGCCGTCCACGACCCCGACCTGACCCTCGTCTACGTCCCCCACCTCGACTACGACCTCCAGCGGTACGGCCCGTCGGACCCGCGTGCCGCCGCGGCCGCCGCCGAGCTCGACACCGTGCTCGCGCCCCTGCTGGACGCCGCCGCCGGCCGGACGGTGGTGGCCCTGTCGGAGTACGGCATCACCGACGTCTCGCGCCCCGTCCACGTCAACCGGGCGCTGCGCGCCGAGGGCCTGCTCCGCGTCCACACCCAGGACGGCATGGAATACCTGGACCCGTGGACGTCGCGGGCGTTCGCCGTCGCCGACCACCAGATCGCCCACGTGTACGTCCGCGACCCCGCCGACGTTCCGGCCGTGGCCGGGCTGTGCGCGTCCGTGCCCGGCGTGGCCACCGTGCTCGACGCCGGCGGCAAGGCCGCGCACGGCCTCGACCACCCGCGCTCGGGCGAGCTGGTGCTGCTGGCCGACCGCGACGCCTGGTTCACCTACTACTACTGGCTCGACGACGCCCGCGCGCCCGACTTCGCCCGCCTCGTGGAGATCCACCGCAAGCCCGGCTACGACCCCGCCGAGCTTCTCTTCGACCCCGCTGCGCCCGGGGCGGCCAAACGCCGGGCCGCGCTCGCGCTCCTGCGCAAGAAGCTGGGCCTGCGCTACCTCATGAGCGTCGTCGGCCTCGACGCCGGCGCCCGCGCCGTCCGCGGCTCCCACGGGCTGCCGCCCGCCGACGCCGCCGACGCGCCCATGCTCCTCTGCTCCGACCCGTCGGCGGCCAGGGACCGGTACGACGCCACGGAGGTCAAGGATCTGCTGCTGAGCCTCGCCCAGGCCGGGTGACCCGCGATTCTTTGCCCGGGCCTCAGGATCACCTCAAAAGCAGCTGAGAATCGCGGGGATAGAGTCTGGTTTGTGCCGCACTGGAGCCCCCCATCTCGATGGGAGGCCATGGGTGTCCACACTGCCGAGGTTCATCACCGGGCCCAGCCGGTACTTCGACGACCGGCTGGGAGCGGCGAACTTCCTCAAACGCAACCTGCGCAAGGTCTTCCCCGACCACTGGACGTTCCTGCTGGGCGAGATCGCGCTGTACTCGTTCATCATCCTGCTGCTGACCGGCACGTTCCTCACCTTCTGGTTCCGGCCCGACATGGGGGACGTGATCTACGACGGGCCGTACGCGCCGCTCAGGGGCGTGGAGATGTCGGAGGCGTACGCCTCGACCCTGGAGATCAGCTTCGAGGTGCGCGGCGGGCTGCTGATGCGGCAGATCCACCACTGGGCGGCGCTGCTGTTCGTCGCCAGCCTGGTGATCCACATGCTGCGCGTGTTCTTCACCGGCGCCTACCGCAAGCCGCGCGAGCTGAACTGGCTGATCGGCATCGGTCTCTTCACGCTGGCCCTGTTCGAGGGGCTCACCGGCTACTCCCTGCCGGACGACCTGCTGTCGGGGGCGGGGCTGCGGATCACCCAGGGCGTGTTCTTCTCGATCCCGCTGGTCGGGACGTACCTGTCGTTCTTCCTCTTCGGCGGGGAGTACCCCGGCTCCGACGTGATCCCGCGCTTCTACGCGCTGCACATCCTGCTCATCCCGGGCATCCTGCTCGCGCTCATCACCGCGCACCTCGTGCTGATGTGGGTGCAGAAGCACACGCAGATGCCCGGCAAGGGCCGTACGCAGATGAACGTGGTGGGCGCGCCGCTCCTGCCCGCCTTCATGGCCAAGTCGGGCGCGTTCCTGCTGTTCACGCTGGGCGCCCTGGCCGGACTGTCGACCTTCACCCAGATCAATCCCATCTGGTTGTTCGGGCCGTACACGCCGGCGGACATCTCGGCGGGCTCCCAGCCCGACTGGTACATGGGCTTCATGGAAGGCGCGCTGCGCATCATGGTGCCCTGGGAGATCAACCTGTTCGGCACGGCCGGGGGCACGGTGCCGTTCAGCGTGCTGATCCCGGCGCTGGCGCCGCTCGGGCTGATCATCACCGGCCTGGTGCTCTTCCCGTTCCTGGAACGCTGGGTCACCGGCGACCGCAGTGAGCACCACATCGCCGACCGCCCCCGCAACAACCCTCACCGCACCGCGATCGGCATCTCCGCCATCACCTTCTACGGCCTGCTGTGGCTGCTCGGCGCCAACGACGTGATCTCGGCCAACTTCCACATCAGCCTCAACTGGACCACCTACGCCGGCCGGGTGCTGATCTTCCTGGGGCCGGCGCTGGCGTACTGGATCGCGTACCGGATCTGCCTGGGCCTGCAGCGCTCCGACGCGGCCACGATCTCCCACGGTGTGGAGTCGGGCGTGATCAAGCGGCTCTCGCACGGGGAGTTCATCGAGGTTCACTCGCCCCCCTCCGAGGACATCGAGGCCCACCTGCGCGGCAAGACCGCCGTCCCCATGCTGCCCGCGGGTCCGCCGGCCGCCGCGGGCGTCCCGCCGAAGGCCGCCCGCGGCCCGCTCGGCCGCCTCCGGGTGCGGATGAGCCGCGCCTACGGCGGCGAGAAGATCCCGCTCGACGGCGAGCACGGCCACGAGGAGGAGACCGCCATCACCACCCGCGACTGATTTCCTGGGACATCCATGACCTGACCGAGGACCTCCGGCCGTCCACCCTGGGGAAGGAACCCGGAGGAATGGTCGGACTCCAGACGCGGGGGACGGTGATATCGGTGGCCGGTCGGCAGGAGGACGGCCGTCAGGCGCCGGAGCTGGGACGGCGCGGCCTGCTGGCCCTGCCCGCCACGCTGGCGGGAAGCCTCGCCGTCGCGGGCTGCGGCGACCCGCGGACGATGACCGGAGCCGCTTCGCCGCCCGCGCCGCCCACCGGCGGCACCGGCGGCACCGGCGGCACGGGCGGCACGGGCGGCACCGGCGGCACGGTGAAGGAGGTCCCCGTCACGCCGCCGGAGGACCTGATGCGCGAGCACGGCGTGCTCAAGCGGGTGCTGCTGATCTACGGGGAGGGCATCAGGCGGATCGAGGCCGGCGAACCCGTCCCGGCCAGGGAGCTGAACGCCGGCGCGCGCATCATCCGCAGCTTCATCGAGGACTACCACGAGCGCCTGGAAGAGCGGTACGTCTTCCCCGCCCTGGTCCGCGCGGGCCGCCTGACCGACGTCGTCAATGTGCTGTTGCAGCAGCACCAGCGCGGACGCGTCGTGACGGCCCACATCATCAACGCCACCACCACGCCCGGCACCACGGGCAGCCCCACGGGCAGCCCCACCGGGACCAGATCGCCCGGGACGGCGCAGCAGCGCCTGGTCGCCGACATGACGGCGTTCATCCGCATGTACGAACCTCACGAGGCCCGCGAGGACACCGTCGTCTTCCCGGCCCTGCGGGACGTCGTTTCGCCCGGGCGGTTCACGGAGATGGCCGAGATCTTCGAGGACGAGGAACACCGCCGCTTCGGCCAGGCCGGCTTCGCCGGCGTCGTCAACCAGGTGGCCGACATCGAGAAGGCCCTCGGCATCTACAACCTCGCCCAGTTCACGCCGCGCGGCTGACCCGCCGCGCGGTTCACCCGCGTTCCCCGGGTCCACCAGTCCACCGGGATCACCAGTCCACCGGGATCACCGGGTCCGTCGCGTCCGTCGCGTTCGTCGTGTCCGGCCCGGATCGCCGAAGACGATCAGCGCCCCGGGGTTCGGAAGTCACAGCGCCGCCTCCTCGGCCTCCCCTGCGGCGGCGACCAGGCGGACGAGCCGCTCCACGTCGGCGACGGTCGCGTGCGGGTTGAGCAGGGTGAGCTTGAGCCGCACCCGCCCCACCTCCTCGCCCGGCCCCGACGGCGGAGCGACCGCCGGCAGTTCTCCCGGGAGTTCGGTGCGGCCGATGACGGCGTGGCCGGCGCGGAGCAGGCGGCGGCGTAGGCCGGCGTTCACCCGGTCCGAGCGGGCGGCGTCGGCGGGGACGTACCGGAAGAGGAAGGCCGTCAGCACGGGGTCGGCGTGCAGTTCCAGGCGGGGATGGGCGCGGACGGCGGCGGCCCCCGCGCGGGCCAGGTCGTGGCAGGCGTCGACGAGGCGGCCGAGCCCGTCCCTGCCGAGGGCGGCCAGCGTGACCGCGATCTTGAACGCGTCGGGGCGGCGGGTGGTGCGCAGGGAGCGTCCCAGGAGGCTGGCGTATCCGGCGTCCTCGTCGTCGGCCGGGTTGAGGTAGGCCGCGCGGCGGGCCAGCGACGCGTACGTCTCGGCGTTCCGCACCAGGAAGACCCCTGCGGGGACGGGCTGCCAGCCGAGCTTGTGCCAGTCCAGGGACACCGAGTCGGCGCCCGCCAGCCCGGCCAGCAGCGGCGCCAGACGGTCGGAGAGCAGGGCCCCGCCACCGTAGGCGGCGTCCACGTGCGACCAGGCGCCGTGCTCGGCGGCCAGGGCGACGCAGTCGGGCAGCGGGTCGATGGCGCCCGTGTCGGTGGTGCCGGCGGTGGCGACCACGACCATCGGCAGCTCGCCCCGTCCGGCGCACTCCCGCAGCGCGCCGGCCAGGGCGTCCGGTCGCATCCGCAGGGTGCGGTCCACGGGCACGGTCACGACGGCGTCCTCGCCGAGGCCCAGCAGGGCGGCGGCCCGGCGTACGGAGAAGTGGGCGGCGGCCGAGGCGAAGATGCGCGGCCGCGGGCGCGACGGCAGCCCGCTCCGCTCGATCCTGCACCCGGCCGCCCGCCCCAGCACGTGATCCCTGGCCAGCATCAGCCCCATGAGGTTGGACTCGGTGCCGCCGGAGGTCAGCACCCCCGCCGCAGTGGACGCGTACCCCGCCATCCCGGCCAGCTCCGCGATCACCAGCGGTTCCAGCGCGGTCATGGCGGGCGCCTGATCCCACGAGTCCAGCGACTGGTTGAGCGCGGACATCGCCAGGTCCGCCGCCACGGCCACCGCCAGCGGCGGACAGTGCAGATGCGCCGCACACGCCGGATCGGCCGAATCCGCGCTGCCGGCGGCCACCTGAGCGGTCAACTCCCCGAGCGCACCCCACGCCCCCGGCTGGGCGGTGGGCCCACGCGAATCGGCGAACGCCTGCGCGACCCGTTCCGCAAGTTCCTGAGGAGGGCCACCCGGAATCGGCCCGCCGCGCCGCGCCGCCCCCTCCGCGAGCGCGTCCAGCACGGTACGCACCAGCGGCCCCAGAGCCTCGGCCCCCCGAACGCCGCCGGCCAGCGCGGCCGCCCCCGGCGCCGGAGGCAGCCCGGCGGCCTCGCGGGACGGGATGTCGTCACCGGCGCGCATGGCGTTCACGCCGGTCGCCCCGCGAAACGGGAAGCCGCCACGCCGAACCGGAGCGAGGCGGAGGGACCGAGCTGGACAGACACGACTTCCCCCCAGAAACACGTGCGAGAACACGTGCGAGTCGGGCGATGCTTCTGGAGCCGGGGCTTCAGCGAGACCAGGCTACCTGGACGAATGCCCGGCCTTGCGCGACCTGTCCGGGTAGGCGATGGCCAGGCGATCGAGCGCCGCTGACGAGACCCCTACGGTGAGGCCGCCCCCGACGGCGACCCGGCCCCCGAAGGAGACGCCGAAGGAGACGCCGACGGAGACGCCGACGGAGACGCGGACCCCGACGGGGGCGCCGATGGTGCCGTCGGCGGTGACGCCGATGGGGACGTCGATGGCGACGCCTGGGGTGAGGCGCTGGCGGCCGGGGCCGGTGAGTTCGGTGGGGTGTTGTCGAGGGACGTGACCACCAAGACCCCCGTGCCGACGGCCAGCACCGCCACCAGGGCGGTGGTGACGTACATGACCTTGCGCATCGCCCGCTTGCGCTGCGCGCGCAGCCGGGCTTCCGCGCGCCTCAGGGCGGCGCGCCTGCGCTTGACCTTTCGCTGTGACATGGACACTCCCGATGAATCCTCCGCGTCACCATAGAAGGACGCGCATAATACGGATCTAAACGATCAGCGAGACACCGCGGAGGCCAGGTCAGGTGCTGTTCACCGAACCCGTAGGGCCAGTCGAAGCCGAAGGGCCAGTCGAGGCCGTAGGGGCAGTCGAAGCGGTAGGGGCGTCCGCATGACCGCCCGCGTCCCCGCCTTCCGCCCCGACGACCTCGACGACGAGCAGGCCGGGCTCTACCGCGCCATCGCCGGCGGCCGGCGAGCGGCGGGACCGCAGGCGTTCCCGCTGACCGACGAGGAGGGACGGCTGCGCGGCCCGTTCAACGCGATGCTCCTGAGCCCGCCTGTCGGGCTGGCTCTGCAGGAGGTCGGCGCGGCCGTCCGCTACGGATCCGTCCTCACCGACCGCGTCAGGGAGATGGCCATCCTGACGGTCGCCGCCCACTGGGGCAGCGCGTTCGAACGGGAGGCGCACGAGGCGGTGGGCCGTACCTGCGGTCTCACGGACGCCGAAGTGGGCGCGTTGCGCGAAGGCCGTAGCCCCGACCTGCCCGACCCCGCCGAACGCGCCGCCCTGCGCGCCACCACCGCGCTGACGGCGGCGGGGGACCTCACCGACGGCGAGTACGCCGACGCGGTGACCGCCCTCGGCGAGCGGGGCCTGTTCGAACTGACCACCTTGGTCGGCTACTACGCCACCCTCGCCCTCCAGCTCCGGATCTTCGGCGGCGAGGGCGGGCGGCCCTGAGCACGCACCACCCCGCGACCGGCGCGCGACCGGCGCGCAGGAGGACGGCGGTCTGCCGGTTGACGGTCGAGGTTTCGAGGCTGAACGCCCGCGCCAGCTGGCCGATCGACATCGGCCCCTCGGCCTCCAGCCGCCGCAGCAGGATGTAGCTGCTGCGTTCGAGCCGCTCCTCGTTCGCGGCCGCGCCCGCGGCGAACTCCTTGTAACGGCTGATGAGCATGAGCTCGCGTTCGATGTCGGCGATCTCCCTGCGCACGGATGCCTCCCCCTCGGCTCCGCGATCGGCCTGATGGGGCACGCGTGGGGCGTCCTGGTCTTCTCGTCTGTGGTCAGCGCCGGATCGGCCTCGCGTACGCGGCCATGCCGTCGATCATCATGGCAGCCGTGCCGCGTACCGAGACGGCGGCCGCCAACGGGCTCAACAGCCTCATGCGCGCGATCGGCACGTCCACGGCCACCGCGGTGCTCGGCGCGGTCCTGGCGAACCTGACGATCAGGCTCGGCCCGGTGACGCTGCCGTCGGAGGCGGGCTTCCGCGCCGGGTTCCTCGTCGGTGGCGGGGTCGCCCTGCTGGCGGCCCTGATCGTGGTGGCCATCCCGGGCCGCCGCACCGCCGTCCGCGCCCGCGCTGGCGAAACCCCGGAGCCCGCCGGCAAAATCCGCACCCGCTGAGGGCCGCCGTGACCTGTCGTAGCCAAGGATGTCCGGTGAATGTCCTCCTCGCACCCTTTGACTTCGCGGCCTATGCGGAAATACTCACGCATTAGAGCGTCCGATAACGGTCACAGAGAGGTCGCGCAGCCAATGAGAACTGCTCTAGCGCCGATAGGCGACAGACTCCTCGCGCTTTTCGCGTCCAAGGCGGTTGCCAGTGCGGGAGGGTGTGAATACGATACTTATTGCCTCAACCGGGCTTGCTACAGCGGTGGAATGACGCGTTACGTGATCTACAGCAACTGCCACATAGTGAACGTCGGGTGTTGCTAGGTATCCGGCAGGTCTGAATCCTTGAAGTTCTGCTTGGTCCCGCCCGACTGTGGGTGAAGCCCCTTTCAGGCTGGCTGTCGCCGAGGTCGTCAATGGCTCGTCAGATCGCATCATTGCAGATCAGGCAGCATTCTGACACCACCGATCCACCGCAGCCCATTTATGGGATCAAGCAGGCTTCAGGGGCGTGATCGATGCCCTGGGGGTCGGTCGATCGCCACGAGTTCCGAATTCCGACCGGTGCGATCAGGGGGTCGGAATAGTGCTTGCTTGACCTGAGACGGCCGGACTGAAGGATCCCGTCTGATCAGCGAGATCAGGCGGGACTTGTCGTTTCAGTGTTCTGCCGCAGCGAAAGGTTGAGCGATTCTCATCGACGTTCAAGATGGCATCTGATCTTTCGGCGTAATGGGGCCGATGGCGGCTATAACGACCCCGTGATCCGGCATGCTGGCCTCTCCGTCCCGGGTGCGGGGCGCCGTTGCGGGCGTCGGGGTTCCGCCGGCACTTGGCGTCGGTCGCGCGCGCCTCAGGAAAGCGTTTTCCGTACGTCGGCGCAAGCCCCGGGCCCTCACTAGGGAAACCCCTAGGCCGCTTCCGGAGGCGCGGAACGGGCGGGCGTGCGAGTCTGCGGGCAGGCAATCGGCTCCTAGCAGGTTCGACGGCGCGGTCGAGGGGGCGCGGTCCCACGGCGCGCCCTCGGACGGAACGGGTGGAAGCATGACCGAGGTATCGAAGCGGCTGGCCGAATCGATGGAGCTGCGCGACTTCCTGAGCACGGCGGGCGCGCTGACGCTCGCCGAGCGCCGCACGCTCGTCCAGCAGGCGCTGGTGCTCATCGAGCAGAACTACGTGCACCTGCCGCTCAAGGTCGCCATGCACGCGGTCAACCCGGTCCAGCGGCTGCGCCTGCTGGCGCTGCGGCTCAGCCGGCAGACCGACGCGGGCATGGACGCCGAGTGGCGGTTCCATGCCGAGCTGGCCGAGATCTTCCACTCGCTGCGCGACCTGCACACCAACTACCTGCTGCCGCAGCCGTTCGCCGAGAAGATCGCGTACCTGCCGTACCAGGTCGAGGAGTACTACGAGAGAGAGGCCCGCCACTACGTCGTGACCAGGGTCGTCGACGGCTTCACCGCGCCCGGGTTCGGCCCCGGCGTGGAGGTGACGCACTGGAACGGCATCCCGATCGACCGCGCGGTCGCGCTCAACGCCGCCCGGTACGCCGGCGGCAACGCGGCCGCCCGCCACTCGCGGGGCCTGCAGTCGCTCACCATCCGCCCGCTGCGCGTCCACGTCCCGCCGGACGAGGACTGGGTGACGCTCACCTTCCTCAACGGCGACGGCATCTCCAGGGAACTGCGCGAGAAGTGGCGCATCACCGACAACCTGCCGCCGTTCGTCAACGCCGACGAGCTCACCGCCGCCGCCGTGGCCCAGGGGCTCGACCTCGGCACGGACGCGATCGGCCGGGCCGTCAAGCTCCTGTACGTCCCCGAGGCCGTCACCACCGGTGAGACGCTGGCGGCCGCCGACCTCACGACCGGGCCGGCCGAGCCGGGCGCGGTCGTGCCGACGTCGATGCCGGCGGTGTTCCGGGCCAGGAGCGTCGCCACCTCCTCCGGCACGTACGGCCACATCCGCGTCTTCACCTTCAACGTCAACGACCCCGACGGGTTCGTGCGGGAGTTCGTGCGGCTCGCCGGGATCCTGCCGCGCGACGGGCTCATCGTGGACGTGCGCGGCAACGGCGGCGGCCACATCCATGCCGCCGAGTTCCTCCTGCAGACGCTCACGCCCCACCTCGTCACCCCGGAGCCGACGCAGTTCATCACGACTCCGCTGAACGTGCGGATCTGCCACCAGCACAAGGACAACCCGACCGGCGAGATCGACCTCACGCCCTGGTGCCGGTCGATGGAGCAGGCGCTGGAGACCGGCGCCGTCCACTCGGGAGGCTTCCCGATCACGCCGTCGGACGGGGCGAACGCGTTCGGCCAGCAGTACCACGGCCCGGTCGTGCTCATCACGGACGCGCGCTGCTACTCGGCGACCGACATCTTCGCCGCCGGCTTCCAGGACCACGGGATCGGCCCCGTGCTCGGCGTGGACGACAACACCGGCGCGGGCGGCGCCAACGTGTGGACGCACGAGCTGCTCAAGCTGCTCCTGGAGCTGCCCGAGCCGGCGCCCGGCAGCCCGTACGAGCCGCTGCCGGGCGGAGCCGGCATGCGGGTGTCGATCCGGCGCACCCTGCGCGTCCACGACCTCGCCGGCACCCCGGTCGAGGACCTCGGCGTGGTGCCCGACCACCGCCATCCCATGACCCGCAGGGACGTCCTTTCTGACAACGAGGACCTGCTGGACCGGGCCGGGCAGCTGCTCGCCGGCCTGCCCGCGCGCCGCCTCGACCCGCAGGTGTCGGCGGGGTCCGGCGAGCTGACCCTCACGACTCGCGGCCTGGACCGGGCCGACGTCTACCTGGACGGCCGCCCGAAGACGTCGGCGGACGTGACCCAGGAGACGATGACGGTGCCGGTCCCCGGGATCGACGCCGCCCGCGTGGTGCGCGTGGAAGGCTTCCGGGACGGCGAGCTCGTCGCGGCCCGCACCATCGTCCGCTGATGCCCGGCGCGCCCCCGGCCCGCCGCCGGGGGCCGACCGGTCACCTGTGACCGGCCACCCGCGACCGGCCGCCCTTGACCGCTACACGCGCAGCAGGGACGGCCAGGTCCGCGGGCCGACGAAGCCGTCCTCGTCGAGGCCGCGAGCCTGCTGGAACCCGCGGACCAGCTCGACCAGGGCGTCGTCGCACCGGGTCGACTCCAGCCAGCCCGCAAGGCCCTGCTCGGCGTCGGCGTAGACCTCCGGCTGCACGTAGCCGCGGGCGAACAGGCAGCCCCTGACGGTCTTGACGTCGTAGTTGTCGTCGCCGAGCCGGACCACCGGCAGGTTCTTCACGATCTCCTCCGTCCAGGACGGCCCGCGGCCGCCCTCCAGCAGGGCGCCGACCGCCGCCCGGAAGTCGTTCATGTCGATGGAGTGGGGGTCGGGCTTGGAGGTGTTGACCTCCCGGTGCGCCCGCACCCGCGAGGCGGGCAGCCCGAACTCGCGGCACAGCTCCGCGCACAGGCTGACGTAGGCGTCGTGCTGCTCGCGCGGCCACGGCTGGGAGCCGTCGTTCTCCGCCTCGATGCCGATCGCGCTGGAGTTGTCGTGTTGTGGCGAGGTCGAGGGCGCGTTGTGCCAGCAGCGACCGGCGGCGATCACGTAGATCGTGCCGGATCTGCCGAGACCGAGGTGCGACAGCGGCCCGTCGAGGCCGGGCCGCCCGTCGCGGACCACGCGCAGCGACGGGTAGTCGCCGCCGCCGGCCGGCCCGGCGGTGTGGTGGCAGACGACGCCCCTGACCTCGGGCTGCGGCCCGTGGCCACGGGTCTTCCAGCCGGCCACTTCGGTCACCGGCCGGCCGGTGCGGCGCGCGACGTCGGCGAGCTGGGTCAGAAACGGCATCGAGGACCTCCCGTTACAGTACGCGACCACCGCCTCACAGATCTTTAGCATGCCCTACCCGTACGCGGAGGGAAGATTCGGAAATCCGTTACGTGGCGGACGCCACAGTCACCACGACCTTGCCGGGGGCGTGCCCCTCCTCCTGGTACCTGATCGCCTCCGGGATCTCCTCGAACGCGTACACCCGGTCGACGACCGGGCGGATCTCGCCCCGGTCGATGTAGGCGCCCAGCAGGATCAGGTTCTGCCGGTTCTCCCGGCAGGCGACGACGTTCGCCATCGCCACCTTGTGCGGCACGAACACGCCCGTCGCGATCGTGGCGACCATGCGCCCGACCGGCTGCACCCACCGTCCGCCCCGGCCGCCGACCAGCACGTGCGTGCCCTTGGGCCGGAGAACCCGCCGGTACGCCGCCGAGCCCTGGCGGCAGGCGTTGTCCACCACGAGGTCGTAGCGGCGGCCCAGCCGGGTGAAGTCCTCCTTGGTGTAGTCGACGACCTCGTCGGCGCCGAGCGACCGGACCAGGTCCACGTTCCCGGAGCCGCACACACCGGTGACCTCCGCGCCGAGCGCCTTGGCGAGCTGCACGGCGAATGTCCCGACCCCGCCGGAGGCGCCGTTGACCAGCACCCTCTGGCCGGGCCGGAGCCGTCCGACGTCGCGCAGGGCCACCAGCGCCGTGTTGGCGGCCAGCGGCACCGCGGCGGCCTCCTCGAACGACAGGCTCCGCGGCTTGGGAGCCAGCTCGTTCGCCGGCACGCATGCGTACTCGCCGAACCCGCCCTGCTTGGACATCGCGTACACCTCGTCGCCCGGCCCGAACCCGGCGACGGAGCGGCCGACGGCGACCACCTCCCCGGCCACGTCCGCGCCCAGGATCGGGAGCTTCGGCCGGCGCACGCCGGGGCCCCCGCCCATGAACCGGGCGACGTACGGCTCGCCGCGCATCAGGTGCCAGTCGTAGGGCTGGACGGAGGTGGCGCGCACCCGTACGAGCACCTCGTCGTCGCGGGGGACCGGGCGGTCGATGTCGACGAGTTCGAGCGCGCTGGGCGGGCCGAAGGAACGGAGGACGAACGCCTTCATGAGAGTCTCCTCAGATCGGGGTGAACGCCAGTGTGGTCAGCGCGCGCACGCCGGCCAACGGCCGAAAGTACGACCGCGCCGATGTCTTAAGGCCGACCCGGCGGGGGCCGTTGCGCCGATGCCCGGCCACCGTCCCGGACGCGACCATCGAGGGCATGACGACCTACCAGACCCCCGCCGCGGCGTCCCCGCGAGGCGCCCGGCTGATCCCCGCCGCGCTGATCGTCCTCGGCTTCGTCCCGGTGCTCGCCGGCGCCCTGCGGGTGACCGAGCTGGCCGCGGGCGCCCAGATCACGGCCGCGAACGCCCGGTTCTTCGCCATGCCCGTGCCCGTGGTGCTGCACATCGTCGGCGCGAGCGTGTTCAGCGTGGTCGGCGCCTTCCAGTTCGCGCCGGGGCTGCGCCGCCGCAGGCCGCGGTGGCATCGCGTGGCGGGGCGGGTGCTGGTGCCGAGCGGGCTCGTGGCGGCGCTGTCCGGGCTCTGGATGACGGTGTTCTTCCCGGTTCCCGCCGAGGACCAGGGGCTGCTGACCGCGTTCCGGCTGATGTTCGGGACGGGCATGGCCGTCTCGCTCGCGCTCGGCCTCGCCGCGATCAGGCGGCGGGACGTCGCCCGGCACCGGGCCTGGATGACCCGCGGGTACGCCCTCGGCCTGGGCGCGGGGACGCAGGCCGCGACCGCGCTCGTCTGGGTCATCCTGCACGGCGGCGCCGCGCCGGAGGGACTGGCCAGGCAGCTGCTCCTGGGCGCGTCGTGGGCGATCAACCTGGCCGTCGCCGAGTGGGCCGTCCGCCGTGGCCGGCGGGTCAGTTCCTGACGCGGTTCGTCTCGTACGCCCAGATCGCGATCTCGACGCGGTTGCGGACGCCGAGCTTGCCCATCAGGCTCGCGACGTGGCTCTTGACGGTGCTGAGCGAGATGTGCAGCTCCTTGGCGATCTCGCTGTTGGTGCGGCCGCGGGCCACGGTGGCCAGGATCTGCTCCTCCCGGTCGGTGAGCGCCTCGATGGGCTGCGCGGGCGGGGCAGCCGGCCCGGTGCCGGCGAACGCGCCGAGCAGGCGGGCGGTGATGTTGGGGGCGATGAGCGCGTCGCCCGCCGCGGCCGCGCGCACGGCCTGGGCGAGCAGGGCGGGGCCCGCGTCCTTCAGCAGGAAGCCGCGGGCGCCGGCGCGGAGGGCGGCGTAGACGTACTCGTCGAGGTCGAACGTGGTGATGACGACCACGGCGAGCGGGTCGGACACGTCGGGGCCGGCCAGCTGGCGGGTGGCCTCGATGCCGTCGAGGCGGGGCATGCGGATGTCGAACAGGCACACGTGGGGGCGCAGCCGCCGGGCCAGCTCGACCGCCCGCCGCCCGTCGCCGGCCTCGCCGACGACCTCGATGCCGGGCTGGGCGTCGAGGATCATCCTGAGCCCGGTGCGGGCGATCTCCTGGTCGTCGGCGACGATCACCGTGATGGTGTCGCCGGTGGCGGGCGCGTCGTTCACGTGGCGGCTCCGGTGCGGGGCAGGACGGCGGTCACGGTCCAGCCGCGGCCGGGGTTGGGGCCCGCCTCGCACGTGCCGCCGAGCAGGCCGGCGCGCTCGATCATGCCGGGCAGGCCGTAGCCGGGGGAGGGGCCGGGACGCCCGGCGGTGCTGTCGCCGTCGTCGGTGACGCGCAGGCGCACCGACGTGTCGTCGGCCGCCACGCTGACGTCGATGCGGGTGGCGTGGCGGGCGTGGCGGCGGGCGTTGGTGACCGACTCCTGGGCGATGCGGTAGATCGCGGCCCCGACCGACGGCGGCACGTCGTCGAGGTCGCCGCGGAGGTCGACGGCCACGGCCGGGCCGACGCGGGAGCGGCCGGCCAGCTCGGCCAGGTCGGCGATGTGCCTGCCCGGCGTCAGCTCGGCCGGCTCGTTGCCGCGCAGCAGGTGCACCATGGAGCGCATCTCGGCCAGCGTGCGCGACGCCTCGGTCTCGATCACGCGTAACGCGTCGGTGGCCGCCTCCGGCCGGGTCGCCGCGGCCGCCAGGCCCGCCTGGGCGCGGATGGCCATGGCCGAGACGTGGTGGGCGACGGTGTCGTGGAGGTCGCGGGCGAGCTGCTCCCGTTCGAGGAGCTTGACCTGGTCGAGCTCGCGCAGCCGGGCCCGCGCCCGGTAGCGGAAGGCCACGCCGAGCGCGAGGCAGGCGAACATGACCGCGAACGCGCCCGCCACGTCGCCGGAGACCAGCCGTCCCATGACGATCGAGCCGCCCACCCCGCCCAGCAAGACCGCGAACCCGATGACGACCTCCCGCCCCGACCCCCACCGGAACAGCGCGTAGAGCAGGACGAGCACGTACGCCATCGCGTACGAGTCGAGCGCCTGGCCGCCGGCGAGCAGGGGAGCCAGGCTGGTGGCGACGAACATGATCACGGCCATGAGCAGCGGCCTGTCGCGCCGCCACAGCAGCGTGGGAGCGAGCCCGGCGGTGACGATCACGGCGACGACGCGGTGGGGCAGGTCGGGCCGCAGCAGCCCTTCGAGCACCGCCAGCGCCATGACCGCCGCGACGAGCGCCCAGTCCCACCACGTCCGCGCGGGAGCGCCGGGGGGACGCGGCTCGTTCCACACGGAGCGAAGAAGACCGCGCACGCCCTCATCGTACGTTGAGCGTGGAGTGGCGGCGGCTGTAGGCGAAGTAGATGATCAGTCCCAGTACGAACCACAGCGCGAAGCGCAGCCAGGTCACGGGGGCCAGGAAGGTGATCAGCCAGACGGAGAAGATCGCGCCGAGGGCCGGCACCACGGGCATGCCCGGCGTGCGGAACGCCCGGTGCAGGTCCGGCTGCCGGTAGCGGAGCACGATCACCGCCGCGCACACCACCACGAACGCCAGCAGGATCCCGATGTTGGTCAGCTCGGCCGCCTCCCTGATGGGCAGGAACCCGGCGATCAGCGCCGACGCGACGCCGACGATCCAGGTGACCCGGGTCGGCACCCGGCGCACCGGATGCAGCTTGGCGAACCACTGCGGCAGCAGCCCGTCCCGGCTCATGGAGAACCACACCCGGGTGACGCCCAGCATGAACGTGAACATGACGGTCAGGATGCCGACGATGGCCCCGGCCGCGATCACTCCGGCCAGCCCCGACCGCCCGACGGCGGCGAACGCCGAGGAGAAGCCGCTCTCGGGGTCGATGTCCCGGTAGTTCTGCATGCCGGTCAGGACGAGCGTGGCCAGCACGTACAGGACCATCGAGATGGCCAGGGAGTAGAGGATCGCCTTGGGCATGTGGCGGGTGGCGTCCCTGGACTCCTCGGCGGCGGTGCTCATCGCGTCGTAGCCGAAGACGGCGAAGAACACCGTGGCCGCCCCGGTGATGGCCCCGCTGATCCCGAACGGGAAGAACGGCGTGTAGTTGGCGGTGTTGATGTAGAAGACGCCGACCCCGATCACCAGCAGCACCACGGCCACCTTGATCCCGACCACGAGGGTCTCGAACCTGGCCGCCGTCCGGATGCCGCGGTTGAGCAGGAAGGCGATCAGCAGGCAGAGCAAGACCGCGAACAGGTCCACCAC
>DASUCK010000393.1:0-11317 GCA_036276095.1 Nonomuraea sp. | reverse complement strand
CCTCAGGAGGCGGAGGTTCGGGGTTCGAATCCCTGGAGCGGCACACAGGACCCGAACGCGGCCGTCCGTGGAGGGGACCCGAACGCGGCCGGTCCCTGGAGGGGACCGGCCGCGGTGGCCGTCAGCGGGAGCGCAGCTGGAAGGCGCGCTTGCTGACCTGTCGCAACGTGTTCCCCGCGGTGTCCTTGGCCTCGACCTTCAGGCTGACCGAGGTCGCGCCGCGCGGGTAGTGGGCCAGGGCGGTGTAGGCGCCGTCGCGCCCGGCGACGAGCGGCACCCGTTTCCAGGTGGCGCCGTCGTCGGTGCTGGTCCACAGCCGGACGTCACGGATGTCCGGCATGGGCTTCGACGAGGGCGCGCGATAGGCGATCACCTTGAACGCGTGGACCGGGCCGGCCGCCACGGTGTTGTCCATGCCGACCGTGTCACCCAGGTCGTAGCGGACGAAGACCAGCGGTTCCACCCGGCAGTTACCGCCGCACCTGTGCCCGCGCTGGGTGTTGTCCGCGGTCACGGGTTCGGAGGTGAACGTCCACTCCGCTGAGGTGTCTCCCTCGTTGACGCTCATCGTGTACGTGGCCCGCTTCTCGGGCAGCGTGTACACGTGATCGGCGTCGAAGGGCAGTTCCTTCCCCTCCGACCACAGACGGACGCTGTCGAGCCCGAACCGGCTGTTGTGCGGGCCGGTGAAGTGGTTGTCATCCCTGACCTGCGAGAGGAACGGGAAGAGCTCGTTGCCGCGCCGGCAGATCTGACAACTGTGCACCGGGTAGCCGCGCCCTGTCAGGTGGTTCGCCGCCGTGCCCACGTCGCCTTCCGGCCGCTCCTCGTCCTCCTTCCACGGCAGCCGGTAGACCGCGTCGGACGCCACGGCCACGCCTGGCGCGGTCGGGCCCGCGTTCCACCTCTCGACAGTACGGCTGGGTCTGGTGAACAGCTTGACCGCCGCCTCGGACTCCATGTCGACGGGGCCGGAGTTGATACCCCCTCTGGTCGCGCCCAGGGCGCGGTGATAGACGACGTCGGGATACAGCGGCCCGATGTACAGCCGGTGCGTCCCCGGAGCCTTGATCTGGTTCATCGAGAGGTCGAAACCGGTCCAGAACCGGGGCTTGAAGGCGAAGACGGACGGATAGAACGTGGTCGGCTGCGCGGCGTGCACCTGCAGGTCGACCTTGGCCACCTTTCCGTCGGTCAGTTCGTAGCTGAGGTCATCGGGCACCCGGCCGTTCTCGAAGGCCGCGAACGCGTAGGCGTATTCCGCCTTCTCCTGCGGGATTCCCTTCACCTCGATGGTGGTCGGCTCCTTGGCCACGCGCTGCCGCAGCGCCTCCATCTCCTGCGGGATCAGCGAGACGACCGGGATGCCGACCGAGACCTGCTCATCCGTGGGGGGGCCGACGAAGATCGGGAAGACGTAGTACGGATGCGTGTTGGTGACCAGGATGCCCGCGGCGCCGGCATCCTTGATCGGCTGGATCAGCGTCGTGTCGAGCCAGCGCTCCTCGTTGTAGTGCCAGTCGAGCGTGAGCAGGGCCAGCTTGCCGCGCAGGTCCTTGCCCGCCAGGTCCTCGGCTCTGCCGTAGGCCACGTCGACCACGGCCAGGCGGTGCACCCCGTCGAACGACACCTGGTCCTTCATCCGGATGGGGCCGGACTCCGTGATGGGGCCGTCGTGCGGGAACAACCTCGGATCAAGCTTGATCGGGTCGTCGCCGAGCACCTTCAGCTCCAATTCGGGCGGAGCGAGCGGCATGGACACGTTGAGGTCGAATTCGCCCTTGGTGACCCGTTTGGTGGGCGTCACCCACTTGTAACCGCTGTACCGGGTGAACCATCCCATGTGATAGTGGGCGCCGGCGGCGGTGACCCGTTCCATGCTCATCGGCTGGGCCTCCATCACCGTCGACGCCTCGACCGGGCGGTCGGCGGTGACGGTGACCTTCTTCATCTTGGTGGCGTCCAGCACGATCTCGCGGGGGCCGTCGATGGTCACCTCGGGATTGACCATGAAGCCGAGGTTCTCCCGCAGGCGCACGTCGACTCCGAAGAGCATCGCCGCGACATGGTAGGTGCCACGGGGCACGCGGACCTGGTAGACGCCCATGTCGATCTCGCGCACGTCGGCGGACAGGTCGCCGGCGTCGCCGGCCACGTCCACCACGTCGACGAAGTGGGCGACCGCGGGCTCGCCGTCCCGCCACTGCGTCCTGATGGTCAGCAGCACCTTCTCCGGCTGCCTGACCAGTCCGACCGGGGTGGTCACCCGGATGTCGCCGCCGTCGGTGGCCACGACCGAGCCGCTGTAGACGCCGCGTGGCGCCTTGGCCGGATCCATGGTCACGCTCGCCGTGGCGGTGCCGCCGGCCGGGACCGTCACGCTCGCGTCGGTGGTCACCGCGTCACCCACGGTCTGGGTGAGCGACAGGGTGACCGGCGCCGTGCCGAGGTTGGCGTAGGTGATCTGCTTGGTGACCGGCGCGTGCTCGTCGGGCACGATGCCGAAGTCCACGTTCGCCGTGGTCGCCACCACCTGCTGGGCGTCGGCGCGGGCCACGTCGAGGCGGCCCGCCCCCTGCTCGTAGGCGGTGAACCCGGCGTCCTTGGCGGTGCTCATCAGCGCCGCCTTGAGCTGCCCGGCGGTCCAGTCGGGATGCCGCTGGGCGACGATCGCCGCCGCGCCGGCGACGTGCGGCGTCGCCATGGAGGTGCCGGAGGCCGCCGTGTAGTGGGCGTCGAGAGGCCCGTCGCCGGGCTGGACGCAGCCGCCGTCGCACAGGGACGTGCCCTCGGCCCTGCCCGCCGCGATGTGCACGCCGGGCGCGGCGATGTCGGGCTTGAGCGCCAGGTCACCCCAGCGCGGCCCCCGGCTGGAGAAGGAGGCCAGCTTGTCGCTCTTGTCGGTGGCGGCGACTGTCAGCGCGGCGTCGGCGGTGCCCGGTGTGTGGATGGTCTGATCGGCGCTGCCCGCGTTTCCCGCCGCGACGACGAACAGCGCGCCGGTCTCCGCGGTCAGCTCGTTCACCTTCTGGCTCAGCAGGTCGGTGCCGTCGGTCGCGCCGGCGCCCAGGCTCATGGACACGATCTTGGCGCCGCTGTGCGCCGCCCAGTCCATGCCCGCCAGGACCTGCGAGGCGGTCCCGGAACCGGAGTTGTCCAGCACCTTGCCCACCAGGAGCTGCGCGCCCGGGGCCACGCCCTTGCGCTTGCCGCCCCCGGCCGCGCCGGTGCCGGCGATCGTGGTGGCCACGTGGGTGCCGTGCCCTTGCTTGTCCTGGACCTCCTCGCCCTCGATGAACGACTTCGACTCAACGATCCGGCCCTGGAGGTCGGGGTGGTTCAGGTCGGCACCGGTGTCCAGCACGGCGACCTTCACGCCCGAGCCGTCGCGGCCGGCCGCCCACGCCGCGGGCGCGCCCACCAGCGGGACGCTCTCCTCCAGCGTGGCCTTCACCCGCACGTCCAGCCACAGCTTGGCCAGCCCCGCCGCGAGCTTCCCGGTCGAGGCACGCGCGCCGGACCGTCCTTCGCCCCAGGCGCCCGGCTGCGAGGAGAAACCGCCGCGGACGGCGGACCAGAACGCCGGCGCCTCGCTCTTGGTCACCTCCAGAGCCGCCACGCCGAGGCCGTTGTTCGCGTACGTGACCGCGGAGGCGGGCAGCGCGTCGGCGGCGCTCCTGAGCGCGCGCTGGTTCTTCGGATACTCCGCGATGACCGGGAGCCGCGGCACCCGGTCGTCGGCGTAGCCGTTGTCGATCAGATATTTGACGTTGAACAGCTCCGGGTCGAGCACACCCGCCCTGATCGCCGCGGTGACGTCGTCGGGGAAGACGTACACGCCGCGGGGCGTGCTCCTGGTGCTGAACGTGGGTATCTTGCCGTCCGGGCGCGACGCCGGCACGGGCCTGACGTCGAGCCGGTCGCCCAGGGCCACCGCCCGGACGCGGTCACCGGTGACCAGCGTGACGGTCGGGGCGTCCGCGGCGGGCTTGGCCGGTGCCGGGGTGGGTTCCGCGCCGGCCGGCGGTGTCACGGCCGCCGTCAGGCCGGCGGCCACGGCGGAGGCGGTGAGGAGTGCCAGTAATCGGGATGTCATCGTTCTCGGCTTTCGCGCTCAGAGGGGCTCGAACCCGTCGGCGGGCTCGATGGGGGGCTCGATGGGGGGCTCGGTGGGGGCCGCGCCGGCGGGCTCGCCGGGGCTCGCGTCCGCGGGCCGGTCATGCCGGGGGCCTGCTAAGGCTTCCTCCGGGGAAGGCGCCGCCGGCCCCGGAGGCGTCTCCAGGGTCTCCAGAGGGCGGTCTTGGGGTCGTCGCTCCACGCGGATCAGTGTTCGCGGGTACGCCCGGGTGTCGCGATTGGGTGATTCACCCAAATATCTGCCCGGAGTCGATGGTGAGCGCGACAACCCGCGCCAGCTCAGTCCGGGAGGAGACGCCGAGCTTGCGCATCGCGGTGCTTAGATGGCGGTCCACCGTACGCGGCGACAGGTAGAGCGCGGCGGCGACCTTGCGGTTGGTCCAGCCTTTGGCCACCAGGTCCACGACCTCGCGCTCGCGCGGCGAGAGCCGATCGCCGTAGCCGCGCCGGCCGCCGCGCCAGGCCAGCGGCACCTCCACGCCGTGCTCGCGCATGAGGTGCGCGACCCGGTCGGCGTCCCAGCGGGCGCCCAGGTCCTTGAAACGGCGCAGCGCCTCCGACAGCAGGCCGATGCCCGCGGCGGTGTCGCCGTGGCGGAGCAGCGCGCCGCCCCCGCGCTCGATCGCCTGCGCCTCGTCGTACGGCCGGGGCAGCGCGGCCCAGGCGGCCGCCGCCGCGCCGTACAGGTCCGCGGCCGCCGCCGGGTCGGGCTCCACCAGGGCACGGCAGGTGGCCAGCGCGGCGGACGGCGCCGGGGCGAGCGCGGCGGCGGCGAACGCGCGCACCAGCCGGCGGGCCTCCTCCCCGCGACCGGCGCCGAGCAGCGCCTCGACGTGGACCGGCGCCAGGTCGGTGGCCCACAGCCAGACGCCCTTGCCCTCGACGACGGCCATGACCGGCTCGGTCAGGCGGAGCGCGGCCTCGGGAGTTCCGCCGGCCAGGTGGATCCGCGCCATCGCGGCCTGCGCGTAGACGAACGGGTTGGCGCGGCCCCGGGCGCCCTCGATGACCTCGGTCAGGAGCGTCTCGGCCCGTTGCCGGGCGCCGCGGGCCAGGCTCAGCTTGCCGAGCAGCAGGCGGGCGTCCAGCCGGTGCGGCGACTCCTTCGGCGGCGCCTCCACCATGTCGGCGATCGACTCGGCCAGGCCCTCCCATTCGCCGGTGTACCAGGCCAGGTGCGCCTTGCCGATCCGGTGGCCGTCCGTCATCCGGCGAAAGCCCGTGCTGTCGATGAGCCGGCCGGCCCGGCCGGCCCAGTGCCGCGCCTCGGCGTAGCGGCCCCACAGCAGGGCGCAGTGCGCGATGTTCAGCGAGCCCCTGGCGATCTCGCGGGCCTCGCTCTCGGTGGCCGCCGTGGTGGGGATGTCGTCGGCCGCCTGCCAGCCCGCCGCCTCGCCCAGCATGAGCAGCGCGGTGGCGTGGCTGAACGCCGACAGCAGCCGTTCGACGGGATCGTCGATCTGGTCGAACAGCGAGGTGGCCTGCTGTGCCCACGCGAGGTGCCGGGCCGCCGGCCAGGCCTCGGTGAGCGGGGTGGCGAGGTAGAGCATGGCGCGGGCGGCCAGCGCCGGGCGGTGCGCGAGGTCGGGAACGGCGGCCTCCACGTCGGCGAAACCGCTGTCCCACCGTTCCAGCGCCAGCTTCAGCCGGCCGAGCGCGAGCCGGAGCTCGCCGCGGTCCGGCACGGGAAGCGCGGGGTCGGCCAGGACCTGTTCGAGTGCCTCCCGCACCCGCCCCTCCAGCGTGGACGGGGGCTCGGAGCCCATGGTCGCGGCCTCGCCCAGCTTCCTGGCCAGCCGGGTCCGCCGCTCGGGCGGGTGCTCGGCCCCGGTCAGCAGGTCGAGCAGCACGGTCACCGCCGTGTGGTCGTCGCCGGACTGCAGGGCGAGCCCGGCCGTGGCCTCGGCATGGCGCGACCAGGCCTCGACGTCGCCGGCCTCGCGGAAGTGGCGGCTCAGGCGTACCGGCGAGGGATGCTTGCCCGCGCCGAGCGCGGCACCGGCGCGGCCGTGCAGGAGCCGCCGCTCCGGCGCGAGGATCGCGCCCTCGACCGCCTTGGCGGCCAGCACGTGGCGGAAGGCGAAGGCGCCCGGTTCGGCTTCGCGCAGCAGCCCGCACGCCAGCCCGCCGGACAGGGCGTCGCGGACCGCGATGGCGTCGAGGCCGGCCACTGCGCCGACGAGCGGCTCGTCGGCGGGGGCGCCCAGCACCGCCAGGGCGTCCAGGACGGCCCGCGTGGCCGGCGGCAGCTGCCCGACCCGCTCCAGGACGGAGTCGCGGACCGTGGGCGGCACCCGCAGCTCGGCCAGCACCCGCCGGGTCCACTCGCCGCCGGACCGCACGATGTCGCGCCGGTCGCGCAGCAGCCGCACGCTCTCCTCCACCGCCAGCGGCACTCCGCCGGTGTGCTCGTGCAGGAACGCCGCGAACCGCTCGGAGACCTCCTCGACGTCGAACATGGACGCCACCAGCCGGCGCGTCTGCGGCACGTCGAGCGGTTCGAGCGCGACCCGCACCGGGGTCATGCCCGCCGGGAGGCGCGAGGTGAGCCGCGGCAGCAGCGATCCGGACGCGACGTCGAAGGGCCGGTAGGTGACCAGGACGGACGTGGAGTGGCCCGTCGCCGCGGACAAGTTCAGCAGCCATTCCAGCGTGGCCGAATCCGCCCAGTGCGCGTCCTCGATCACCAGCACGTCGACCTTCAGGCGTTCGACGAGCTCGTTCAGCGCGCGGAACAGCCGGTGCCTGGTGGCGCGCGGATCCTCCAGGCTGTCCAGCGGCGGGGGCAGTTCGTCGGCCCACTCGGGGAACAGCGGGCGCAGCACGCCGCCGAGCCGGCTCAGCGCCATCGGGCCGGCCCCTTCCCAGACCTTGCGCAGGCCGTCCACCAGCGGTCCCAGCGGGAACGGCTCCCGCAGCGGCGGGCAGGCGGCCCCGGCGACCACCCGACCGCGCAGGTCCGGCGCGGACAGGCACTCCTGCACCAGCCGGGTCTTGCCGATGCCCGCCTCCCCCTCGACGACGACGAACGCCGGCGGACCCGCCGCGGCGCCGGTGAGCGCGCCGAGGACCGCGGCAAGGGCCTCGTCGCGTCCCACGAGCGCCGTGGGCTCTGGCAACGATGGCATCGACACCCGTACTCACCCCCCAGACAACCTGACCGTATCGGCCAATTCTGGTCATCGGTAGATGTTTTCGGCTGGCGGGGCCCCGGGCGTGGCCTGCCTCCAGGCGTGTTCGCTGGCGGCGATTGCGGCGCTGCCCGGCCGGGTGAAGCGCATGGCGGTGCCGGGGTTCTGGTGCCGGGTCTTGGCCATAATGAGCTGCAGGACAGGTCTTCGACGTCGGATTCGACCTGGCTCTGGAAAGATCCGTCCGTGCCGCTCCACAACAGGTGATTCCAGCCTCCGCACCGGCGTCGGGCGCTACTCACGCTGGGAGAGGTCGGTCCTGACCCGTTCCAGGATGGGTTCGGTAGACCGATCCGCGAGCAGCAGGGCGATCGCACCGAGCGCCATGAGGCCCGCGAAGATCCCGATGCTATAGGGGTTGAGCAGGCTGGCTGCTCCCAGTGTCAACCCGCTCGTGAGCCCGGCGACCGCGGCTATTCCGCCGAGTATGGCAGTCGGCAGGATCATCTCGCGACGTTGCGCTGCGAGCAGGACCGCTGCGGGGGTGCCGGCCACATTGAGGGCGACCAGGGTCTCTCGCTGGTCATAGATTCGCGCGATCGCACCGGTGACCATGGAGGTAAGCGCGACCAGGGCTGCGATCGGCAGTAAGAGCAAGCCGATGACGACTCCATCCCGTACCAGCCACAGGGTCGGCAGGTCCTCGGCCAGCCTCATCTCCGGTCCCCAGAGACCGGCCTTGGTCATGGCGGTGCGAACACGGTCCTGCTCTGCGGGATCAGCTGTGATCAGCGAAAGCGTGGCAGACGTGCCGTCAAGCCAGGACGGCGGCTCGGTCGTCTCGACGTCAGCCCGGATACCTGAGCTTCGCAGGAGTGCGCCGGCTTCGCGAACGGTGGAGTCGAGAGAGGCTGCGGGGACGACGGCCTCGAGCCGGTCCGCCTGCAATGCGGACTGGCCGACGCTGCCGAGCCCGACCGGGAGGCCGATGGCGGCGAATCCGGCGATGAAGGACGCTAGTGCCATGCCGGCGACCGTCCGCCAGGCACTTCGCGCGCTGTTCGAAAGGCGCCGCCCTGCGAGGAAGGTCGCGGGTTTCTGGGCACGTCCGGCGAGGAACGTGCCGAGCCCGGCGACGATCCATGGCCCGGTCGATACGAGACCCCAGCCCAGGATCACCACCGCGGTGAACCCGGCGCTCAGGAACGCGTTGCTGCTGCGGAGCCAGAAGAGCGCCACCACCGCGCCGATGAAGGCGACGCTCCACCAGCGTGCGCGTACCGGATCGCGGCCAGCCTGACGGTAGGTGCTCAAGGGGTTGCGCACCGCCGGCAGGAGGCCGGTCAGTGCACCGAGGATCAACACACCCACTACCGCGGCCACTGTGGCGGCGGTGAGAAGCACTCCAGGCTGCACGTCCGACGGGAACCAGGCACCGCCTTTGATGGGCACCCGCGACGCCAGTGGCACAAGGGCTCGATGGAGCACCGCACCGCACACCGCTCCGATGCCGGTGAATGTCGCCAGTTCTGTGATGGTCAGCCGGGCCACTTGCGAGGTGGTGGCGCCGAGCAGGCGGAGGACGGCCAATCGCCGTTGCCGGCGTTCCGCCATCAGGCGGGAGGCGAGGCCGCCGAGTCCGGCGAGCGGAAGGGTCGTCATGACGACAACGAGCAAAGCTATGTCCCTGTACGTGATCTGGTAGATATCCGGCGTGGTCGACCAGCCGTCGATCTTGGTGGGCGCAACCGACGCAGTCGCGTTCCACTGATGGGGTTGCCGATCCCGGGTCATCGAGGGATCGTCCGGGCTGCGGCCGACCACCGCGACGAGCTCATCGGGACTCTCCAAGACCGCCGGACTGAGTTCGGCCGTGACCGGGCCTGGGAACCTGTCGGCGAGTTGGTCGGCCGGCAGGTTCGCCATCAGCCGGACGAGAGCAGGCGAGGCCCACACCTCGCCCGGCGCGGGGAACTTGCCCATCCCGGGCACAGCGGGCGGGCTCTCGGCCAAGGCGGCGAGTTCGATGACTGGCAGCGGTCTGTCTTCGACGTAGTCGGTGAATCCACCTTGGATCGCCGTGGGCTCGTTCGCCGCCGCCTCAGGAGTTCGCCATGCCGTGCGATCCGCTCGGTTGTCCAGGCCTTGCTGCAGACCGAGCAAGAGCAGCAGGGCGAGGGTGATGACAACGCCGGCCACGACAGGCAGGCCGATTTCGAGACGCGCAGATTCCCCGCCGCCACGCAGCAGGCGCAGCCACAACCCGCGCATCAGCCGACACCCCCCGACATGTCCGGGGTCCGGCCGTCGACAACGCGAACGATCCGGTCACAGCGGTTGGCCACCCGCTCATCGTGAGTGACGAGGACCAACGCCGTCCGCCGGTTCCGGACCGTGGACAGGAGCAGCGACATGACGTCGTCGCCGGTCTGGGCGTCAAGCGCGCCGGTCGGTTCATCGGCGAACACCACCGCGGGTTCGAGGATCAGAGCACGGGCTATCGCGACTCGCTGTGCCTGTCCCCCCGACAGCTGGCCTGGGCGTCGCAGCTCGAGGCCGCTGAGGCCGAGCGTCGGGAACAGCTCTCGCGCACGGGAAACGGCCTTGCGGCGACTCACACCTGAGAGCATCAGCGGCAGCGCCACGTTCTCATCGGCGAGCAACTCGGGGAGCAGCCCGGGAAACTGAAAGACGAATCCGAAGGCAGACCGTCGTAGCTCGGCGCGTCGGGCATCCGTGAGTTCATTGACACAAACATCGTTGAAGAACACGTGCCCGCTGTCGGGCGTCAGGACGCCCGAAAGACAGTAGAGCAGTGTCGACTTTCCCGACCCGCTTGGTCCCATGACGGCGACCGACTCTCCGCGGTCGACCGAGAGTGAGGCTTGGTGCAACACGGAGTTGCGACCATAGGTCTTGGTGAGCCCGCTGCCGGACAGTACCGGCTTAGGGCGCTTCGCATCGTGGTCGAGCAGCGACATGTATTCGCCTTACTATTGCTGGTCATTATGGGGGTGAGCGTCGTGGATCAAGGAAGGGATGCGTTGGGCGGCCGAGCCCAGCCAAACATAAGCTGCTTTGAGCATCTACTGCTTGAAGCAGTGATCAGGGTCGGCTCAGGGTGATCCCTGAGTACCGATATGGCAGGGCGCGCGATGGCGGCCCCCGCGTGCGGGGCGCGTTCCTTCATCTCGCGCCGGGCTGCCCGCCAAGCCCTTCGGGGCGCCCATGGGCTGGTGGATGCCGAACATGGGCGTTGCCCGTACGGTGGGAGGGCTTGCGGGGAGAATGGGGAGGTGCGGGCGGGCGATGGACGATCGCAAGGAGTTGCTCAGGGCACTTGTCGAGGAGATGCCGCGGTACATCTCCTCTCTGGTGCGGTTCCAGGTGGCGGTAGCCCATCAGCTCGACATGCCGGTTACTGATCTCCACGCGCTGGGCGCGCTGCTGGAGACCGGCCCGATCGGGGTCAGCGGTCTGGCGAAGGTGATGGGCATGACCACCGGGGCGGTCACTCGCCTGGTTGACCGGCTGGAACGCGACGGATATGTGCGCCGTGAGCCGGATCGCGACGATCGGCGGCGCGTGATCGTGCGCGTACTTCCGGAGCGGCTAGCCGGCATCGTGCGTTACTACGAGCCGATGGACGGGCACTGGCAGCGCAAGGTCGATCGGTATTCCGAGCCCGAGTTGCGATTCTTGCTCGAATTCCTCAGGGCGGAGCGGGAGCACACCCAATCCCAGACCGCTCAGCTGCGGATCGGCGGCCGGGCGCACGGGACGCGCCGCCGTAGCGGCTCGTAGCACGTTCAGAGCCATGGGGTTGACGTACTCAGGGACAACCCTGAGACTTCCCCGATCTATGCTTCAAGCACTAGCTGCTTCAAGCAGTGAATGCTTGGCTGTGCTGCATGCGAACACGACGCTTGACTCAGGCACTCCTCATCATGCCACCGCTGGCGATCGCCCTCACCGCGGCAGGCTCTTCTCCGGCCACGGCCGCCGCGGGCTCGCACCCGGCATCGACGGTTGTGCCCACCACGTCGGAC
>DASUCK010000392.1:0-24376 GCA_036276095.1 Nonomuraea sp. | reverse complement strand
TGTCGTGCGCGGCGGCCAGGTCGGGCCGGGCGTGGGGGACGAGGTGCGCCAGGAGCGCGGCGGCAAGGGTGTACGGACCGCCGAGGCGGCGGTCGGCGTCGAGGCGGAGGGTGTCCACGCGGTCGTCACCGCAGGCCGGCGCCCGCGAGGACGCCGGCCCGCCACATCAGCCGCTGTGCCGCGGCGCTGCCGCGGCCGTCGGCTTCACGGTTCCCGGCTTGTGGACGACGATCTTCTTCATGGCACCTCACAAATGCGATCATTAACGACTGATCCATGTCAGCACAGCCCAAAGCGGTCGATCAATGCTTTATCGGTAAGGGGCATTCCAACCGCCATTTCCGTCTGACCGGAACCCTCGCCTAGTCGCCCAGGATCGCGTCCACGAACACCTCGGCGTCGAACGGCGCCAGGTCGTCGGGCCCCTCGCCGAGCCCCACGAGCTTGACCGGCACGCCCAGCTCACGCTGCACCGAGATCACGATGCCGCCCTTGGCGGTGCCGTCGAGCTTGGTCAGCGCGATGCCCGTGATGTTGACCACCTCGGCGAACACCTGGGCCTGGCGCATGCCGTTCTGGCCCGTGGTGGCGTCGAGGACGAGCAGCACCTCGTCGACCGTGGCCTTCTTCTCGATGACCCGCTTGACCTTGCCCAGCTCGTCCATCAGGCCGGTCTTGGTGTGGAGGCGGCCGGCGGTGTCGACGATGACCGCGTCGACCTTCTCCTCGATCCCCCTGGCGACGGCGTCGAAGGCCACCGAGGCCGGGTCGCCGCCCTCCGGGCCGCGTACGGTGTCGGCGCCGACGCGTTCGCCCCAGGTCTGGAGCTGGTCGGCGGCCGCCGCGCGGAAGGTGTCGGCCGCGCCCAGCACGACCTTCTTGCCGTCGCCGATGAGCGAGCGGGCCAGCTTGCCCGTCGTGGTGGTCTTGCCGGTGCCGTTGACGCCCACGACGAGCAGCACCGCCGGCCGCTCGCCGTGCTTCTGGACGTGGAGGGTGCGGTCGAGGTCGGGATTGACCTGGGCGAGCAGCTGCTCGCGCAGCAGGGCGCGCACCTCCCCGGGAGTGCGGGTGCCGAGCACCTTGACGCGGGTGCGCAGCTCCTCGACCATGATGCGGGTCGGCGCGACCCCCACGTCGGCGGTGATCAGGCTCTCCTCGATCTCGTCCCACACCTCGTCGTCGAGCCGGTCGCGGGAGAGCAGCTCCAGCAGGCCGCGGCCGAGCGCGTTCTGCGAGCTGGCCAGGCGGGAGCGCAGGCGCACCATCCGGCCGGCGGACGGCGGCGGCACCTCCACCTCGGGCGCGACCACCATCGGCTCGGCCGGTTTGACCGGCGGCGGCGGCAGCGTGGTGGTCGCCCCCTCGCGCTCCTCCCCCGCCGCGCGCTCGCGCTCCTCGGGGATGGTCGGCGCCTCCGGCGGCTTGACCGTTGGCGGCGCCTTGCGGCCCGGCCGGAAGAGCAGGAAGAGACCGCCGGCCGCCAGCAGGGCGACGACGGCCACGATCACGATGACGCCGAGGTAACCTTCCACAAGATGCCAGTTTTCCAGATCGTCCGGCATGCTCACGCACAAGCCACCCCGACCCGCCCCAACTGGCCGGCCGCGATCTAGGCGGTCTCGCGCTCCCGCAGGCGCTGGCTGACGACCTGCGTCACGCCGTCGCCACGCATCGACACCCCGTAGAGGGCGTCCGCGATCTCCATCGTCCGCTTGTTGTGCGTGATGACGATCAGCTGCGAGCTCTGCCGCAACTCCTCGAACAACGTCAGCAACCGCTGCGTGTTCGTGTCGTCGAGCGCCGCCTCGACCTCGTCCATCACGTAGAACGGCGACGGCCGCGCCTTGAAGATCGAGATCAGGAACGCCACCGCCGTCAGCGACCGCTCACCACCCGACAGCAGCGACAACCGCTTGACCTTCTTCCCCGGCGGCCGGGCCTCGACCTCGATGCCCGTGGTCAGCATGTCGTTGGGATCGGTGAGCACCAGCCGCCCCTCGCCCCCCGGGAACACCCTGGTGAAGATCTGCTCGAACTCCCGCGCCACATCTTCGTACGCGGAGGCGAACATCTGCTCGACCCGATCGTCGACCTCCTTGACCACGGTCAGCAGGTCTCGCCGCGTCTTCTTGAGGTCTTCGAGCTGGGAGTTGAGGAACGCGTGCCGCTCCTCCAGCGCCGCGAACTCCTCCAGCGCCAGCGGGTTGACCTTCCCGAGCTGGTTCATCTGCCGCTCGGCGGCCCTGGCCCGCTTCTCCTGCTCCTCCCGCACGTACGGCACCGGCGGATCACCGGGGACCGGCGCCCCAGGGCCGTACTCGGCGACGAGCGCCTCCACCTCGATCCCGAACTCGTCCATCGCCCGCTGCTCCAGCTGCTCCAGCCGCAGCCGCTGTTCGGTACGGGCGACCTCGTTGCCGTGGACGCGGTTGATCAGCTTGTCGAGCTCCTGCCCGAGCTCGCGGACCCGCAGGCGTACCTGCTTGAGCTCGGCGTCGACGGCCACCCTGGCGAGGTCGGCCTCGTCACGCTCCCTGGCCGCCGCCCTGATCGACTCGGCCAGCGCCCCGAGCACCCGCTTGGCGCCCTTGCTGACGGCCTCCGCCACGGCGGCCTGCCGCCGGCGCCGGGCCCGCCGGGCGGCCGCCTGGGCGCGTTCGTCGCGCTCGCGCCGCGCTGCCCGCAGCAGCCCGTCGGCGCGCCCCTCGATGCCCGTGACCCGCTCCTCGGCGGTGCGCACCTGGAGCCGGGTGTCCATCTCCCGCTGCCTGGCGACCTTGCAGGCGGCGGCCAGCTCGTCACGCCGGTCGGTGGTGGGCTCGGTCTCGAGCTCCTGGGCGTATTCGGCCTCGGCCAGCCGGATCTCCAGCTCGGCCAGCTCCTCCAGCCCCTCGGCGCGGGCCTCCTCGGCCTTGGTGACGCTCGCGGCCAGGCGTTCGGCCTCGTCTCGCGCGGCTTCGGCGGCGGCCTCCAGCTGGGCGAGCCGCCTGGCCGCGGCCGCGGTGCGCTGGTCGGCCTCCCGCTGACGCGCCCTGACCTGGTCGAGCGCCCCCTGAGCGGCGCTCACCCCGGCCTGCGCCGTGGAGACGGCGGTCTGTGCCTCGCCGGCCCGCGCCTGGGCGGCCTCCAACGCCCCCTGCGCCCGCTGCTCGCCGTCGAGGGCCGCCTCCAGGGCCGCCGCGGTCTCCTCGGCCCTGGCCTCGGCCTCCTCCAGATCCCGTACGGCCTCGTCGAGCGCCGCCCTTACCTGCAGCACGGACGTGCCGCCCTCGGCCCCGCCGCTGGCCAGGTGGGCCCCGACCACGTCGCCCGCCCTGGTGACGGCCCGCACCCCGGGATGGCCTTCGGCGACCGCCCTGGCGGCCTCGAGATCGTCGACGATGACGACGTCGCCGAGCACGTGGTCGAGCGCGGGCCGCAGATGGTCGGGCACGGAGACCAGCTCGGCCGCCCACCGCCCGCCCCCGGGAGCCGCCGCCCGCGCCCGCCCGCCGCCCGCGTACGCCTCGCCGCCGGGCAGCGCCACCAGGAGCGTCGCCTGACCGGCCGCCCGCGTGCGGAGCAGGTCGAGCGCCTCCACCGCGGTGTCGAGCGTCTTGACCGTGATCGCCTCGGCGACGGGCCCGAGCACGGCCGCCACCGCCACCTCGGCCCCCGGCGTGACCTGCATCGACGCGGCCAGCGGCCCCAGCACCCCGGCCAGGTCGGCCTCCAGCAGGGCGGCCCCGCCGTCGCCCTTGGCCAGGCCCAGCTCCAGGGCGTCGCGCCGGGCGGCCAGGGCGGCGACCGCGCGCTGCGCCTCCTGGTCGGCGGCCCGCGCGGTGGACACCCCCGACCTGGCGGCCTGGAGCGCGGCACGCGGGCCGTCGAGCGCGGCGGCGGTCTCCTCGGCGGCGACCCTGGCCGTGTCGGCGACGGCCTTGGCGGCCTCGACTCCGGCCTGCGCCGCGGCCAGCTCGGCGGCGAGCGCCGGGTCGGCGGCCGGCTCCTCCTCCCGCTGCGCCTCCAGGTCGTCTCTGGCCTGCCGCTCGCGTTGGGCCGCCTCGGTCACGGCCTGCTGGAGGCGGCCGATCTCCTCCTCGGCGGCGCGGGCGCGGCTGCGTACGGAGTCGACCTGGCCGCGCAGCCTGGCCAGGCCCTCGCGGCGGTCGGCGGCGGCACGGGCGGCGAGCGCGAGGCGCTGCTCCTCGGCGCTCAGCTCGGCCTCGGCGGCGGCCCGCGCCTGGACGGCCTCCTCCAGCAGGTCGTGGGCCTGCTCCAGCTCGGCCTTGAGGATCAGCTCCCGCTCGCGGACCTCGGCCGCCTCGCGTTCGAGCTCCTCCGGGTCGCGACCGCGGCGCTCGATGGAGGCGGCGTCGAGGGCGTGGCGGTGGCGCTCGGCGGCCAGCTGCTCCAGGCCGGTGAGCCGGTCGCGCAGCGAGGCGAGCGTGAAGTATGTCTGCTGCGCTGCGGCCAGCCGCGGCTGGGCCTCGGCCTCGGCGGTCTCCAGGGCCGACTCGCGCTGCTGGGCCTCGGCCAGCTCGGCCTCGACCTGGTGGCGCCGGGCCAGCACGGCGGCCTCGTCGGCGGCCTCCCGCTCCAGGGTGGCCCGGAGGGTGCACACGTCGTCGGCGAGCAGCCGCAGCCGGGCGTCGCGCAGGTCGGCCTGGATGACGGCGGCCCTGCGGGCGATCTCGGCCTGCCGGCCCAGCGGTTTCAGCTGACGGCGCAACTCGGTGGCGAGGTCTTGGACGCGGGTCAGGTTGGCCTGCATGGCGTCGAGCTTGCGGAGCGCCTTCTCCTTGCGCTTGCGGTGCTTGAGCACGCCGGCGGCCTCTTCGATGAACGCCCGCCGGTCCTCC
This sequence comes from Nonomuraea sp., assembly GCA_036276095.1. Classification (GTDB taxonomy): domain Bacteria; phylum Actinomycetota; class Actinomycetes; order Streptosporangiales; family Streptosporangiaceae; genus Nonomuraea. Next base: position 19,532 of record DASUCK010000392.1, on the reverse strand, counting down.
GGCCCCGCGTGGAGCACGGCGTCGAGCTGGCCCTGGCCGACGATGACGTGCATCTCGCGGCCGATGCCGGAGTCGGACAGCAGCTCCTGGATGTCGAGCAGCCGGCAGGTGTCGCCGTTGATCGCGTATTCGCTCTGCCCCGACCGGAACATCAGCCGGCTGATCGTGACCTCGGTGTAGTCGATCGGCAGGGCTCCGTCGGAGTTGTCGATGGTCAGCGTCACCTCGGCGCGCCCGAGCGGCGGCCTGGAGGAGGTGCCGGCGAAGATGACGTCCTCCATCTTGCCGCCGCGCAGCGACTTGGCGCTGTGCTCGCCCATGACCCAGGCCAGGGCGTCGACGACGTTGGACTTGCCGGAGCCGTTGGGGCCGACGACGCAGGTGATGCCCGGCTCGAAGCGGAGAGCGGTGGCCGAGGCGAAGGACTTGAAGCCGCGCAGGGTGAGGGTCTTCAGATACAAGCGCGACCCCCTTCTCCCTGACCGGACATGCGGGAAAGCCTACTGCTCCGCACTGCCCCACGTCGGCAAGGACAAGTCTGGACCCGCGTCTACCAGCGTCTTCGCGCAAATAACAAGGGACGCCTCACCGAGACGTCCCTGGGTCTTGCGCTCCGATCACTCTCAGGTGAGTGCCGGCTCGCGCTCTTGCATGCGGCTTAGCGCCTCGTCGCGGGTTTGCGCCGCAAGAGCGTCATTGGTGGCCTGAAGTCGGATGAGTTCTGCCTCCAGGTCACGGATACGCTGCTGCAGGCGGCGCATCTCCGAGACCATCCGAGGGTCAGGACCGCCGACGTGGCCGAGTAGAGCCTTCGCCATGGTAAAGGGTCCTCCACGCTGAGTGACCAGACTGGTTCGCGCACTTTCTATTCCGCGGGAGGGGTGCGCGTGGTACCTAACAAGAGTCGCACCGGCAGTGTGGGCGGTCAAGTCGAACAAACCACTGCGCCCCTACTGGTGGGCACTCCCGACATACAACTATACCCTATTTGGACGGTTTAACGGAAGTCGCTACCGCTCCACAAAACCGCCCAAACTACCTCGGGGTTCGCTCCACCGTTCCACTACTCCATCGACCCTGCCCGGCGTGTCGCAACCTCTGAGCTGCTCCAGCAGCTTGACGCAGCTCTCACGCGGCCCCTCGGCGACCACCTCGACCCGGCCGTCCTCGGTGTTGCGCGCCCATCCGGCCAGGCCCAGCTCCAATGCGCGCGCCCGGGTCCACCAGCGGAACCCGACCCCTTGGACCCTCCCCCGTACCCAGGCGGTCAATCTTGCGTTATCCATATTTTCCGGCACTTTTTCCTCCGTGAGCTCTCCGGCGACCAGGGCCTCCACCTCAGCGCGTGCCCCGCCACCGCCTCGTCGAACGCCGCGCCGGCCCGGGAAATCGGCCGACCGGAAGGGGTTACGGACAGTGCCACCGGCGCCCCCGCCACCAGGTCCCCCGCGACCCGCTCGCCGCCACCCGGTCCCGTGCTCAGCGCCGGGGCCGCGGCCGGCGCTGGCATCGGGGGCAGGAGTAGGACGACCGGTTCATGAACGGCTCCCGCCTGATCAGCGTGCCGCAGCGCGAGCACGGCCGGTCGCGGCGGCCGTAGACCTCCAGGTGGCGCTCGAAGTAGCCGCTCTCGCCGTTGACGTCGACGTAGAGGCTGTCGAACGACGTGCCGCCCATGCGCAGCGCGGCGTTCATCACCATGCGGACGGCGGACACCAGCTCGGCGATCTTGGGACGGCTGAGCGTGTCGGTCGAACGGGCCCAGTGCAGCTTCGCGATCCACAGCGCCTCGTCGGCGTAGATGTTGCCGACGCCGCTGATCAGCGTCTGGTCGAGCAGCGCCCGCTTGATCTCGGTGTGCCTGGCCCGCAGCCGGCGGGCGAACACGGCCTCGTCGAACGTCGCCTCGAACGGATCGGGCGCGATGTGCGAGATCGGCTCGGGCACCCCGCCGACCAGCGGCGTCAACATGACGTGGCCGAACGTGCGCTGGTCGACGAAGCGCAGGTCGGGGCCGCCGTCCTCGAAACGGAGGCGTACCCGCAGATGCTTTTCCGGCGGCGACTCCGCCTGCACGACGAGCAGCTGACCGCTCATGCCCAGGTGGGCCAGAAGCGCCTCCGCGGCGCCCGACAGCGGCAGCCACAGGTACTTGCCGCGGCGCTCGACGGACAGCGGCACGCGGCCCTTGAGCCGCGCGGCGAACTCGTCGGCCCCCGGCACGTGCCGCCTGATGGCCCGCGGGTGGAACACCTCGGCGGCGGCGATCTCCCGACCGACGACCCACTGCGCGAGGCCGCGCCGGACGACCTCGACCTCCGGCAACTCCGGCAACCGGACCTCCTCGGCGCTCTCGGGCTCCCGCGACTCAGCCGGCGGGCTGGGACTCCCGGTGGTTCTCCCGCTGCTCGCGGCGGGCCCTGATGCGGGTCCACGCCGCCTCGGCCGCCTGCTGTTCGGCCTCCTTCTTGCTGCGGCCGGTGCCCGAGCCGTAGGACTCGCCACCGACCCGCACCATCGCCGTGAACGACTTGGCGTGGTCGGGGCCGCTCTCCTCGACGTGGTATTCGGGCACGCCGAGCGCCTCGGAGGCGGTGAGCTCCTGCAGTGAGGTCTTCCAGTCGAGCCCGGCGCCGAGCGAGGCCGATCGTACGATCAGCGGGTCGAACAGCAGGTGCACGACCCGGAACGCCTCGTCGAGCCCCTTGTCGACGTAGATCGCCCCGATCAGCGCCTCAAGGGTGTCGGCCAGGATGGACGACTTGTCGCGCCCGCCGGTGCCCTCCTCGCCCCTGCCGAGCCGCAGGAACCGGCCCAGGCCGAGACCCCGCGCCACGTCGGCGAGCGCCCGCATGTTGACCACCGCGGCCCGCAACTTGGCCAGCTGGCCCTCGGGCAGGTCGGGGTGGTTGCGGTAGAGGGTGTCGGTGACGACCAGGCCCAGCACCGAGTCACCCAGGAACTCCAGGCGCTCGTTGGTGGGCAGGCCGCCGTTCTCGTACGCGTAGGAGCGGTGCGTCAGCGCGCGCTCCAGGATGTCGGCGTCGAGCCCGACCGACAGGACCCGCTCGATCTCGTCTCTGGCGACCTCCACGGCCACCGGCTTAGGACCTGCGCCCACGTGCTTCCTCCTCGGACATCTTCACATGGCGCGACGGCTGCGGAAGATGCCCGAAAACGTGGTGGGCGTCGGGGTACGGCGTAGCCCCGGCGTCCACCACGGCCGCGGGCGAAACCGCCGCCGCACGCATTCTGAGACGGTAACGCCGACCGAGGCACGATCGCACCCGGTCGGCATCACGTCAACTCTGACGGGAACCTGCCACGGGGACCGCCGCCACGGCCTCGACCGAAGCGCGAGAGCGGTGCGGCGGTCCACCGGGCAGTCTCTGATCGGCGGATCAGGCGGACGGCTCGATGACCTGACGACGGTTGTAGGTGCCGCAGGTGGGGCACGCGATGTGCGGCTGCTTCGGCGACCGGCACTGCGGGCAGCTCACCAGGGCGACAGCAGTCGTCTTCCACTGGGAGCGACGGGCGCGGGTGTTGCTCCGCGACATCTTTCGCTTCGGGACGGCCACGTCACTTCTCCTGATCGTTATCTTTGTCGGAAATCAGACCTTGCAACGACGCCCAGCGGGCGTCGATCTTCTCGTGCCGGTGATCCGCGCCGGCCTCCGCCAGCTTGATCCCGCACTCCGCGCAGAGCCCCGGGCAGTCTTCACGGCACACCGGGCTCAGCGGCAGTGCGAGCACCACCGCGTCGCGGAACGTCGGCTCGAGGTCGAGCAACTCGCCGTCGAGCAGTGAATCCTCCTCGGAGGCGTCCTCGTCGGAGTAGAAGAACAGCTCCTGCAGGTCGACCTCGATGTCGGAGGACACCGGATCGAGACAGCGCGCGCACTCCCCGGAGAGAGGGGCCCGCGCCGTGCCGGACACGAGCACGCCTTCCATCACTGCTTCGAGCCGGAGCGCCAGCTCGACTTCGGCGTCTTTGGGGACACCGATCATGTCGACGCCGAGGTCTGCCGGTGCCGGGAGGGTCAGGGTCATCTGCCGCATCGTGCCCGGCCGCTTTCCCAGGTCATGAGTGGAGATCACCCACGGAGAGCGGGGGTCGAGGTGCTGAGTCATCCTGATCTCGCTAGGCATGGCGAAGACATTCGCCGTCGTACAAGGCCGAAATGAAAGGATAGCAGGTCGAGTTCAGGCCCTGAGCCGCTCGATGAGCAGCTTGTGGACGAGGTCCGGCACGAGACCGGAGACGTCGCCGCCGTACCGGGCGATCTCCTTCACCCGGCTGGAGGACAGGAACGAGTATTCGGGGTTGGTCGGCATGAACAGCGTCTCCACGCCCGACAGGCGGTAGTTGAGCTGCGCCATCTGCAGTTCGTAGTCGAAGTCGCTGACGACCCTGATGCCCTTGACGATGGCGGGGATGTCGTTCGCCTTGCAGAAGTCCACCAGCAGCCCGTGGAACTTCCGTACCTTGACGTTGTCGAAGTCCTTGGTGACCGCCTGCAGGATCTCGATGCGTTCATCCACCGTGAACAGGCTGCTTTTCTCGACGTTGATGAGGACTGCCACGGTCACCTCGTCATACAGGTGGGCCGAACGGCCGATGATGTCGAGGTGGCCATTGGTGATGGGGTCGAACGACCCCGGGCAGACTACGCGGCGCAAGACGCCTCCCAGGTCTACGGGTTCCCGGCGGCGCGACCGTACCAAACGGACGCTTCACCATAACGACGGACCCTCTCCTCAACGTACCCTTCGGGCCACACCAGGGCATTTCCCCGGCTTTCCCTCTCGAATGCCACCAATGCCTCATCGACCAGCCAGCCGTTGTCCCTCAGCGCCTCCAGCACCCCGCGCACGCCGTCGTCGGCCAGCGCGTACGGCGGGTCGGCGAACACGATGTCGAACGGCGCCTCCGGCGGCTCGGCCAGCGCCCGCTCCACCTTGTCGGCCACCACGCGGGCGCCCTCCAGCCCGAGCGAGCGCGTGTTGTCCCTGATCGTGCGGACCGCCCGCGGGTCGGACTCGACCATCACCGCCTCGGCCGCGCCCCTCGACAGCGCCTCCAGGCCGATCGCCCCCGAACCGGAGTAGAGATCGAGGACGCGGGCGCCGTGGAGGCCGTACAGCGAGTCGAGCGTCAAGAAGATGCCTTCCCTGGCTCTGTCGCTGGTCGGCCTGGTGCCGCGCCCCGGCGGTACGGCCAACCGCCGCCCACCCGCGGTGCCCGCGATGATCCGAGTCATGTGTCCCATTCTTTCGCATGTTGCCGCAGGTCAAGAGTGGACAAGTGTCTGCCTCGACTACGCCAGGATGATTCACATCGGAGCGATCGGCCCCCATGATGAATCTGCGGCCTTCGAGGTGACCCATACGAAGGCCGACCGGCGTGATCGTGAGCCCTTCCGCACGCCGGTTCCCTCGGCACCTGACCCGAGGGTGGGCCCAGCCGGGGACGGCATTCGGGGGGAGGCCGTCCCCGCGGCTGGCCAATTCTGTCACGCGCGCCCGCTTCGATTGGGCCACGCGGTTTCCTATGCCTTCTCCAGGAACTCGGCCCGCTCGTCGGCCAGCAGGCGCTCGATTTCCGCGCGCAACGCCTGGTGCGACTCCAGGTTCGGGTCCTTTCTCAGGAGGGCGGCGGCTTCGTCCCGCGCCGTGGTGATGACGTCCTCGTCGCGGAGCAGCTGCAGCAGTTTCAGGCTTGACCGCTTTCCCGACTGGGCGGCACCCAGGACGTCGCCCTCGCGGCGCTGTTCGAGATCCACCCTGGAGAGCTCGAAGCCGTCGAGGGTCGCCGCCACCGCGTCCAGGCGGGCTCTGGCGGGCGTGCCCTCGGGGAAGTCGGAGACCAGGAGGCACAGGCCGGGGAGCCCGCCGCGGCCCACCCGGCCCCTCAGCTGGTGGAGCTGCGAGACGCCGAAGCGGTCGGCGTCCATGATGATCATGACGGAGGAGTTGGGGACGTCGACGCCCACCTCGATGACCGTGGTCGCGATCAGGACGTCGACCTCGCCCCGCGAGAAGGCGCGCATGATCGCGTCCTTCTCCTCGGGCGGGAGCTTGCCGTGCAGGGTGGCCACGCGCAGGTCGTGGAACGGGCCCTGGGTGAGAAGGTCGGACACGTCGAGGACGGCCAGCGGGGGCCGGCGGTCGTCGCCGCCGGTCGAGGCCACGACCTCCAGGTCACCCTCGTCGCCCTCCACGTCGCCGATGCGGGGGCACACGATGTACGCCTGGCGGCCCAGGGCGACCTCCTCGCGCACGCGCTGCCACGTGCGTTCGAGATAGTGGGGCTTCTCCGCCGCGGGCACCACGTGGGTGGTGATGGGGGCGCGGCCCGACGGCAGCTGGGAGAGCGTGGAGACCTCCAGATCGCCGAAGACCGTCATCGCGACCGTGCGCGGGATCGGCGTGGCGGTCATGACCAGGACGTGGGGGCGGGCGTCGCCGGCCTTCTCGCGCAGCGCGTCGCGTTGCTCCACGCCGAAGCGGTGCTGCTCGTCGACGACCACCAGCCCCAGATCGGCGAACTGGACGTGTTCCTGGAGCAGGGCGTGGGTGCCGACGACGATGCCGGCGTTGCCCGAGGCCGCGTCGAGCAGGGCCGCCCGGCGGGCGGGGGCGCCCATGGAGCCGGTCAGCAGGGTGACGGCCGTGCCGCCGAACATTCCGCCCTGGGCCAGGTCGCCCAGCATGGTCGTGATGGAGCGGTGGTGCTGCTGGGCGAGCACCTCCGTCGGGGCGAGCAGGGCCGCCTGGCCGCCCGCGTCGACCACCTGGAGCATCGCCCGCACGGCCACCACCGTCTTGCCCGCGCCGACCTCGCCCTGCAGGAGGCGGTGCATCGGGTGGCCGGTGGCCAGGTCTGCCGCGATCTCCTCCCCGACCTGCGCCTGCCCCTCGGTCAGCGAGAACGGGAGCCGCTTGTCGAACTCGGCCAGCATGCCGTCGGCGCGCCTCGGCCGCGGCTTCGCCGGCCAGGCCGTGGCCGCCTGGCGGCGTTGCAGCAGCACGGACTGCAGGACGAACGCCTCGTCGAACGTCAGCCGCCGGCGCGCCCTGCTCACCTCGGCGAAGTCTCTCGGACGGTGGATGGCCGCCAGCGCGCCGGCGAGCGGCTGCAGGCCGCGGCGGGCCCGCAGCTCGGCCGGGAGCGGGTCGTCGAGCGGGCCCAGCGTGTCGAGGACGACGCCGACGGCCCGCCGGATCGCCCACGGCGTGAGATCCTTGCCCGCCGGGTAGATCGGCACCGGAGCCGCCGCGAACTCCTCCGCGCTCTCCTCGGTCTCCTCGAACAGCTCGAACTCCGGATGGGCGAGCTGCCAGCGCGGCCTGCCCCGCGCCCCGAACAGGCCCACCTTGCCGGCGAACATGCCGCGCCGACCCGGCTTGAGACGCGACTCGGCCACGTGGGAGCCCTTGCCGAAGAACGACAGGTAGATCTTGTTGCCGTCGCCGTCGACGACCTCGACCTCCAGCCAGGTGCCGCCGCGGTTGCGCATGGGCTTGCGCATCAGCCTGGTCACCTCGCCGACCACGGTGACGTGCTCGTCGACCCGCAGCTCGTCGAGCGCGGTCAGCTCGCCCCGCTCGGCGTAGCGGCGCGGATAGTGGCGCAGCAGGTCGCCGACCGTCTCCAGGCCGAGCACGCTGTGCAGCAGCTTGGCGGTCTTCGGGTCGAGCGCCTTCGTCAGAGGCTCGTCGAAACGGCTCACGGCATTAAGTTCTACCGCCTACGGCCGACACGAATCCCGCACCCGCTGTCACTCAACGCCGATCAGCAGCGGATGGCCGCCCTGGCCGCCGTCGTAGACGACCACGTCCACATCCGGGCGCGTGCGTCTCAGCTCATCCTCCACGTGGGCGGCCAGGCCCGGCGGCGCCTCGGCGCCCGTGACCAGGGTCACCAGCTCGCCGCCGCCCGCCACCATCCGCGCCACGATCACGGCCGACACCCGCTCCAGCGTGTCCCCGATCACCGCCACGTCGCCCTCGATCAGGCCCAGCACGTCACCGGGACGGCACAGGCCCGCGCTCGTGACCGCCTCCCGGTCGGCGACCGACACGTGCCCGTACCTCGTCTGGCCCGCGGCGTCCGTCATCGCCACCACGTCGTCGTCGAAGCGGCGCAGCGGGTCGTGCACGGCGAGCGCCGCCAGACCCTGCACGGTCGCCTTCGTCGGCAGCACACTGACCGTGACGCCGTCCTCGCGGGCGATCTCCGCCGCGGCGGCCGCGAGCGAGCCGACGACCTCGTCGTTCGGGAGCACCGCGACCTCGCCGCCGGCCTGCCTGATCGCGGCCAGCAGGGCGGCCAGGGCGGGGCTGGAGCCGGGGGCGCGGCGCACCACGACGGCGCCGCACTCCTCGAACAGCGCCGCGATCCCGTCGCCCGCGGCCACCGCCACCACGCCTCTGCCCGCGTCGCCCCGGTGGGCCCGCTCGGCCAGGTACGTGATCCGGATCCGGTGCGGCCGCCCCGCCCGCAGCCCGGCCTCCACGGCGGGACCCGCCTCCGGCACGTGGACGTGCACGTTCCACAGGCCGTCGCCGCCGACCACGACCAGCGAGTCCCCCATGGCGTCGAGCTCCTCCCGCAGACCCGACACCGCGTCGTCGTCGGCGTCCAGCAGGTACATCACCTCGTAACCGGCGCCGACCTCGGTCATCGGAGCCACCCGGGCGGTCGGGGCGGGGACGTCGTAGTGGCCGGCGTACGAGTCGGTGATCACCGCGGCCAGGGTCTCCAGCACGATCGCCGCCCCGGCGCCGCCCGCGTCCACGACGCCGCTGCGGGCCAGCACGTCGAGCTGCCCGGGAGTGCGCCGCAGCGCCGCCCTGGCCTCCGCCGACGCCTGCCGCGCCACCTCGCTCAGATCGCCGTCCACCCCCTGGACGGCCCGCGCCGCGGACTCCAGCACGCTCAGCACCGTGCCCTCCACCGGCCTGGCCACCGCCTGCCGGGCCAGCACGGCCGCCCTCAGCAGACCGGCGCGCAGGTCGTGGCCGTCCTTGAGCACCTCGGCGAGGCCGCGCAGGGCCTGGCTGACGATCACGCCCGAGTTGCCGCGGGCGCCGACCAGGGCGCCGTACGAGAGGGTCTGCCACACCACGGCGGTGTCCACGTCGTCGGGCAGCGACTCGACGGCCTCGGCCGCGGACAGCATGGTCAGGTGCAGGTTGGTGCCGGTGTCGCCGTCGGCGACCGGGAACACGTTGAGGGCGTCGATCTCGGTCCTGGCCCGGCCCAGGGCGTCGGCCGCCAGCCGGGCCCAGCGGCGCACCGCGGGCGGGTCGAGGATCCTCATAAGCGCCCGCCGCCTTCCCTGCCGCCTTCCGCGCCCGCTTCTCCGCGCCCGCCTTCCATGCCCGCCCTCCGCGCCCGCTTCTTCCGCGCCGACTGCTTCCGCCCCCGCTTCTTCCGCGCCCGCCCTCCATGCCCGGCCCACCGGTGCCGGACCGGCATTCCGGGCGGATGCGCTACGGTTGCTGGAGGAGGATATCTCCGTGCCGGGCCACGTGGAGTGCTCGTCGGCGCTTGATCCAGTGCCTGTTCCGTGCTTGATCCGGCGCCGGGTTCTGGGCTCGGTCCGGTGCTCCGGTTCGCGCCTGGTGGTATGGATCGGATATTCTCGTCTGGCTGGCCGGTTGTCCCGGCATGCCCTCCGCCCGGAAAGCATCCGCGGACAGGGCTACATCGACTGTTTTAAGGAGCGAACCGTGGCTTCCGTCTGCGATGTCTGCCGTAAGGGGCCGACCTTCGGTAACAACGTGTCCCACTCCCACCGCCGCACCCGCCGTCGTTGGAACCCCAACATCCAGACGGTGCGCGCGGTCATCGGCGGCACGCCGAAGAAGCTGAACGTGTGCACCTCGTGCATCAAGGCGGGCAAGGTCACCCGCTAAGGGCCCGTCCCCCGCTTTCGCGCAAGCCCGCCGCTCCCGAGTGAGCCGCGGGCTTGCGCGTTTTCCGCGTCCCGGCCGGGGGCGGGTTCAGCGCCAGGCCCAGGCGTGGTCCACGGGGCCGATGCCGCCGCCCAGGGGGTAGCCGTTGGCGATGGCGCCCGTCACGTAGTCCTTGGCCCTGCTGACGGCGTCCGGCACCTGGTCGCCGAGGGCGAGGCGGGCGGCGACGGCCGAGGCCAGGGTGCAGCCGGTGCCGTGGGTGTGGCGGTTGTCGAGGCGTTCGGCGGTGTAGCGGTATTCGTCCGTGCCGTCGGTGAGCAGGTCGACGGGGGCGCCCGGGAGGTGGCCGCCCTTGATCAGCGCCCAGGTCGGGCCCAGGGACAGGACGGCGTCGGCGGCGCGGCGCAGGTCGTCCTCGTCCTCGACCTTGACGGACGTGAGCTGCTCCACCTCCCACAGGTTGGGCGTGGCCACGGTCGCCACCGGCAGCAGCCGGGTACGCAGCGTCCCGACGGCCTCGGGCGCCAGCAGCGAGTCACCGTGCTTCGACACCCCGACGGGATCGACCACCACGGGCGCGGCGTAGGCGCCGAGCGTGTCGGCCACGATCTCGACCAGCGCCGGCGAGGCCAGCATGCCGGTCTTGACCGCCTGGGCGCCGATGTCGCCGAGCACCGAGTCGAGCTGCGCCCGTACGGCCTCGGGCGGCAGCTCCCAGTAGCCCTGGACGCCGAGCGAGTTCTGTGCGGTCACCGCCGCGATGACGCTCATGCCGTGGACGCCCATGGCCATCATGGTCTTCAGGTCGGCCTGGATGCCCGCGCCGCCCCCTGAGTCGGAGCCGGCCACGGTCAGCACACGAGGAGGGGTCGAATCCGTCATGTCCCCATCAAACCACTCAGCTGACGGCGCACTCCCCGCTGACCATGCCACACGTACGAGCCGGCACGCCCCGCCCGATGGCGGTGAACCGAACCTCGGCCGTGTCACCCGCCGCCAGCGACGCCGACAGGTCCAGGATCAGCAGGTCGCCGTCCTGCGTCCAGTCGGCGCCGTCCACGTCCGTGACCCGGCCCTCGACCGGCACCGAGACGGTCGGCCGGTCCAGCGTCACCCGCGAGGTGTTCGCCAGCGTCAGCTCCACCCGGTACGACGCCAGACGCTGCCTGATCGTCTGCGTGATGTTCACCGAGCCGCCGCCGGCGTCGGACCCGAACGTGGTCGGGCTGCCGGTGGGCTCCGCCGTGACCGTGGAGGGCGGCGAGCTCGGCGGGTCCAGCACCGTGGGCGTCTCGGTGGGCGAAGCCTCCTCCGGCGTCGGCTCCGGCGTCTCCACCGGCTCGGACGGCTTCGCCGACTTCCTCGCCTTCGTCCTGGTCGGTGTGGGCGTCGGCGTGCGGCGCGGGGCGCGGGCGACGTAGGTGGCGGTCGGCGTCGGCGTCTCCGCCGTCCGGCCCTCCTCCTCGTCGTCGGGCAGCGACTCGTCCTCCGGCTCTGCCGCCTCCTCCGCCGGCTCGGTCGCCGGCTCGGCGACGGGCGCGCTGGTGGTCGCCTGTACGGCCGCGCACGCCGCGCCCTCGCACGCGGCCCCGCTGGAGCCGCTCATGAACTTGACGCCCGCCACCGTACCGCCGAGCACGACCGCCACGGCCGCCACCGAGAGCAGCGCCACCCGGCCCTTGCCGCCTCCCGAGGGGGCGGCGAGCAGCTCGCCGTCGTCCCGCCGCCTCGGTTTACGGCGGCCGCGGCGTCGCTGGGGCTCGTCCGCGGCGTCGAACCCGGCGTCGGCCGACCATCCGGAGGCCAGGAACCCCGTCTCGGCCTCGGCCCACGCCGGGGCCTGCACGGCGGTCGGCTCACCGGCCACCTTGACGTCCCCCGGCTCGGGCGGCCCGCTCGACACAGGCCGCGGACCCGGCGGTTTGTCGAACCTGACCGTACGATCCGCGTGGCCGTCGCCGTCCTCGGCGCCGTCGAAGAACCTGGACCTGTCGATCCGAGCGGTGGCCTCGGTCTCCCGGCCGAAGGCCCCGCCCGCCGGCTGATCGAAGAATCCATCTCCCTGCCGGTCGAACGGACCCGCGTCACCCGGCGGCCGGTCAAAAGGGCCGGCACCGCTTCCGGGCTGGCCGAACGGGCCGGCGTTGCCCGGCGGCCGGTCAAAGGAGCCCGTGCCGCCACCGGGCCGCTCGAACGAGCCCGGCACGTCGAAGACGCCCGTGGCAGGGCCGTCGAAACCGGGGCCGTCGAAACCGGGGGCCCTGCCGTAGCCGTGGCCGGCCGCGCCGGACGCGCCCGGTGCGCCCGGGGCGCCGAACGTGTCAGGGCCGTTCGAGCCGGGGAACGGCTGGCCGGGAGGGGCGTCCCAGTCCGAAGGGCGGGCGAAGGCGCCGGTGGTCTCGAAAGGTCCGGCCGGATCGCCGTACGGGCCGGGCGGCGGCGGGAAGGCGCCCGCGGGGTCGCTGGCCGGAGGACGGCCACCGGCGGAGTCGGTGGGCAGCGCGTAAGTCCCGCTGGTCTCGAACGGCTCAGGTTGCGGCCGGGGCTGCGGCTCGGACTGCGGTCCGGAGTGCGGCCGGTAGTGCGGGCCGGGGTGCGGTCCGCGCGGCGGCTCGTTCTCGCGGCGCGGCATCGGGGCCCAGTGCCCCGTGACGTCCGGCCGGTCCGGCAGCGAAGGCCAGCCCGGCGGCTCGGCCTGCTCGTCAGGACCCCAGAATGCGCTGTCCCCCCGTTCTTCCCCGTCGTCGGATCCACCTGTGCCGTGGCGGCCCATGGCTGCCCTTTCTTCCGGTTAAAGTGGCCGCCAATCTTCATAACACCTTTGCTACGCCGTTGTCACAGCAATCCCACCAGTGATACGCCAAAACCGGAAAATTTCACGTAAATCAGGACAACTCATCACCGAAAGTGATCCCAGCCGCCCCGCCCCAGCTCGCGCCCGCGCACCAGCACGCCCTCGCCCTCGACCACCCGCCCCACGACGTGCCACGTCGCGGGCAGGCGTACCCCGGCCGGGAAGACCGCCGCGAGCGCGTGATCCTCGCCACCCGTGAGCACCCACTCCAGCGGATCGGCCCCCAGTTCCTTGGCCGCCGTCGCCACCGGCTCGCCAATGGCGAACGCCTCGGGTTCCAGCTCGACGCGAACGCCGCTCGCCTCGGCCACGTGCCCGAGGTCCTGGACGAGCCCGTCGCTGACGTCCAGCATCGCGCTCGCGCCCAGTTCGGCCGCCCGCACCCCTTCCGCGTACGGCGGGCACGGCCGCTGGTGCGCGGCCACCGCCTCCCGCAGCGCCGGCGACTCGACCGGCGCCCCAGCGTCGAGCAGCGCCCAGCCGGCGGCGGCGTACCCGAGCCGGCCCGTGACCGCCACCACCTGCCCGGGAGCGGCGCCGGCCCGGGTCACCGGAGCGCGCCCGCCCAGGTCGCCCAGTGCCGTCACGCCGATGACCACCAGGTCGCACCGGGTGACGTCGCCGCCGGCCACGCTCGCCCCGACCTCGGCGCACTCGTCGCGGAACCCGTCGGTGAGCGCGTCGAGCCAGGTCACCGGCAGGTCCGCCGGAATGCCTAGCCCGACCACGACGGACGTCGGCCGCGCGCCCATGGCGGCCACGTCCGCGAGGTTCTGCGCGGCGGCCTTGCGGCCCACGTCATAGGCGCTGGACCAATCGCGGCGGAAGTGCCTAGTCTCGATCAGTAGATCCGTGGACACCACTACGCGCCCGTCGGGCGCACCGATCACCGCGGCGTCGTCACCAGGGCCCAGCATTACCGCCGCAACCTGGGGCAGACGTCTGGTAATGCGACTTACCACTCCGAATTCGCCGAGATCTCCGACTGTGATGAGGCACCTCCTGACGCACACAGGGTACGGTGGCCCTTCGGCGTGATCCAATCGCCCGGGAGGACGTGATGGTGCAGGCCTACATCCTTATTCAGACCGAGGTCGGCAAGGCAGCCGCGGTGGCTCGGGAGATCTCCGGGATTCCCGGAGTCACTCAGGCGGAAGACGTGACGGGCCCCTACGACGTGATCGTCCGCGCGGAGGCCCGTAACGTGGACGAACTGGGCAAGCTCGTCGTCGCCCAGATTCAGGCGGTGGAAGGGATCACGCGTACTCTTACGTGCCCGATCGTTCACATCTGAAGGTAGCAGTTGTCTCATGCGCGCCACCGCCGTCGTCCTGTCCGTGGTTCTCGCGCTCGCCGGGTGCGGCGGCGCCGTACAGGTCGAGCCGCCCGTCCCGCAGGGGGCGGCGGTGGCCGCGTGTGACCGGCTGGCGGCGACGCTGCCCCAGACGCTCGACGGGGCGGCGCGCGGCACGTCGGAGCCGCCGACGCCGTACGTCGCCGTCTGGGGCGACGGCGCGATCGCGCTGCGCTGCGGCGTGCCCCGGCCGGCCCGGATGGCGCCGACCGACACGCTGCAGGAGATCGACGGCGTCGGCTGGTTCGCCGACCCGGAGCGGCCGGCATTGTTCACCGCCGTGACCGACCCCGCGTACGTCGAGGTCACGGTCGGGGGCGAGCACCAGGCGGCCGCGGTGCTCGCCGACCTGTCGAAGCCGATCGGCCGGATGTCGCCATGACCGTCATGTGACAGCGGCCGTGACATCAACCGTGACATCGACCGTGATCGTCACCGTCATCGCCATGTGATCGTCATGTGATCGCTATGGAGGCGGTCATCGCAGGCCGGTGGGCCGGTTGAGCGCCAGCTGGATCAGCCGCTCGACCAGCGCCGGGTAGGGCAGCCCGGTGGCCGCCCAGAGCTGCGGCGCCGCCGACGACGCCGTGAATCCGGGCATCGTGTTGATCTCGTTGACAACCAGCCTGCCGTCGGGCGTGTAGAAGAAGTCGACCCGCGCGAGCCCCTCGCAGTCGAGCGCCTCGAACGCCCGCACCGCCATGCCCCGCAGCTCCTCCGTGACCTCGGCGGGCAGGTCGGCCGGCACGGTCAGCGTCATCTGGTCGGGGTAGTACTTCGCCTCGAAGTCGTAGAACTCCTGGCCGCCCACGACCCTGACCTCGCCCGGCAGCGACGCGGCGGCCGGCTCGTCGCCCGGCGACTCCAGCACCGCGCACTCGATCTCGCGGCCCTCGATCGCGGCCTCGACGAGCACCTTCGGGTCATGCCGGCGGGCGAGCTCGACGGACTCCTCCAGCTCGGCCCGGTCGTGGGCCTTGGAGATGCCCTGCGACGAGCCGGCTCTGGACGGCTTGACGAACACCGGCCAGCCGAGCTCCTCGACCTCCTTGAGCACCAGCTCGCGGTTGAGCCGCCAGTCGCGGTCGCGGACGACGACGTGTCGGCCGATCGGCAGGCCCACGGCGGACATCACCATCTTCATGTGGGCCTTGTCCATGCCGGCCGCGCTGGCCAGCACGCCGGAGCCGACGTAGCGGACGCCGGCCATCTCCAGCAGGCCCTGGATGGTGCCGTCCTCGGCGAACGGGCCGTGCATCACCGGGAAGACGACGTCGACCTGGCCGAGCTCCACGGGGATGCTGCCCGGGTCGTACGCCACCAGCGTGGGGCCGCCGGAGGGCAGCGCCAGCTCCGCACCGGAGGTGTCGACGACGGGCAGTTCGCCGCCCTCGATGGCGTACCGCTGGCCGGATGTCCCCAGCACCCACCTGCCGTCCAGGGCGATCCCGATGGGGATCACCTCGTACTTGCCTCTGTCGATCACATCGAGCACGCTGCCCGCGCCCATCAGGGACACGGCGTGCTCGGAATTGCGACCTCCGAAAACGACGGCGACGCGTGGCTTGCTCATGGTGTCCGAATCTACCTCGGGTCTTCCCGGCACAGCGAGCGAGCACGGCGTGTGTCGGTGATCGGGTGGGGGATCAGACGCCGTAGCGCTCGGGCTTGGGCGTGCGGGACATCAGCAGCATGCCGGCCTCGGCGGGTGACATGCCGTCGTGGACGATGCCGACGACGACCTCGGTGATCGGCATCTCCACGTCGTGCTTCCTGGCGAGGGCCAGCACCGACTCGCACGACTTGACGCCTTCGGCGGTCTGTTTGGTGGCGGCCACCACCTCGGCCAGGGTCATGCCGCGGCCGAGGTTCTCGCCGAAGGTCCGGTTGCGCGACAGCGGCGACGTGCAGGTGGCCACCAGGTCGCCCATGCCGGCCAGGCCCGAGAACGTGTGGGGGTCGGCGCCCAGGGCGGCGCCCAGGCGGGAGATCTCGGCCAGGCCGCGGGTGATGAGCATGGCGCTGACGTTGTCGCCCATGCCCATGCCCGCCGAGACGCCGACGGCCAGCGCGATGACGTTTTTCACCGCGCCGCCGAGCTCGACCCCGACCACGTCGGGGTTCGTGTACGGCCGGAACCACGGCGGCAGATGGCAGATCGCCTGCAGGCGCTCGGCCACGGAAAGGTCGGCGCAGGCCACGACGGTGGCGGCGGGCTGGCGCTGGGCGATCTCGGGCGCCAGGTTGGGCCCCGAGACGACGGCGACCCGTTCCTCGGGCACCTCGGCGACCTCGCGGATCACCTCGCTCATCCGCTTGGTGGTGCCGAGCTCGATGCCCTTCATCAGGCTGACGAGGACCGCGTCGGGCGGGATGTGGGGGCGCCAGGCGGCCAGGTTGGGCCGCAGGAACTGCGCCGGCACGGCCAGCACCACGAACTCCGCCCCGTCGAGCGCCTGCCCGGGGTCGGCGGTGGCGCGCAGCGTGACCGGCAGGTCGATGCCGGGGAGGTAGTCGGGGTTTGCGTGGGAACGGTCGATCACCTCGACCAGCTCCCGCCTGCGCCCCCACAGAGTGACCTGGTTGCCCGCCTCCGCCAGGATCATGGCGAACGTGGTGCCCCACGAGCCCGTGCCGAAAACGGCCACCTTCGTCATTCCATCACCGCCTGGCGGGATCATATGGGGTCTCGGGAGCCTTCTCGCCACGAAGCTCCGCCAGCTGCTCGGTGATCGCCGCCATGATGTCGGCCGTGGCCTCGCGCAGCACGCTCGCGTGCAGCGCCCTGCCCTGGTATTTCGACAGGTCGACCGGCGGGCCCACGGTCACGTGGAACGTCTTGCGCGGGAACAGCCTGGGCTTCTTCTCGCCGTACGGGAGCAGCTCCTGCGCGCCCCAGTGGGCCACCGGGATGACCGGCGCGCCGCTCTCCAGGGCCAGCCGCGCCGCGCCCGTCTTGCCCACCATGGGCCACAGGGCGGGGTCACGGGTGCAGGTGCCCTCCGGGTAGAACAGGATCGCGCAGCCGTTTTCGAGCCGCTCGGCCGACCTGCGCAGCGACCTGGCGGCCTCGCTGCTGCCGCGCTCGACCGGGATGGCCAGCAGCCCCGCCACGGCCCGCCCGAGCAGCGGCACCTTGAACAGCGCCGACTTGGCGAGGATGACCGGCCAGCGCCCGTTGTTGTAGAGGAAGTGCGACAGCAGGACCGGGTCGGTCCACGACAGGTGGTTGGCCGCGATGATGACGCCGCCGGTGCGCGGGATGCGGTCGCCGCGGCGCCAGTCTCTCTTCACCAGGAGCCGGGACAGCGGCTTCACCACCGCTACTGCCAGGGTCTCCCAGAAGCGCGACGGTCGCGTGGGGCGGCTCATGGTCTCCTCCTCGGGTATGCGCCTCAGTCTCCCGGTTGCCCGCGGGGGATGTCGAGGCGGCGGCGCCGCGCAGGCGATTCGGCTCTTGGCCGTCATTTTGGCCCGTCTTGCCGCTGGGGTGGCGGCGGGCGCGGGGCCTGGGCGCGGTCGGGTGCCGATCTCTGGAGCGCCTGCGCGGAGGCGCGTCACCCGGGCTGCTCGGAAGTGGGCGAAAGCGATGCTTATAGGCTCGCTCCACGAGCTGCGGCACGTCCATCACACCGTACTACAAGATGACACCGAAATCGTTCAGGTATTCGATTCGGCGGCACGGCCCAGGAGAGCGCATGAGCATCCGCTGGTCACTGGTCATACCGGTGAAGACGCTGGTCGCGGCGAAGACGCGGCTGGCCGCCGCGACGGGGGCGCATCGCACGAGGTTCGCCGTGGCGGTGGCCGGCGACACCGTGGCGGCGGCGCGGGCGTGCCCGGCGGTGGCGCGGGTGATCGTGGTCACGTCCGATCCCGCCGCGGCGGGGCCGCTCGCGGCGCTGGGCGCCGACGTGGTGCCCGACCCCGACCGGGGACTCAACACCGCACTCCGCACGGGCGCCGCCCACGCCGTACGCGTCGCGCCGGACGACGCCGTGGGCGCCCTCCAGGCGGACCTGCCCGCGCTGCGGCCGGCCGAGCTGGCGGTGGCGCTGGAGGCTGCGGCCGAGTTCGACCGGTCGTTCGTGCCCGACGCCCTCGACGTCGGCACCACGTTCTACGGGGTGCGCCCCGGGCTGGCGTTCGAGCCGAGGTTCGGCGGCGAGTCGCGCGCCAGGCACCTGGCCGCCGGGGCCAAGGAGCTGGGCATGCCCGGGATCGAGTCGGTCCGGCGCGACGTGGACACGCCCGACGACCTGCGCGCGGCCATCACGCTGGGCCTCGGCCGCCATACGGCGGCGGTGGTCGCCGACCTCTGGCCGGGTTCGTGACCGAAGGGCGCCGCGCCCGGAGACCGCCCGCGGTGTCATGGCGGCCGGTCTCCACGCTGCTCGCCGCCGGCGGGCGAACCGATTACGCTGGTCCGCGTGCAGGCGACCGTACGCACCTTCGACGAGACCACCCGCTCGGGCACGGTCTTCCTTGACGACGGCACGGTGGTGGAGTTCGACGCGTCCGCCTTCGACGCCGGCCCGCTGCGGCTGCTGCGCACCGGCCAACGGGTCAACCTGGTGATGGCCGGCGGCCGCGTCACCTACGTCACGCTCTCGACGTTCCCGGTGCCGGGCGGCCCGTGAACGACGGACGCCCGGGCCGGTGAGGCCCGGGCGCGACCGTCCGCGTGAGCTACTTCTTCTTGCCGATTTTCTTGCCGCCCTCATTGACCAGCTCTTTGAAATCCGAGCCGGGGCGGAACTTCGGCGCCCAGCTCTCCGCGACATTGATTTCCGCGCCGGTTGACGGGTTCCTGGCCGTGCGCGCGGGCTTGTTCACCATCTCGAACGCGCCGAAGCCCGTGATCGAGACCTTGTCGCCGCTCGCCACGGCCTTCTGGATGGCGTCGATGACCGCGTTCACGGCCTCGGTGGCCGTCTTCCTGTCGCCCACCCGGTCCGTGATGGCCTCGACGAGTTCTCGCTTGTTCATGAAAGTCCTGCTCCCCCAGTTACGGTCAGGGTTCCAGCACACGAGTTCGACGTAGAAACCCCTTACGCGCTCGAAAGTAGGCGGGATCGCGAGGGAACTCAATCACCCACGGTGTTTTCGTCATCGCGTGGCGTGTCGAGGGCGGTCAGGAACGCGTCGAGACGCGCGGCAGCCCGTTCCGGATCGCGCTTGGCCAGGTCGCAGATGGCGAGGTAGCGGCGGGCCGCGCGCTCCTTGTCGGCGGCCGGGAGCAGGCGGACGCGGCGGTGCGCCTCGCGCAACCGCCGCGCCAGTTCGTCGTCCTCTAGACGGTCGTCGGCAGCCATGGCTGCCGACCATTCTCGTACGCGGTGATGTCCTCGGCGTGCCGCAGGGTCAGCCCGATGTCGTCGAGCCCCTCCATCAGCC
>DASUCK010000391.1:0-6543 GCA_036276095.1 Nonomuraea sp. | reverse complement strand
CCGGTGACCATCGCCGCCGCCGATGACTGGTTCGGTGGCGGCGCCCCCGCCGACGCCTGGATCAGCAGGAACGACCCCTACAACAACAACGCCGCAGCCGGGTACCTGCGTGCGGGCACCACCTCCACCAGCGCCGACATCGCCCGCGTGTACATGAAGTTCGACACCACCGACCCCATCCTGCAAGGCGCCACCGTCCACGAGGCGGACCTGCGGATTTGGAACTACAAGTCCGGCGGGCCCGACGGCCAGCTGTGCGGCGACCCACTGGGCGCGGGCATAGTGGCCGCTCGCGTCACCGCCCCCTGGACCCTCGACGGGACGGCCGACAGCCTGGACTGGTACAACCAGCCCGCAAGCATCGGCGTTGAGGGGCAGAACTGGGCCGGGTACAACTATGACGCCGACCCCAGTCTCTGGTGCGCCAAGGATGAGGAACTCTTCCACCGGGTCACCGGCATGGCGCGCGCCTGGATCGAACAGGACGAATCCAACCACGGCATGGTGCTGCGCGCGGCCACCGAGACCGCGGCGATCAACTGGCGGCAGTATTACTCCAGCCAGTTCGGCGGCGGCCAACCTTACCCGGGCTACCGCCACCCACCCGCCCTCCTGATCCGATACACGCCGGCAGAGCCCGAGACCGAGACGGTGATCTTCCGCCACAACGGACCACCGCTGGCGGAGCCTCCCTCTTACGAGCAGGCAGTTGCCTGGAAGGTGGAGACCTATCCCGAACCTGTACCGCCGGAGGCGGTGACCTGGGAGCAGCTGCAGGAACTGCAGACGCAGGTGGTCAACCCCTTCGAACTGAAGGCCGAAGACCTTCCCGACGAACCCCCGAGCGAAGAACCTGACCCAGCAGACACCGCTCCTCCGGAAGTGCTCCATACGGTCCCCAGCGCGGCCGAGACCAACGTCCCAACATCGTCTCGCGTCATGGTTCGCTTCGATGAGCGGGTCACGGGCGGCGTCTTCAGCCTCATCGACAACCAGGGAAAACCGGTCGGGGGGCAAGCGGAAATGGACGCATCAGGAACCTTGCTGGAGTTCAGGCCGCTCAATCGGCTGTCCGCCGGAATGACCTACCGTGCAGAGGTCAGCGGAGCCCAGGATCAGGCCGGTAATACACAGTCTCCCTATCAATGGTCTTTCACCACTGATAACACGGTGCCGTCGGTCGTCCAGACGAGCCCGGCCAGTGGAGCCACGAATGTGCCGGTGAGCACTGCGGTGCAGGCGACGTTCAACAAGGCGGTGTCCCAGGTACAGCTCACCGTCAAAGACCCGGCAGGCGCCGCAGTGCAGGGGACGTTGCAGGGAACCGATACCAACGTCGAATGGACCTTCACGCCGGCGTCGAAGCTCGCCGCGCAGACGACGTACCAGGTCGAGGTCAGCGGTGCCAAGGACGCCTCGGACAACGTCATGGCACCCTACACCTGGTCGTTCACCACGGGGACGGACACGCCACCTCCGGTTCCGGGTCTGGTGGCGGCCTACGGCATGAACGAGGGCTCAGGCACGGCTGTCTCCGACTCGTCCGGACAGAACAACAGTGGCACGGGCAGCAGCACCACCTGGGCCAACGGCAAATACGGCAAAGCCCTGTCGTTCAACGGCACCTCCAGCTGGGTCACCGTCCCGCACGCCGCCTCGCTGCGGCTGACGACCGGGATGACGTTGTCGGCCTGGGTGAACCCGGCCTCGGTGTCGGGCTGGAGCCCGGTCGTGGGCAAGGAATTGAGCGACGAGGCGATGTCCTACACCCTGTACGCCTCCAACGGGTCGGCGCCGTCCGGCTGGGTGCAGACCGATCCGGTGACCTCCTGGACCGTCAGAGGGACCTCGCCGCTGCCGGTCGGGACCTGGAGCCATGTGGCGGTCAGTTACGACGGCGCCGCCTTGCGGTTGTTCGTCAACGGCCAGCAGGCCGGCCTGACCGCGCTCAGCGGCAGCCTGTACGACGACGGCAGCCCCCTGCGGATCGGCGGCAACGCCGCCTGGGGCGAGTACTTCCGCGGCCTGATCGACGAGGTGCGCGTCTACAACCACGCCCAGACCGCGGCCCAGATCCAGGCCGACATGAACACCCCCATCGGCGGGCAGCCGACGCCGGACACCCAGCCGCCGAGTGCGCCCGGCTCGCTCGCCGCGACGGGCGGCTCCGGCACTGCGCAGCTCACCTGGACGGCCTCGACAGACAACGTGGGCGTGGACGGCTACCGGATCCACCGCTCCACCACGCCGGCCTTCACCCCCTCGGCCGCCAACCAGGTCGGCTCTTCGCCGGCCACCACGTTCACCGACGGAGGGCTGGCCGCCGGAACGTACTACTACCGGGTCCTCGCCATCGACGCGGCCGGCAACCTCAGCCCGTCCTCGGCCGAGGTCTCGGCCACCGTCACCGCCCCGCCGGCGTCCCCGGGCCTAGTGGCCGCCTACAGCATGAACGAAGCCGCCGGTACCGCCGTGGCCGACTCCTCCGGACAGCACAATGTCGGCACGGCCACCGACACCACCTGGGCGACCGGCAGGCACGGCGGCGCGCTGTCGTTCAACGGCACTTCCAGCTGGGTCACCGTCCCGCACGCCGCCTCGTTGCGGCTGACCAGCACGCTGACGCTGTCGGCCTGGGTACGGCCCTCGGCGCTGGGCAGCCTGTGGCGCACTGTGCTGATGAAGGAGCGCACCGGGGGCGGTGCCTACGGCCTGTACGCCTCCACAGAGACCTCCGGCCCGGGAGGCTGGCTGCAGACCACCGAGGAGACCGCGGGCATTGGCAGCCGCACGGCGCTGCCGCTGAATCAGTGGAGCCATGTGGCCTTGACCTACGACGGCGCCACGGCCGTGGTGTATGTCAACGGTACCGAGCTCGGGCAGGTGGCGGTGGTCGGCGAGGTCGTCGACGACGGCGGTGTGCTGCGTATCGGCGGCAACAGCTTCTGGGGCGAGTTCTACAGCGGCCTGATCGACGAGGTACGCGTCTACAACCGCGTCCAGACGCCCGCTCAGATCCAGGCCGACATGAACACCCCTATCGGCGCCGCGCCCACGAACAGCGCAGCGCAAGGTCAGGGGCCCGGTACCGCCGATCCCGCCACCGACATCACGAAATTGACGGTGGACGGCGGCCGCACCGTAGACGGTGTCACCGTCGTCTCCACCCTCACACCACAGCTGACCGCATGGCTGCCCGCTGAGCGCGACGGCGAGGCCAAGGTGGAGATGGAAATCGCCCGCGACCCCGCCAAGCCCGGCAAGCTCGCCGAGCCTGGCAAGAGTAATCTCGCCAAGACGGATAAGGCAGCTCAGAACAAGCACCCAATCTGGACAGGTCAGGCCACCGCTAAGCGCGACGACTCCCAGGTAACGCTGCAGGTGCCAGAGGGCCGATTGCATGAGGGTGAGACAGTGAGATGGCGCGCTCGCATCATTGCTGCAGGCGTCAACGACGCGTGGACCACTTGGCGCACCGCCACGATCAATACCACTGGCGGCCAACCTATCCGCGGTGGAGGGCAGGCGACCCAGTCCGCTGCGGTGGCATCGCCAGATTTCCTGGATCACTTCACGACCGATACCTGCCGGCAAGAAGGCTGGAAGGATGGTCGGCCTGTTCTCCACAATCAATACCGGCCCTTCACGTGGTGCTTCACCTGGACTTACGGGGTCGTCCTCTTCCACGTGGTCATCGTGGATGGCGTGAAGACGAAGATCCCTGTGGGATTCACGCAGTTCACCGCAACCACGATGATCCTTACTCGCATCGGTAACTACCTGGCCCAGGCCCTGGATGACTACAGCAGGCACAGTCGCGATATCGACGTATGGTACAAGATCGAACCGTGGGGCGTCAGCATCAACGACAACAGCATCACACTGAATGCCAACATCACCACGGCTGGCCACCCGAGTCCTGGGGTCTGTGCCGTCGATGGGGCCTCTTCCAGAAAGGCGTTGCGCGCGGACTGGAAATCCAGCCCTTACGCGCACTTCAAAATAAAGTCCAGTACCGCCGCCAGCTCCGGTTTCCACAATCAGGGTACTTGCAGGATAGGCACGCACATCGAAGTCGGAGGATATCTCAACGGCAAGCTCCTAAGCGATGAGGATGTCGAGCACTTCGTCACCGAGCCGGAGGTGATGTGCGATACCTCTCCCAGATACACCGACCATCGCGGAGGCTGCGTTCTGGGCAGAGGAAACAGATTCCTCACCTATTACGAAAACAGCACCACTCACGGAGAGGTCGCTCGTCACATCAAAAGCGCCTTCGCCAACACCAGCAAGGTGATCCCAGGAAACTATCTAGAGTACATCGCAAACGGTGATGAGGGCAAGCGCGCTCCGCTGCACAGGATCTGGGACAAGAATCCGGACGGCACGGTCAACAAGCTCTACAGCGACAACGTCAAAGCGAAGGATAGGGCGTGCGCGGTGCTCACGAGGCCAAACGCCACCGACCAATGCGATGAGTACCCCTTCGCCTCAAGCTACGAAGGAGCCGGAAGGAACGCCTCCGGGACCCTCACGGCCAATGTCAGCTACAAGTACGTGTCTCAGCCGCATAACAGCAGTGCGGGCACCTCATTGAGATGGTTCTGGCAGAAATACAGACTATTCGAAAAAGACCCCTTCTGGATCTTCATATCCCCCGGTACGGGGTCTCAGCCGTAAGCTCATCGCAATACATAGAGAGGCGTTGCCGGCTTCATCGGTTGCGTGGAGCCGGCAACGCGTGCCTCAACTTAGAGGTGGCCCCATGAAGTGGGCGACCTCGGCGTCGCTCATGGCCGGGAGCGGCCTGGCGATGGTGAAGCCGGCATGAGGCCCGGCCGGCCTTTGATGATCCTCCGGAAAGGTAGCGCCGGCGATGCGCTCCAGCATGGCGATGCAGGCGTGCTGGGAAATGCTGCCCGCACTGAAATCCAGGTCATGCAGGTAGGCGTCAACCGCCCCAGTATTCCAGCCGCACCGGGCGGACGGGTCGGCCTTGTCGAAGTCGGCGGGGTCGAACCCGACCTCCAGTCTCCCGTTGGCGGCGTAAGCGAAGTAGGCGAATAATGCCCCCGCCGAGCGCCATGGATCCATCCTGGCGTAGGTTTTCGACCACGGGCTGATCGACATTCCCCACGTCACGCAGACGGCCAGGCGGCCATTGCGGGACAGGGCACTCAGGACCTCTTGGCGGGCACAGAGGTCGCTGTAGTAGGGATGTGTGACCAGGATCCCATCACCCCAGCGGAGGATGGTGACGGTGCTCTCGTTGTAAGCCTCCTCGGTACGGTAGTCCACCGTCAAAGGGACTGCACCGATCAGTGACGCGACAGTCCCGATGTCGTCATGGGTGGTGAACACAGTGCATAAATCCGAAACCACGGAATAAAGCTTTGTCACGCGTTCCACTCCCCTGGGCAGTATCGTCGCGCTTCATTCTGCCATCCAACGCAGGTCTCCGGACTTGGGCGCCAAAACGTTCAACCCCAGCGCTGCTGACTACGCGGCCACCCAGGTGGGGAGGCCGCGAGGATCTGGTCTGGTCGGCCGAGGCCGGTTTTAAATTTGGCGGTCAGGCGCGTGGACGGTGGTGTGGATCGGCGTGTGGGATGATTGCCGTCAGTACAGTGAGCCCTTTCATCCTGAGTAGCGGCCCTCTTCGATGAGCTGCAGGACGACGATGGCCTGCACAAGTGCGGTCGCTCGATGCGGGCAGCAGCGCAGCTTGGTCAGCACCTTCCAGCTCTTCAAGGTCGCGACGGCGCGTTCGCCGATGGCGCGGATGCGGGCGTGGGCACGATTGACGTCTCGCTGGCTGCGAGACAGCCACGGTCGATGGCGATGACGTTTGAACGGTGTCCGTATCGTGCCGCCCACACCTTGATAGCCTTGTCCGCGAGAGGACGGAGCAATAGTCAAGACCTGTGGATCATGAGTTCCTAGGCGGCTGTGGGGACGGGTGATTCAGTAGGCCGTTCGACGAGTTTGCCGTCGATGAAGACGGCACCGGCGCGGACCAGGGCGACCAGGTGGGCGCCGTTGACCGCACGCCAGCGGGACTGGGCGGACTCGATGAGCTTGAAGGCCATGGCCAGGCCGGCGGCGCGGGAGCCGGGCCCCTTGGTGACCTTGGTGCGGTGCCGGACGGTGGCGAAGGTCGACTCGATCGGATTGGTCGTGCGCAGATGCCGCCAGTGCTCGGCCGGATCGTCGTAGAAGGCCAGCAACTCCTCGACGTCATCGACGACCTTGGCCACCGCCTTGGGGAACTTCGCGCCGTAGGCGGCCTCGAAGGCGGCGACCGCGGCCCCTGCCTGGTCCTTGCTCTCGGCGTTCCAGATCTCTGCCAGCGCCTTCTTCGCCCCAGGATGGGCCGACTTCGGTAGCGCCCCCAGCACATTGGCGATCTTGTGAAACCAGCATCTCTGAGCCCTGGCCTGCGGGAACACCTCACTCAAGGCGGACCAGAAGCCAAGCGCGCCGTCACCGACCGCGAGCACCGGGGCGCGCATGCCGCGCCGGGCGCAATCACGAAGCAGATCA
>DASUCK010000390.1:0-7624 GCA_036276095.1 Nonomuraea sp. | reverse complement strand
ACGTGCTGCTCGGCCTCCCACCGGATCACCTCGCGCGCCTCGGCCTCCTTCATCCGGTCCATCGCGATCTTCTTGATGATCACGTCGCGGCCGCCGACGGCGGTCACCACCTTCTTGGCCTTGATCCCCGCCGACGCCATGAGTCCCTTGACGGCATCGGCCACCATGCCCGGATCCATGACTTCGCCGTCCACGATGGCGTCGTTGGCCACCGAGGTGAACGCCACCTTGGTCAGGACCGGCCCACCCGAGGCGTGAGAGATGGCGACGAGCTTGATCAGGCCGCTCCCGATATCGAGACCGACCGTCGTCGCATTGCGCCCGAAGAGTCCCATACGTATCCGCTGGTTAGGGGTCCCGAAGGACCGAGGCGTGAGTGTAGCCCGCCGGGTTGAGGGCAACCGATGTGCCAACAAATTGCAGCCCGGTAAGTAGATGCGGCCTGAAGGCTTAATCCGGGCCGGGAGGGGTCGGTGCAATCGCTGTAGCGGCCCCCATCTTCTCTTTCGCAAGCCGTCTCTCGGGATGCACTACCGAGAAGCGGGCTGCAACGGTTGGCACCCGCGGGGCGGGGCCGGAGGAGGGCTCAGGGCGGGCTGGAGACCGACCGATCCCAGGCCCGGTGAGCCAGCGGGGCGACTGGAGGCCAGCCCGGAGGTGCGCCTTCCGCCGCCCGGACGACCACGCTCACCACCCGCCGGGCGAGCAGGCCGCCCTGGGCATCGAGGCGGCTGCCCTCCACCCGCACGAGGAACAGTTCCCCGTTGAGCCGGGTGACCGTGGCCGCCCAGGCGCTGGGACCCGGAAGCGATCCGCTCGGGAGCACTGCGGCGGCGCCGGGGGACAGCGCCCCGAGGCTCAGTCCGTCCCACCCGGCCAGGGCGGCCACGGCGCCCGCCTCCGCTGCCGACGACGCCTGGACGGCGTACATGACGTTGCGCCCGACGCGCTGCTCCAGGTGGGCCAGGGAGAACGCACCCGCCACCGCAGCACCGATCACGACCAGCGCGATCAGCGCCAGTGGCAGCGCCATGCCCCGCCTGGCGGCGCTCACGGCCCGAGCGCGTTGCGGAGCGCCACCCGAAGCGTGAGCGGGAGCGTGTCCACCAGCGCGCGGCGCAGGTCCCTGCCGTGGATCGGCTGATCGGTGACGCCGACCAGCCCGACCTCGACCATCCGGACGGCCGCCGGATCGGAGGTGGGCGCGTCGGACCCGTCGAGCCAGCGAAGCGTCATCCCGCGCACGGCACCCGAGCTGTCGGCGAAAGGCCCCGCAACGGGAGTGATCGCCTCGCCCGTGCTCACCGAGCGCATGCCGAGCCAGGACTTGCCCCCGGACGCGTAGTACCGCAGCTCCATCACTTCGGCCAGGCGCACCGGCGAGCCGGCGGTGACGCGCAGCAGGGCGTCCGCTCCGAGCGGCGCGGCGGGAGCCACCCGCACGGCCATGGCCGGCTCGCCGGAGGCACACGCGGCCGCGGCGGTGGAGGCGACGCCGAAGTGGATCCAGGCGTCGTCGAGGCCGGTGGCCGGATCGCTCTCGACGAAGAGGAGCAGCGAATCGGTCGGGCGCGGCGCGCGCAGACCGGTGTAGGACGAGGACGCGATCCAGACTTCGCCCGGCGCCCCCGCCACCACCCCGCACACCAGTCCTCCGCCCCGCTCCGCCAGGTAGGTGGCCGCCCCGGGCGCCAGGGCGAGGAGATCGCTCCGCTGCCCGGCGGCAGCGCCGAGCGACGCCGCCGCCTCGGCGCCGATGGCGTCGTAGCCGAGTGCGCCGAGCTCACCGCTCAGGATCAGTGCCGCGGCGCGGGTGTTCTCCTGCATGGCCGAACGTTCCACCTGCGCGCGCGCCAGCCGGCGGCTCCGGAGCAGCTGCTCGTGGACCAGGCCCGCCACCGCGAGGGCCAGCGCGAGCGCCACGATCAGCTCGGCCAGCGTAAAGCCATGGCGCCGGCTCCGGCCGCTCAACACAGGAAGCCCGTGACGATCGTGTCCACCGAAGTCCCCGTGGGGTGCCGGACCCGCACGACCAGCCGCACCTGCTGCACCGGGAGACCGGGGTCGAGCAGCTCCCAGCTCTCCGCCAGCCCGGGCCCGACGGCGCTGCCGCTGCGCCACTCCGGCGAGGTGCAGGCGGGGACACTGGAGGCGGCGACCCGCCGCAGCCATTCCATGCGGCTGGCGGCCGCGAACGCGGCGCGGGTGGAGACCCCACCCCGTCCCACCATCCGGCTCGCCAGCGCGGCCGAGCCCACCAGCGCCAGGATGCCCAGCGACAGCAGCAGGGCGGCGATCAGCGACTCGACGATCGTGAAGCCTCGCCCGCTCCCGACGCGCACTGTCCCGTCCTCCTGGTCAGGATGACGGGACAGTCTACGCCGGCAGCCGCGCGACGGCGTACCGCTATTGCAGGAGCGGTAGCCGCGTTCCGCCTAGTACAGCTGCACCCAGCTCCGGTTCGCGAGCGGCTCGCCGAAGGCGGAGCCCTTGATCGCCTTGTTCAGCGCACAGGACGAGAACTGCAGCGTGGTGTTGCCGCTGATGCTGTTCTCGTCGTCGATGGCGACGTCCTGGGCCAGCAGCGCGCCGGTCACCTTGTTGCCGTTCCCGTTGATCTTGATGCCGCCCTTCGCCACGATGAGGCCGGAGAACTCGAAGCCGCCCACGATCTCGAGGTCGCCCTCGACCAGGAGCAGGCCCTGTCCCCGCGATCCGCTCGACATCTTGAGCGAGGAGCCGCTGGCGTAGATGATCGGGAAATACCCGGTGCACTGGTTCACGTAGGCGTCCGGCGCCCGTCTCGGCTCCCCCCAGTTGTTCCAGTCCCCCACGTTGCACCGCTGGGGCGGCCCCGCCGTGAGCGAGGGCGCCGGCTGCTGGGGCGTGTCGTAGGGGATGACGATATCGGCGTTCTGCTTCAGCTCGTCGAAGGTGACGTCGCCGAAGATGTTGAAGAAGTCGCTGGTGACCGACGGGTCGTTCGCCACCTGGGCCGGGTCGCCGAACAGGTTGTCGGTGTCGCCGCTCGACGCACCGGTGGTGGTGGCGCTCCGGACGCCCGCCTTGTTGGGGCCGGTCTTGCAGTCGGGCTCGGCGCCCCATCCCTTGGGCACGGAGTCGTTGCCGATCACCTGGAAGGCGTTGCCGTTGAACTTGATGGGCTTGGTGACGGTGACCGCGGCGTTGGCCGTGGCCGTCACGTAGCTCAGCCGCGCCAGCAGGCCGACCGACCGCTGCGCCAGGACGTTGCCGGCGTAATCGGTGCGGGTGCCGACGCTCCGGATCAGGAACAGCTCGTCGTTGAGTCTGGTCACGGTGGGCACGTAGGCCGCCCGCCCCGCCAGCGAGGTGACCGGCAGGGTCATCGAATCCCCGACCGGGATGGTGTTCAGGTTGAACTGGTCCCAGTCGGCCATCACCACGGCGGTGCCCGCCTCGGCGGCGTCCGCCGCGGCGGCGGCGTACATGCTGCTCCGGGCGGTCCGCTGCTCCTGGTTGCCGGCGAAGAACGCGCCGGCGACCAGGGCGCCGATCACGACCAGCGCGAAGATCGCCACGGCCAGGGCCATGCCGCGTTCGCCGTGCACCCGAGAGATCCGCATAACCGTCTCCTCCTCGACGAGCGAGTTCACCGCAGGGTGTTGCGCAGCGCTACCCGGGTCGTGAGACCCAGCGTGTCGACCGTGGCCTCGTAGGCTTTCCTGCCGTAGACCGCCTGGTCGGTCACCCCCCGCAGCGCGACCCGAATGACGCGCACGTTGGCCAGGACCCCGGTCGCCGCGTTGTTGGCGTCGAGAAACTCGAAGGCGAGCCCCGGATCCGCTCCGCCGTTGGCGGCGAGGGGACCGATCACCGGCCGCAGGGTCAGCTCGCCGCCGCTGATGGACCGCATGCCCAGATAGGGCTGGCCGTCGGCGGCATCCACGTAGTGCTCCATCCGCATCACCTCGGTGACCCGGACCGGCGCCCCGACGTCCACGGCGTTGAGCGCCGTGGTCAGGTTCAGGCCGTCGGCCGGCGCGGCGACCTGGAACGCCAGGCCCGCCCCCCCGACAGGGCAGTTCTGGGCGCCGGTGGCGACGATGCCGAGGTGCACCCAGGCGTCGTCGTTGGCCGTGTTGGGCTGGTTCTCCACGTACAGCAGCAGGCTGTCGGTGGTCTTCGGCGCGCGCAGCTCCTGCCAGGAGCCTCGCCGCACCAGCACCGTCGCCGGCGCCGCCGTGGTCACCTGACAGACGAACCCCAGGCCGCGGGTGGCCCTATAGGTGATGTAGGACGGGTTGATCGCCAGGAGGTCGGTCCGCGTGGGAGCGGCCGGGGCATAGCCCAGCTCCGCGGTCGCGTCGGCGGTGACGACGTCGTAGCCGACTTCGCGCAGCTCATTGGTGATGATGAGCGCGCCCGACCGGACGTTGTCCTGCACCCCGATCTGCTCGCTCTGCGCCCTGCTGACCCGGCTGTTCCGGAGCAGCATCTGGTAGGCCACCCCGCCGACGGCCAGGGTCAGCACCAGGGCGATCATCAGCTCGACCATGGTGAACCCGCGGTGTGTGCGCACGGTCACTTGCACAGGATCCGGGTGTTGACGGTGTCGTAGGCGAGGCCGCGGGCGACCGGGTACCGCAGGGTGATCTGCACCCGGCGGGAGTTGCCCGCGTTGTCCTGGATCTCCCATCTCTCGTTGATGTTGCCGGTCAGGGCGCTGTCGGTCTTCCAGAGGCCGGACGTGCACGGCGTCGGCGTGGACGCGGCGATCTGGCGCAGCCGCTCGATCCGCGCCGACGCGGTCTGGCCGGCGAAGGTGGAGATCCGTCCGCCGCCCACCATGCGGGTCACCATGGCCGACGAGCCCACCAGCGCCATGACGCCGACGGTCAGCATGACCACGGCGACCAGCACCTCCGCGATGGTGAAGCCGCGCCGCTCGCGCGCGCTCATTTCATCACCCGCCCGTATTGGCTGATCTGCACGGTATCGACCCGGCTCCCCTTGGTCAGCCGGACGGTGGCGGCCGTGCCACCCAGGCCGTTGGGATCGATCCGCACGGAGTCGGCGTCCGAGGCCAGAGTCACCCCGTAGAGCGTGTAGATGTTCTCGACCGGCGTGATCGTGTCCTGCTGCCCCGCTCCCGGGTTGCGCCGGGGCCGGGCGGTGACGTAGACCTGGTTGCCGCTCACGTGCAGGTACGCGACGCGACCGGTGGTCACCGCGGCGGCGCGCGCCGCGGCGAAGCGCGCCATGACCTTCGCGCGGGTGCCGTGCAGCGTGTTCTGGGCGAGCGCGTCCTGGAACTTGGGCAGCGCCACCAGTCCGGCGAGGCTCACGACCACGATCACCATCAGCATCTCGATCATCGTGAAGCCGCTGCGTCGTCTCACTGGGCTGCCTCCGTTAGGGTCGCTGGTCACCTCGTCCGGACGGGATCAGGCGTGCACCGGGAGCCGGCGCATCTTGTAGAACAGCGTCCGGAGGCTGATGCCCAGCAGGGAGGCCGCCTGCCGGCGATTGCCCCCGGACGCTTCCAGCGCCCGCAGGATCGCCTGCCGCTCGACCGCTTCGACCTGGGACTTCAGGTCGAGACCCAGGGTGGGCGCGCCATTGCCGGCCTCGGGGCCGTGACCGTTGCCGTTGCCGTTCCGCGCCAGACCGGCGAAGTCCTTCACGTCCAGGGGAGACTCGCCCGCCAGCGCGGCGGCCCGGTCCACGGCGCTGCGGAGCTCGCGCACGTTGCCCGGCCAGGGGTACTGGGTGACGGCCGCCAGGGCGCCCGGCGTGACGCTCACGGGGTGGCCGAGCCGGTGGGCCGCCTGGCCTGCGAAGTGGGTGAGCAGCGCCGGGATGTCCTCGACCCGCTCGCGGAGCGGCGGCAGGTGGATGCGCACCCCGCTCAGCCGGTGGTAGAGGTCGGAGCGGAACTCTCCCCGGGCCACGGCGTCGTCGAGCGGCTTCGAGGCGGCGGCGATGACCCGCACGTCGACCTGGCGCCCGTCGCGCCCGCCGGTGCGGACCACCCGACCGTCCTCCAGCACCCTGGCCATCCGGGCCTGCAGCTCCGGCGGCAGGGCGCCCACCTCGTCCACGAACAGGGTGCCCTCGTGGGCCAGCTCGAACAGCCCTGCGTGATCGGCCGTGGCTCCCGGCATCGCGCCGGCCACGTGGCCGAACAGCTCGGACTCCAGGAGCTGCGCGGGGATGGCCGCACAGTTGATCACGGTGAAGCCGTGGTCGCTCCGGCTGCTCATCCGGTGGATGGCGCGGGCGAGCACCTCCTTGCCCGTGCCCGGCTCTCCGGTGAGCAGGATCGGCGTCTGGTGGCGGGCGACCCGGTTCGCCATGTCCATGACGTCCCGCATGGCCCGACTCTCCCACACGACCATGTCATGGGCAGCGCCGGCGCCGACACTCGACCGCAGAGTCTCCACCTCGCGCCGCAGCTGCTCGAGCTCCTCCGCCTTCCGGATGGCCCAGGCGACCTCATCGGTCCGGAAGGGCTTCTGGACCCAGTCGTGGGCGCCTTCCCGCATCGCGGCGATGGCGCCCTCTTCGCTGCCCGGGGGGCTCAGCATGATGAGGAGCGCCGCCCCGCCACCGGCCCGATAGCGCCGGAGGAAGCTGACGCCGTCGGTGCGGGGCAGCCGGACGTTGCAGAGGATCAGGTCGAAGGAGCCGGCGGCCGCCCGCTGGAGCGCCCGCTCGGGATCGCTCTCCACGGTGATCTGGTGGCCGGCCTCCTCGAGTCGCTGGCCGAGGGAGCGGCGGATATCGACGTCGTCGTCTACGATGAGCAAGCGCATGTGATCGTACCCACGTGAGGCAGGAGGACTCAGTGCCGCGCCTTACCCGGAAACTCGCGGTCTGCTATGCAACGGCCGTCACCGGATGTCCCGGCCCGCCGCCGCGAGACCCTCGCGGGCAACGGAGTTCGGGGTTGGTGCGCGGGTCTGCGCACCCCAGCAACGCAAAGGGCGGACCGAGCGCGCGGATCAGGTGCAGGCGACTGCGGCGTCGATCGTCGCCGGCGGGATCGGCGCGGTGGTGCCGTAGAAGATCGCGCAGGTCTGGGTGGTCAACCCGGGCGCCGCGGCGGTGGCCGACCAGCCCGCCGGGTCGGCGTTCACGATCGTGATCGTGATGCCCTGCGACGGCGAGAACTGGAAGTTCGGCAGGTCGGGGACGACCCCACCGTAGTAGGTCTGGTTGTTGGTCCAGTAGGTCTCCTGGACGCTCGCCAGATTACGGAGGTCGGAGCGCATCGCGGACACGACCGCCTTGCTCTTCGTGTTCGCGAACTTGGGGATCGCGATCGCGGCCAGGCTGCCGATGATCACGACCACGATCAGCAGCTCGATCAGGGTGAAGCCCTTGTTCGGCGTGCGCATGTCCAGCCTCCACGGACCAATCGGACGACCATCCCTGGTGCCACCGTTGCCGTCTCTTCAACAGAATGGGCGGCAGTTGCCCGCCGCCCATCCCGTAGCATCCATAGCTGTGCTCGGGCGATCAGTAGCAGCCCGGGGCGCCTTCGGTCTTGAGCGAGGCGTCGGGAGCCGCGGCGGTGCCCACGAAGATGCCGCAGACGTCGCTCGCGGTGCTCTTGACGGCCGGGTTGGTCACGGTGGCC
>DASUCK010000389.1:0-14105 GCA_036276095.1 Nonomuraea sp. | reverse complement strand
GCCCCTTACCGGGGGGTGGGGCCCGCCACGCCGGTTCGTGAAGGGGCGCCTGCGGAGGCCGTCACCCGGCCCCGCGATCCGGCCTTCGGGGGCTGGCCGGATCGCGCGCGCAGGCGCCCCTTTCACGATGGGCGGACACTCACCCGCGGTCGCGCAGCTCCTTCAGCAGGGCGATGTCCTCGGCGTGCTTGGGCGCCTTGCCGGGCGTCTCGATGCAGATCGGCACGCCCGCCACCGCCGGGTGCCGCATCAGCTCGCCGAACGGCGCGGCGCCGATGTGGCCGGCCCCGATGTTCTCGTGCCGGTCGCGCTTGGAGCCGCACGGGTCCTTCGAGTCGTTGGCGTGGATCAGCTTGAGCCGGCCGGGCGCGATGCGCCGGAGGGCGTCGAACGTCTCGGCCACCCCGCCCTCGGCGGCGAGGTCGTGGCCGGCGGTGTAGGCGTGGCAGGTGTCGAGGCAGACGCCGGCCCGCGGATGCCAGTCGAGCGTGTCGAGGTAGGGCTCGAGGTCTTGGACGGTGGCGCACAGCATCGCGCCCTGGCCCGCCATCGGTTCGAGCAGCAGGTCGGGCCCGTCGTCGGGGATCTCGTCGAGCAGCGGCAGCAGGTTTTCGCGCAGCTGGCGCAGCGCGTCGTCGCGCGGCTGCGACACCGCCGACCCCGTGTGGACCACCACGCCTCTGGCGGCGGTGTCGACGCCGCGGCGCAGCGTGTGGCGGACGACGGCGATGGAGTTGGCCAGCGTCTCGGGGCTCGGCGAGCCGAAGTTGACCAGGTAGGGCACGTGGATGAAGGTGTGGACGCCCGACTCGGCCAGCTTGGCGTCCTCGTCGGGCTTGCCCGCGGTGAGCGCCCACCCACGCGGGTTGGTGACGAACACCTGGATCATCTCGGCGCCGATCTCGGCCATGTATCTCAGCCCGCCGGTCGCCAGGCCGCCGGCCACCGACACGTGTCCGCCGATCAGGGATGTCACGCTCATGATGGGCCCAAGTCTAGGCCCGCCACCCCGGCGCCCCGGCCCGCCCACGCCGCCGGCGGCCGTTTGGAGCATGAGACGAAAACCGCCGGCCGGCGGGCCCGCCGGTTCGGAGTTCTCGCGCATGGACCGGGCACGAAGCCCATGTGTGTACTGCAGACATGCCCGACACCACGACCGCGCTCGGCGGCCTCAACGCCGCTCCGCCCGACCGGGCCGCGGCGGAGCTGCTGGCCTGCTGCGCCTCCCGCGCCTTCGCCGCGCGGGTGGCCGCCGGGCGGCCCTACGCCGGCCTCGACGAGCTCCTCGCCGCCGCCGGGCGGGCCGTCCTGGAGCTCGCGTGGCCCGACGTGCTGGAGGCGCTGGCCGCGCACCCCAGGATCGGTGAGCGGGCCGGCGGGGACGGCAGGGAGGCGGCGTGGTCGCGGCAGGAGCAGTCAGGGGCCGAGGACGCGCCGAGGGACGAACTCGCCGCCGGCAACCGTGCGTACGAGGCCAGGTTCGGGCATGTCTACCTCGTCTGCGCCACCGGGCTGAGCGGCGCCGAGCTGCTCGCCCGGCTGCGGGCGCGGCTGGACAACGACGAGGAGGCCGAGCGGGCGGTCGTACGCGGCGAACTGGCGAAGATCACCCGGTTGCGGCTGGTCAAACTGCTGGAGGGAGAGCGGTGAGCTTCTCGACGCACGTGCTCGACGCGGTCACCGGGCGGCCGGCCGCCGGCGTACGGGTGCGGCTGGAGCGCGACGACGGCCACGTCCTGGCCGAAGGGCGTACCGACGGGGACGGACGGGTCACGGGCTGGGACGCCGGCGGGGCGGGGGTGCGCCGCGTCGTCTTCGACACCGGCTCGTACCTGCCGGAGTGCTTCTACCCCGAGGTCGTCATCGCCTTCACCGTGACCGACCCCGCCCGGCACCACCACGTGCCGCTGCTGCTCAGCCCGTACGCGTACGTCACCTACCGAGGGAGCTAGATGTCCGTCAAGCTCGGCCCCAACCGCTACGGCAAGGCGGAGATCAGGCTCGTCCACGTCGTCAGGGACGGCCCCGTCCACCACCTCAAGGACGTCACGGTCAGCACCGCGCTCTCCGGCGACATGGAGGCCACGCACCTGACCGGCGACAACTCCGCCGTCCTGCCGACCGACACGCAGAAGAACACCGTCTACGCCTTCGCCCGCGAACACGGCGTCGGCCAGATCGAGGAGTTCGCGCTGCTGCTGGCTCGGCACTTCGTGGCGTCGCAGCCGACGATCCGGCACGCCAGGGTGGCGGTCGAGGAGCACGCGTGGAACCGCGGCGGGCCGCACTCGTTCGTGCGCGACGGGGGCGAGGCGCGCACCTGCGTGGTCCACCACGACGAGGACGGGCGCAGCACGGTGGTGTCGGGGTTGACGGACCTGGTGGTGCTCAACACGACCGGATCGGAGTTCCACGGCTACGTCGTCGACCGGTACACGACGCTGCCGCCGGCCACCGACCGCGTCCTGGCCACCGCCGTCACCGCGCGC
The DNA here is from genome assembly GCA_036276095.1 of Nonomuraea sp. Classification (GTDB taxonomy): domain Bacteria; phylum Actinomycetota; class Actinomycetes; order Streptosporangiales; family Streptosporangiaceae; genus Nonomuraea. Next base: position 11,616 of record DASUCK010000389.1, on the reverse strand, counting down.
TGGCGGCACGCGGGCCAGCCGGGCTCGTACGCCGACTCCTACCGGGAGGCGCGGCGCGCCCTGCTGGAGGCGTTCGCGGACACGTACAGCCGCTCGCTCCAGCAGACCCTGTACGCCATGGGCGAGCGCGCCCTGACGGCCTGCCCCGGCCTCTGCGAGATCAGGCTCACGCTGCCGAACAAGCACCACTTCCTCGTCGACCTGTCGCCGTTCGGGCTGGACAACGACAACGACGACCACAACGACCACAACAACGACAACAACGACAACAACGACCACAACGACAACGCGGTCTACCACGCGGCCGACCGCCCCTACGGCCTGATCGAGGGCAGCGTGCTGCGCGAGGACGCGCCCGACGCCGGATTCGCCTGGGAGTAGCGGACGAATGGACTTCTTGCGGCCCACCACGTGGGCGGAGGCGCTGGCCGCCAAGGCGGACCGGCCGGAGGCGGTGCCCGTCCAGGGCGGCACCGACGTCATGGTGGAGATCAACTTCGATGTGCGCAGGCCCGCGGCGCTGCTCGATCTCACCCGGGTGGCCGAGCTGCGGGAGTGGGAGACGGCCGGCGGGATGTGCCGGGTGGGGGCCGGGGTGTCGTACGCGACGGTCATCGCCGAGCTGGCCGGGCCGCTGCCGGGCCTCGCGCAGGCGGCGCGCACGGTCGGGTCGCCGCAGATCCGCAACCGCGGGTCCGTGGGCGGCAACCTCGGCGCGGCCTCGCCGGCCGGCGACAGCCACCCGCCGCTGCTGGCCGCCGGCGCGGTCGTCGAGGTCGAGTCGCGCGACCGGGGCGTCCGGACGATCCCGGCCGCCGAGTTCTACCTGGGGGTCAAGCGCAGCGCCCTGCTCCCGGACGAGCTCATCAGGGCCGTACGCGTCCCGCCGGCGACCGGTCCCCAGTACTTCTCCAAGGTCGGCACGCGCAACGCCATGGTGATCGCGGTGTGCTCGTTCGCCGTCGCGCTGCACCCGGGGGAGCGGCGGGTCGGCACCGGCATCGGGTCGGCCGCGCCCACGCCGCGCCGGGCCCTGGAGGCGGAGGACTTCCTCGCGCGGGAGCTCGACTGGGACGCGCCGGCGCTCGACCCCGGGGTGGCCGAGCGGTTCGGGCGGCTGTGCGCGGCCGCCGCCGCGCCCATCGACGACGTGCGCGGCACTGCCGCGTACCGCGTCCACGCCGTCGGCGTGATGGCCCGCCGCACGCTCGCCTGGGCCTGGAACGACCACCACGGAAGGAGGGCCGCCTGATGCGCGTCACGTTCACCGTCAACGGCCGTGAGGAGAGCGCCGACGGCGTGTGGGAGGGCGAGAGCCTCCTGTACGTGCTCCGCGAGCGGCTCGGGCTGCCCGGCTCGAAGAACGCCTGCGAGCAGGGAGAATGCGGCTCCTGCACGGTCTACCTGGACGGCGTGCCGGTCTGCTCCTGCCTGGTCGCCGCTGGGCAGGCCGAGGGGCGCGCCGTCCGCACCGTCGAGGGGCTGGCCGAGGGCGGACGGCTCCACCCGGTGCAGGAGGCGTTCGTGGAGTGCGGGGCCGTGCAGTGCGGCTTCTGCACGCCCGGGCTGCTCGTGCAGGCCCACGACCTGCTGGAGCGGGTCGGGCGGCCGTCGGACGCGGAGATCCGGGAGGCGCTGGCGGGCAACCTGTGCCGGTGCACGGGGTACGAGAAGATCCTCGACGCGGTGCGCCTGGCGGCGGAACGGACGGCGGGGCAGACGGCGACGCGGGCGGCGGGGGCGGCGGGGGCCGGGAAGGACGCCGCCGGATGAGCCTGCTGATCGAGAACGTGTACGTCGCGCCGGTCGTGGGACCGGAGATCGAATCCGGATATATCAGGATTGACGGGGACAGGATCGTGGAGCTGGGCGCCGGGCCCACGCCCGCCGCCCCCGGCGACACCCGGATCGACGGCAGCGGCTGCCTGGCCACGCCCGGGCTGGTCAACACCCACCACCACCTCTACCAGTGGGCCTCCCAGGGGCTCGCCCAGGAAGCCACCCTGTTCGAGTGGCTGGTGGCGCTCTACCGGGTGTGGGCCGCCATGGACGCCGAGGTGGTCAAGGGCGCAGCGGAGGCGGGGCTCGCCTGGCTGGCGCTGTCGGGCTGCACCACCACCAGCGATCACCACTACGTCTTCCCCAAGGGCAGGGGAGACCTGTTCGCGGCGGAGATCGAGGCCGCCCGCGCGGTCGGCCTGCGTTTCCACCCCGCCCGCGGCTCCATGGACAGGGGAGAGTCGCAGGGCGGCCTGCCGCCGGACGAGGTCGTGGAGGATCTCGACGCGATCCTCGCCGCCACGGCCGAGGCCGTCGACGCCTACCACGACCCGTCGCCGTCCTCGATGCTGCGGGTGGCCGTCGCGCCGTGCTCGCCGTTCTCGGCCAGCGCCGAGCTGATGACCGAGTCGGCCGCGCTGGCCCGCGCCAGGGGCCTGCGCCTGCACACCCACCTCGCCGAGACCCTCGACGAGGACGAGCACTGCCTGGCCCAGTTCGGGGTGCGGCCGGTCGACTACATGGAGAAGCTCGGCTGGCTCGGGCCCGACGTCTGGTTCGCGCACGCGGTGCACCTCAGCGACGCCGACATCGGCAAGCTCGCCGCCACCGGCACCGGGTCGGCGCACTGCCCGTCCTCCAACGGGCGGCTCGGCGCGGGCATCGCCCGCGTGTCGGAGATGCTGCGCCGCGGCGCGAACGTCGGCCTCGGCGTGGACGGCGCCGCCTCCTCCGAGCTGACCCCGCTGGCCGGGGAGCTGCGGCAGGCCCTGCTGTTCCAGCGCGCCAGGTACGGCCCCGCCGCGCTCACCGCCCGGCAAGCCCTGGAACTGGCCACGCTCGGCGGCGCTGGAAACCTCGGCCGGGCCGGCGAGCTGGGGTCGCTGGAGGTGGGGAAGCTCGCCGACCTCGCGCTGTGGCGCGTGGACGGGCCGTTCCACGCCGCCGTGGCCGACCCGGTGTGCGCGCTGGTCTTCGGGCCCCCGCCGCCGCTGGCCCGCGTGCTCGTCGGCGGGCGGACCGTGGTCGAGGACGGCGAGCTGAAGACCGTCTCCCAGGACGCGGCCGGCCGCGCCGGCGCCGAGGCCGGGCGCAGGCTGCTCCGGCTGGCGGAGGAACGCGGGGTCAGCGCCGCCGAGGAGTTTCCCGACGTGCCGAGGAGGAGCCCATGACCTCACGACGAGAGGACGGCCAGGCGGTGGACGCGGCCAGCCCGGCCGCCGCCTGGTCCGGTCTCGTGGGCGGGGTCATGGCTGGCCGATCCGCGTGCGGACCCCGTGTGATGATGGGACACGCCTTCCTGCCCGCTCGCACCGGGCAGGAAGGCGTGTCCGGCCATTGTTCATCATCGCGTGGGAGTTCGTCGTGGTTCAGCATGTTCTCGTGGCGCCCGACAAGTTCAAGGGGTCGCTGACGGCGTCCGAGGTGGCCGGGCATGTGGCTGCGGGGCTCGGCGTGCCGGCCGTGGAGCTGCCGGTGGCCGACGGCGGCGACGGCACCGTGGACGCCGCCGTGGCGTGCGGGTTCGACCGGATCACGATCGAGGTGGCCGGGCCGACGGGGGAGCGCGTCCCCGCCTCGTACGCCTGGCACGCCGCCGACGGCACGGCCGTGGTGGAGCTGGCGGAGGCGTCCGGGCTGCGGCGGCTGCCGGGCGGGCGGGAGCCGCTGACCGCCACCAGCTACGGCACCGGCGAGCTGGTGGCCGACGCCGTACGGCGGGGGGCGAAGCGGGTCGTTCTCGGGCTGGGCGGGAGCGCCTGCACCGACGGGGGAGCGGGCATGGCGCAGGCGCTCGGCGCCCGGCTGCTGGACGCCGACGGGAACGAGGTCCCGCGGGGCGGGGCGGCGCTGGCGGCGCTGGACCGCATCGACATGTCCGCGTTCATCGACATGTCCGGCGTCGAGTTCGTGGTGGCCAGCGACGTGGACAACCCGCTGCTCGGCCCCCACGGCGCCGCCGCCGTCTACGGGCCGCAGAAGGGCGCCACGCCCGAAGACGTCAAGACGCTGGAGGCGGCGCTGTCCCGGCTGGCGGCCGTGGCGACGCGTACGCACGGCCTGCTGGGCGCGGTCGAGCACGACGACATCCCGCGGCCCATGGGCGTCGCCGGGGCGCCGGGGGCGGGCGCGGCCGGCGGCGTCGGGTTCGCGGCGCTGGCGTTCCTGCACGCCGACCTCCGGCCCGGCATCGGCTACCTGCTCGGCCTGCTCGGCTTCGGCACGCACGTGCGGGGCGCGCGGCTGGTCGTCACCGGCGAGGGCTCGCTGGACGAGCAGTCGCTGCGCGGCAAGGCGCCCGTCGGCGTGGCTCAGGCGGCGGCGGCGGCCGGCGTGCCCGTGGTGGCCGTCTGCGGGCGCCGTACGCTCACCGACACCGAGCTGAAGACGGCCGGCATCGAGGCCGCCTACGCCCTCACCGACCTGGAGCCCGACCTCGGGCGGTGCATGGCCGAGGCCGGGCCGCTGCTCGAACGCCTGGCCGCCAGGATCGCCGCGGAACGCCTCGAAGGGAGCTAGATGGCCGCGTTCGAGCTCGTGGTCCGGTCCCGCCGGACCGTCACGCCCGAGGGGGAGCGGGCGGCCGCGGTGGCCGTGCGAGGGGAGAGGATCGCCGCCCTGTACGACTACGCCGCGCCGCTCGACGCCGCCGAGGACGTCGACCTGCGCGACCTGGCGCTGCTGCCCGGCCTGGTCGACACCCACGTCCACGTCAACGAGCCGGGGCGGGCCCACTGGGAGGGGTTCGCGTCGGCGACCAGGGCGGCGGCCGCGGGCGGGGTCACGACGATCGTGGACATGCCGCTCAACTCGCTGCCGCCGACCGTCGGCGTGGCGGCTCTGGAGGTCAAGCTGCGGGCGGCGCGCGGGCAGTGCCACGTGGACGTCGGGTTCTGGGGCGGGGCCGTGCCGGGCAACGTCAAGGAGCTCCGGCCGCTGCGCGAGCGGGGCGTGTACGGGTTCAAGTGCTTCCTGTCGCCGTCCGGCGTGGCGGAGTTCCCGCCCCTGAGCGTGGCCGAGCTGCGGCTGGTCATGGAGGAGGTCGCCGGGTTCGGAGGGCTGCTGATCGTGCACGCCGAGGATCCGGCGTTGCTGCGGGAACCCGCTGGCTCGACATATGCGGAATTTCTGGAGTCGCGGCCCGGGGCGGCGGAGCGGAGCGCCGTCCGCCGGGTCGTGGATCTGGCCGCGGAGACCGGCGCGCGGGCGCACGTCCTCCACGTCTCCAGCGCCGAATGCCTCGACGTCCTGGAGGAGGCCCGGGCCGGCGGGGTGGCCGTCACGGCCGAGACGTGCCCGCACTATCTCACGCTGACGGCCGAGCAGGTGCCCGCGGGCGGCACGGCGTACAAGTGCTGCCCGCCGATCCGGCCGGCGGCCAACCGGGACCTGCTGTGGGACGGGCTGGCGCGGGGGGTGCTGAGCTGCGTCGTGTCGGACCACTCGCCGTCACCGGCGGAGCTGAAGGTGCCCGACTTCGCCGCCGCCTGGGGCGGGATCGCCTCGCTGCAGCTCGGGCTGGCCGCCGTGTGGACGGAGGCGTCGCGGCGGGGGTTCGGGCTGGGGGACGTGGTCCGCTGGATGTCAGCTAATCCAGCAGCTTTGGCTGAAATTTCGGGAAAAGGCGGGATAAAGCCGGGGAATGATGCCGACCTGGTCGCCTTCGACCCCGCCGCCGACACTCCCGTGGACGCCCGCCGCCTCCACCACAGGAACCCCGTCACGCCGTACCACGGCCAGGTGCTCAAGGGCGCCGTCCTGACCACCTGGCTGCGCGGCCGGCCCGTCGACGGCGTGCCCCACGGACGGTTCCTGCCCGACGGGCAGATGGGAGAGCACTAGATGACCCGCTTCACCGCCCTTCCCGACCTCGCCCTGCGCACGCTCGGCGGTTCCGTCGTAGCCGCCAGCGACGAATCCTTCGCCGAGAAGGAGTGCCTGATCAGACCCGGCCGGCCCGGCTTCCAGACGGCGACGTTCGGCAGCAAGGGCCAGGTGTACGACGGCTGGGAGACCCGGCGCCGCCGCGAACCCGGCCACGACTGGGCGATGGTGCGCCTCGGCGTGCCCGGCGTGATCCGCGGCGTGGTGATCGACACGGCCTGGTTCAAGGGCAACTACCCGCCCCACGCCTCCGTCGAGGCCGCCTTCGCCGAGGGCTACCCGTCGCCCGCCGAGCTGCTGACGGCCGGCTGGACGCAGATCGTGCCGAGAGCCGGTCTCAAGGGCGACGCCGAGCACCACTTCGCCGTCGCCGGCGAGGCGACGTACACGCACGTGCGGCTGAACATCTTCCCCGACGGCGGCGTCGCCCGCCTCCGCGTGCACGGCGAGCCCAGGCCCGACCTGTCCGTCCACGACGGCCTCGGCCTCGACCTGGCCGCCCTCCAGAACGGCGCCCTGGTCACCGACTGCTCCGACCAGTTCTACTCCGCGCCCAACAACGTCATCGCCCCCGGCCTGGCCCGCCACCAGGCCGAAGGCTGGGAGACCGCCCGCCGCAGGGACGGCGGCAACGACTGGCTCGTCATCCGCCTGGCCGGCCGCGGCGTGATCCGCCTGGCCGAGATCGACACGACGAACCTGCTCTTCAACGCCCCCGCCGCGGTCACCCTCACCGGCCTGGACCTTGCCCACGAAGGCGACCACGAAGGCGACCACGACGGCGGCCATGCGGTGGAGTTGCTGCCGAGGACCCGCCTCCAGCCCGACACCTCACACCGCTTCCGCCTGGCCCCCGCCGACCCGGTGACCCACGTCCGGGTGGACATCCACCCGGACGGCGGCCTGGCCAGGATCCGCCTCCTCGGCCACCTGACCTGACCGGACGCCGGCACGGTCACCACCATCGGCACGGTCGGAACACGGTCAGCGCCGGCACACGGTCAGTGCCAGAGGTAGACCGTCGTGCCGGGCGGGCGCTCGTTGCCGGGAAGGGGGCGCTGGAACTGGACCACGCCGCGGTTGCCCAGCCGCTGCACCCGGACCTTGAAGCCCATCGCCTCCAGCTCCGCCTTCGCGTCGCGGACGTCCTTGCCGATCACGCCGGGCACGATGCTGAACTGCCGGTCGTCGCCCGCCTGGTGATCACCCCCGCCGAACCAGTCCCAGAAGTCGACCTGGCAGCGCGCCACCGTGACCATGGCCTGCGCGCCCCGGTCGACCTCGGCCTTGGCCTTGGGCGCCTGCGCGATCACCGTGCACGGTTCGGCGTCGTCGTCGACCTCCTGCGCCTGCACCTGGAAGCCCTGCTGCTGGAGGTAGGAGACCGCCTCGTCCTTCGGCATGCCGCCGACGTCGGGCATCACCAGCCCGGCGCTGACGAAGATGTCGATCTTCGCGCCTTCCTTGACCTTCTCGCCGACCTGCGGGGACGTACGGATGACCTTGTCGCGCTCGACCGCGGTGTTGGGCAGCCGCTTGACCGACCCCACGGTGAGCCCGGCGCCGGCGATCGCGGCCCTGGCGTCGTTGCCCGTCATGTTCGCCACATTGGGGACGACGACCCGCTTGGGCCCCAGCGAGGGCACCAGGATGATCGTGGTGCCCTTCTCCACCTCGGTGCCCTCGACCGGCTCGGTGGCCAGCACCAGACCCTCGGCGGTCTTCTCGTCGTGGCGGCCCTGACCGATCTTGACCTTGAGACCGTTCTGGACGGCTCTGCTCTCGGCCAGCGCCAGCGCCTTGCCGACGAGCGGCCTGGGAACGGTGACGTAGTCGGGCTGGGCGAAGAACCACCCCGTCAGCGCGACGGCCGCGGCCATCACGCCCGCCAGCCCCACCAGGAACCAGCTGGGCCGGAACCCGCGGCGCCGCCGCGACCGCGGCGCCTCGTCCCGCGGCTGGATCAGCGTGTGGGCGGGAGCGGACTGCGGCACCGACGGAGCGGCGTGCACGGACGTCCTGGCGTCCGGCTGGGACTGCGGGTGCGGGGCCGCGAGCGAGCCGTGCGACTGGGAGGACGGCGGGGACGTCGGTCGCGCGTACGGCTGGGAGTGGGACGGCGGCGTGGTCGTGCGCGGCAGCACGCGGTGCGTCTCCACGGCCTCGACCAGCATCGCCGTGGCGTCGGCCGGGCGGTCGTGCGGCTCGCGCGCCGTCGCGTGCGCGACCAGCGTGTCGATCAGCGGCGGCACCTCGGGCGCCAGCGACGACGGCGCGGGAACCGTGTCGTGCACGTGCCGGTAGGCCACCGACATCGGCGTCTCGCCGTCGTAGGGCTGCTGCCCGGTCACCAGCTCGAACAGCATGATGCCGGCGGCGTAGACGTCGCTGCGGACGTCGGCGGCGCCCGTCATGACCTGCTCGGGCGCCATGTAGCCGATCGTGCCGATCATCACGCCGGTACGGGTCTGGTTGGTCGCCTCGATGGCCCTGGCCAGGCCGAAGTCGACCACCTTGACCCGGCCGTCGTCGGTCATCAGCACGTTCTCCGGCTTGACGTCGCGGTGGACCATGCCGGCCTGGTGGGCGGCGCCGAGCGCGGCCAGCACCGGGATGAGGATCTCGAGCGCCTCGCGGGCGGGCAGGCGGCCGCGCTGCCGCAGGATGTCACGCAGCGTGCGGCCAGGTACGTACTCCATCGACAGGTAGACGACGTCCTGGTCGGTGCCCTGGTCGAAGACGGCCACCACGTTGGGGTGGGAGAGACTGGCCACCGACTTCGCCTCGCCGATGAACCTCCTGACGAACGCAGGGTCTTCGGCGAGCGAAGAGTGCATCACCTTCAGCGCCACCGTGCGGTCGAGTCGCACGTCCAGCGCAAGGTAGACGGTCGCCATACCGCCCCGGGCGATCCGGCTCTCGATGCGATAGCGCCCATCGAGGAGCCGCCCGACCAGGGGGTCCGCAGTCGTCGTATCCACCCCGCAGAGTTTACGGGCGTTTTGCCACTGACAGGGCCCGCCCGCCCGAAACCGATGCGGAGCCGTGCCTCGTGGAACGTGCCCGCGCCCAACGAAGCGGACACAGGTTCGCCCGAGTCACTCCTCCACCCGGGCCGGGCCGGATCGGGGGCACTGGTGGCGGGTCAGGGGGTCGTCGGCGAGGACGCCTCGGCGTAGCGGCGGCGCGGGATGCGGCCCGCCTGCCGCGCCATCCGCCCGGCCGCCACCGCCGCCTTCATGGCCGCCGCCATCAGCTCCGGCCGCCGCGCCCGCGTGACCGCCGTGGCCAGCAGGACGGCGTCGCAGCCCAGCTCCATCGCCAGCGCGGCGTCGCTGGCCGTGCCGATGCCCGCGTCGAGGATCACCGGCACCGACGCGGCCTCCACGATCAGCTCGATGCTGTGGGGGTTGCGGATGCCCAGCCCGGAGCCGATCGGCGCGCCCAGCGGCATCACGGCCGCGCACCCGGCCTGCTCCAGCCGCCGGGCGAGCGCGGGGTCGTCCCCGATGTACGGCAGCACCACGAACCCGTCCGCCACCAGCCGCTCGGCCGCGTCGAACGTCTCGATCGGGTCGGGCAGCAGCGTCCGCTCGTCGGCGATGACCTCCAGCTTGACCCAGTTCGTGCCCAGCGCCTCCCTGGCCAGCCGGGCCGTCAGCACGGCGTCGCCCGCGGTGAAGCAGCCCGCCGTGTTGGGCAGCACCTTGATGCCGCGCCTGCGCAGCACGTCGAGCACGGAGCCGCGGGCGGCCGGGTCGAGCCGCCGCATGGCGACCGTGGTCAGCTCCGTGCCGGAGGCGGCCAGCGCCTGGTCGAGCACGTCCAGGGACGGCGCCCCGCCGGTGCCCATGATGAGCCGGGAGGAGAACTTCTCCCCGGCGATGATCAGTTCATCCACCTTGCACCGCCGTCAACACCTCCACGCGGTCGCTGTCGCTGAGCGTCGTCGTCTCCCACGCGCTCCGCGTGACCACCTCGTCGTTCACGGCCACCGCCACGCCCGTGGTGGCCGCCGTCAAAGCGCGTACGGCCTGCCCCACGGTCGTGCCGTCGGCGACCTCGTGCGCGGCTCCGTTGATCATGACAATCATGAGATGTACTGAAACCTCCCCGGCGAGCACAACGCCGCCAGCTCACCCTCGTCGCCGCCGATGTCATCCGTGTCCCCTTCGAGCTCCCGTGCGGGCCGCTCCGCGGGCTCCTTCACGGCCTGCTCTGGGAGCGGGCCCGCCGTGATCAGGGCCGCCGTGAGCGGGGCGAGCAGCACGCCGCCCCGGTGGTGGCCGGTGGCCAGCGTGAGCCCCGGTGTCCCGCTCGGGCCGATGATCGGCAGGTTGTCCGGCGTGCCCGGCCGCAGCCCGGCCACCACGTCGGCCACCTCCAGCTCGGTCACGCCCGGCACCAGCTCCCTGGCGTCGCGCAGCAGCTCGTAGAGGCCGCCCGCGGTGACCCTGGTGTCGAACCCCATCTCCTCCTGGGTCGCCCCGACCACCAGCTCGCCGTCTCCCCGGGGCACCAGGTAGACGGGCGAGCCGTGGACGGTGCCGCGTACGCAGCGGGTGAGCAGCGGCTGCGGCGACCGCAAGCGCATGATCTGCCCCTTGACCGGCCGCACCGGCACCTCGGCCAGCTCTCCGCTCCAAGCCCCGGCCGCCAGCACCACCCGCTCGGCCCGGAGCTCGGTCACCCGTCCGTCGCCGGCCAGGCGTACGCCGACGACGGCGTCGCCCTCCCGCAGGAAACCGGTGGCGCGGGCCCGCACCAGCGGCACGTCCAGCCGTTCCAGGGCGGACAGCAGCGCCGCCGTCACCCGGCGCGGATCCACCCACGCGTCACCGGGCGCCAGCAGCCCGCCCCGCACGGACGGCGCCAGCATGGGCTCCAGCCGCCGGCACTCCCGCCCGGTGAGCCGCTCGACCGCCAGCCCCAGCTTCTCCATGAAGGCCGCCAGCTCGTCGAGCACCGCGAGATCGTCGGCCCCGAACGCCACGTCGAGCGTCCCGTCGGCCCGCAGGTCCAGCCCCCTCCGCGCCGCCCCGCCCACGTCAAAGCCGGCCTCAGCGCCCACCTCAAGGCCGCCGAGCGCCGAGCCTCCGGGGGGCTCGACGGTGTCGCAGGAACCGGTGTCGCGGGAACCGGTGTCGGAGAGACCGGCGTCGGCGGCCAGTTCGGCGGCGAACGCGGGCCAGCGGCGCAGCGACGCCGCGCCCAGCCGCAGCAGCGGCGCCTCGGTGTAGGTCACCTCGCTGACCGGCGCCAGCATGCCCGCGGCAGCGTGCGAAGCTCCCGAGGCGGGGGCCGGGTCGACGACGGTGACCGGGCGGCCCGACCTGGCCAGCCGCCAGGCGATCGACAGCCCGACGACCCCGCCGCCCACGATCACATCCATGTGCGCTCCCTTCGCCGGCATGATCCGGATCAGGTGTCTTGCGGTCGAAGGCCCGCGAAGCCTTCCTCTCAGCCCGGTGACGGCCGGACTCCCGCGCGTCTTACGCCCACAGCCTACAGCGACCCGCGCCCGGCGCCTCACGGGCCGAGCAACGGTGAGCAGCGGCAACGGACCAAACGGTTCGCAGCGGCAACGGACCAGCGGCGCCCCCGCTAGGGTCGTGAGCGTGGACCATGTGGTGGTGGCAGGAGCGGGCCTGGCGGGCCTTCGCACGGTCGAGGCGCTGCGCGGGCGAGGGTTCGGCGGCCGGATCACGCTGCTCGGTCAGGAGCGGCATCGCC
>DASUCK010000388.1:0-3408 GCA_036276095.1 Nonomuraea sp. | reverse complement strand
ATCGAAGCCGGCATCGCCCTGGCCACCATCGCCGCCCGCTGGCGCCTGGAACCCCTCGACGGCCACCGCGTCCGCCCCGCCGTGGGCGCCACGCTGGCCCCCCGCGGCCTGCGGATGCGCGTGAGGTCCCGAGGAACGCCGCAACACGACGGCCGGCCGCCGAAGGGCCGGCCATGACGAACCTCGTGGCAGCGAAGCTGCTCTCCTTCTACTGCCCGCTGGAAGGGGCCATCCACCCCCAGGTCGACGAGATGGAGCGGCGCGCCCTGTCCTGGGTCGACGCCTTCGACTTCTGCGCCACGCCGCAGGAGAGGGCCTGGGTGCGCGGCAGCCGCGCCGCCGAGTTCTACGCTCGGTTCGCGCCGACGGCGGACGTGGAGCGGGCCTGGCTCGCCGCCGCCTGGACGTACTGGGGCTTCGCGTTCGACGACGCCCGATGCGACGAAGGGCCGTACAGCGCCGACCCGGCGGCCTTCGCGGCCATGGCCGCCGGCGTTCAGCGGGCGTTGGAGACGCCCGGGCCGGCCCACTTCGACGACCCGTACGCGGCGGCGCTCCACGATCTGGGAGAACGCTTCCGCGCCTGCGCCGGCCCGGCCCGGATGCGGCGCTTCACGCACGCCCACCGCGCCTGGTTGACGGGCGTGCAATGGCAGGTCGGCAACGCGGCGCGCGGCTACATGCCCACGCTCGACGAGTACCTCACGATGCGCCTGCACTCCGCCGGTGGCGAGCCCACCTACGCCATGCTGGAGATCGCCAACGGAACGGAGGCGCCCGCCGACGAGATGGACTCCCCTGCCGTCCTGGCGCTCACCGAGATGGCGATCCTCGTCGCGGCGCTGGACAACGACCGGCACTCGCTGCGTAAGGAGGCACCTCTCGGCCAAGCCGGACAAAACATCTTCAACGTGCTCATCAACCAGCACGGATACTCGCTGGATCGAGCGATCGACGACGCGGTCGCCCTGCGCGACCGCGTCCTGGTACGTTTCCTGCGGTTACGAGAGAAGACCCTGCTGTCCGCCAGCCCGCCCCTCGTGCGCTACCTCGAAGACCTGGGGCACGGCATCAGAGGCAACGCCGAGTGGGGACAGCAGGTCATGCGGTACCAGAGCCTCGACCACGCCGCCGAAACTCCCGGACACCCGAGTGCGCCCCCCGCCCTCCAGTGGGCCGACCACCCCGCCGACCCCGACCCCACACCCATCGCCGTCCCCGCCATCAACTGGTGGTGGAACGAGTTTCCGTGAACCACCCCAACGGCCCAGAACCCGGCCGGGCCCGCCCTGGCGCGGTGCGATCAGCCGCCTGGTCGTCCGAGGAAGCCCGTCCCGGCACGCCATGTCACGGCTGGACACGTTCGCGGCCTGACCGGTCCCGACGGCGCTCGCCGCTTCCTGCGGGAAGAGCGCACCTGGGGTGACCAGCTGGCGCCCGGTGGGTCCGTTGCTCGTCCGCTCAGCTCGGGCCTTGATCGGGAGGTGCCTGGTGGTCGTCAGTTCCGTGATCGTGGTTCCCCTCGTGCGGGCTCAGGCGTGACCGCCGACCTCGCAGGAAGGCGCGTTCGGTGTCGTTGGTGGCCAGGGTGATCGCTTCGTCGTAGGCGGCCAGGGCCTCGGTGGTGCGGCCCAGGCGGGTGAGCAGGTCGGCGCGGGTGGCCGGGAGCAGGTGGTAGCCGGGCAGGTCCAGGTCCTCGATGATGGCCAGGGCCGGGGCCGGGCCGTGGACCTCGGCCACGGCGACCGCGCGGTTGAGCGCGACGATCGCGGTCGGGGTGTGCTGGAGCAGCTGGTCGTACAGGGCCAGCACCTGGGTCCAGTCGGTGGCCGGGCCGTCGGTGTGCACGGCGTTGATCGCGGCCTGCACCTGGTACGGGCCCGGCCGGCCCCGGCGCAGGCAGCGGCGGACCAGCTGATGCCCTTCGGCGATCAGGTCGTGGTTCCACCGGGAGCGGTCCTGGTCGGCGAGGACGACCAGTTCGCCGGAGGGCCCGACCCGGGCCGGTTGCCGGGCCTGGGTGAGCAGGAGCAGGGCCAGCAGGCCGAGCACCTCCGGTTCGTCGGGCATCAGCTCGGCCAGCGCGCGGGCCAGGCGGACGGCCTCCAGGCACAGGTCGGTGCGGAGCAGAGGCCCCGAAGTGGACGTGTATCCCTCGTTGAAGATCAGGTACAGCACGGTGAGGACCGACGCCAGCCGGTCGGGCAGTTCGGCGGCTTCGGGCACCCGGTAGGGGATGCCGGCGTCGCGGATCTTCTTCTTGGCGCGGACGATGCGCTGGGCGATGGTGGCCTCGGGCACCAGGTAGGCGCGGGCGATCTCGGCGGTCTGCAGCCCGCCGAGCAGGCGCAGGGTGAGCGCGGCCTGGGCGGGCGGGGACAGCGCCGGATGGCAGCAGGTGAAGATCATGCGGAGTTGGTCGTCGCGCACCGGTCCTGCCTCCTGGGGCTCGTCGGCGTGGTGCAGCAGCAGCGCCTGGGCGTGGCGGGCCTGACGGGTGGATTCCCGGCGCAGACGGTCGATCGCCCGGTTGCGGGCGGTGGTCACGATCCAGGCGCCGGGGTTGGGCGGCGGGTCCGGGTCCCATTTCTGCACGGCCACCGCGAAGGCGTCCTGCACCGCCTCCTCGGCCAGCCCGATGTCACCCAGCAGGCGGGTCAGCGTGGCCACGCACCGGCCGTACTCGGCCCGGTAGATGCTGTCCAGATCCATCGGTGCTCAGGCCCACCGGGCGTCTTCGAACGGGCGTACCTCGATGGGCGCCCCGCAGGCCAGCGCGCACTTCTCGGCCCAGGCCAGCGCCTGGTCCAGATCCTCGCATTGGACCACCCAGAACCCGCCGAGCTGTTCCTTGGTCTCGGCGAACGGCCCGTCGGTCATCGTGGTGGTGCCGTTGGCGGGGCGCACCACCGTGCTGGTGCGGGAGGGCAGCAGGCCGCCGACGAACACCCAGGAGCCGGCGGCCCGCATCTCGGTGGTGACCTGGTCGGTGCGGGCCAGCTGCTGCTGCAGGGCCTCCTCGGAGGGCCAGGGCGTGCTTTCGTCGTACTGGACGGCCAGCAGGTACTTCTTCACGGTACTTCCTTCACAAAGGGCGGTCTCAGGTGGTCAGGCGGCGGGCGACGGCGGGGATCACGATCGCGGCGGCGACCACGTGCGTCAGCATCAGCAGCCCCTTGGTGCCCGCGGACGCCTCCACCAGCACGTCCGGCACCAGGGACAACGCGGTCAGGACGATCGTAGTGCGAACGAACGCCGTGCGCGGATGGCGGGCCCACCGGGCCAGCCCCAACGCCAGCACCAGGCCGGCCAGGGAGAAGACGGCGGTCAGCATGGCGAACCCGGACACCGGGATCGCCGCGCCGCCGACCGCCAGGCTGATCCCGGCGGCGTCACCGGCCGCGGCAA
>DASUCK010000387.1:0-10613 GCA_036276095.1 Nonomuraea sp. | reverse complement strand
GTCCTGACCCGGCACCACTCCATCACCGACATCCTGCGCTGGTCATACTGGCGCCGACGCCACCAAGCCACGGCCCGGCACTGCCACTACCAGCGCAGATCCGACCGATGATCGCGAAGTGTCACTGGAGTACTAGGGGCGACTACACCACGCCCACGCATACCGCTGTGACGAGCTGGCCGGCAGGACGTTCGCGCAGTTGGCCCGCGACTACGCCGGCCAGCTCAGCGGGTGAGACTGCGGGAGGGAGCCGACGGCGCAGAGGTCAGTCCGATGAGTGCAGTCGTAGCCACAACTCGGCACGTTCGACATGAAGCTCCCGTCCGAGCTGCCGATACGCCTCGCCCATCAGGCTTACGGCCGCGCGATCGTAACTCGTGAGCGACTTGAGCACGCACAGCGCCGAGCCAGGATACCCGTCGGCGAGGAATCGCCCGGCCAGCGGCCCGTACTCATCGGAGCCCCACGGGCGGTCCACCCGTACGGTGCCGGGCGCGAACGCCGCCGCGTCGGCCAGCACGCCGATGCCGTCGCCGGTCGGCTCGTACCGCCATCCCTGAGGGACCGCCGGACGGATCGCCTGCTTCGAGCGGGCCCCTGCCGTGATCTGCGAGGAGCCGAGGTCGGGGCGCAGGTCGAGGGCGCGGCACACCGCCGCCCAGCGCGCATCCTCGGCAGGAGACTTCCGCCCTCTCCCAGGCCCACCCAAGTTCGCCGCACTGCCAACGAGCAGGTTCTCCAGCGCCTCTTTCGTGTTGTCGCCGAGCCAGACCGCGCGATCGTCGACCGGGGCGAACGACACACACAGGTGGTCCTCCGCATCCAGCTCCGGAGCGAGCACCGCCCATCCGTAATGCAGCGCGTCACCACCGTTCCAGCAGAAGGGGAGGATTTCGAGCGGCTGAAAGTGGTAGGCCAGTTCGCCGCACAGAGCCTGCGGATCGTCGCTGCCGGGCGGCTGGCCGAGAAGACTCGGGTCGATGTTCCCGCAGAAAAGATCGCCACCCCGGTCGATCCACTCCGCGTAGCGCCACACGTCCGGATCTTTCGGGTCCAGCCCGTCCATGAGGAACTCGACCAGCGAGACGAACGTGGCGGGCAACCGGAACGTTCGATGCAGAGGGTGGTGCAAGACGACCTCCAGACCGATCGTGATCTTGTAGGAAGGGTAGTGCAGCGCGCCGGGGCGAGAAGGGGAGAGCCACAAACCGACCGGAGCTGTCGATGCGGCAAGCACTTGCCAAATTGGTAAGTGCTTGGCGTAGGCATGGCTGATGCCGTGACTCCCGAACAGGTGTGTCACCCCATCAAGAATGGTGCATTCTCATCCGTACGCGCTGGTGCACGTTCACCTGTACGCCGACACCATCCACCGGGTTGGAGCTGGCAAGAATTCAAAGGGCGTAAGACACCGGTTCCTTGCGTATACCTTCCCGTCTCGCTCACCGCGCCCGGCCCATCCGGTAGTGCTGGACCGGCCCGACTTCGTCGAGGCTGCTCCCACCCTTCCCGGCGATCCCCGGCTCAGGCTGCCCCTGCTTCACCCCGCCGCTGCGACAGCCGGGCGATGGTGGTCTTCTCATCGGCGAGCAGAGGGCGGCGTTGATCGATACCGGTTGTGGCATCGGTGACCTGCGACGAGTGGTTCAAGCCGTGACCGACCTTCCGGTGCTGGTCGTCAACACGCACACGCACATCGACCACCTGAGAGGGCGGATCGTGAGTTGATGTCCTTTTGATCACTTGCGCTGCAGGAGGACAGCTGGTCACAGGCTCGTCAGGGTCACGAACGTGGCTGGGTGAACAATCCCGGCTCGGATTCGACGAGAATGCCGAGGGTGGCCAGACGTTTGAGCTTGACCCGGACGTTCTGGATGTTGTTCCGCGTCAGCGGCAGGTCCATGGCCATGGCCAGGTCGCGGGCGCGCAGGGAGCCGCCGGCTTCGCCGAAGACGGTGAGAATCTGCTGGTAGGCGGGATGAGCGGGGAGCGCAGGAGGTGGCTTGGCCGGGACGGGGTCTTCCTCAGCGAGGGAGATGAGGGTCTTGCGGCTGATCCGCAGGTGCTCGACCTGCTCGCTGAGTTCGCCCAGACGCGCGGTGAGCGTGTCGATCTCTTCCTGGGTCTGCTCGATCTGGCAGGTCAGGGCTCGTTCGCGGGCGTCGATCCGGTCCAGCAGCCACGTGCCGGGGTCCGCGCCGCTCACGCCGGGCGCCAGGCAGAGGTGGAGGTGCCGGTCAGCCGGCGGGTCATCACGTCGGTCATCGCCCAGTACACCCGTGATTCGGAGCTGGCCGGATCGTGTTCGTAGTCGCGTACCAGGCGGCGGTGCAGGGACATCGTGCCGTAGGTCTGTTCCACGACCCAGCGCTTGGGCTGGGGGACGAACCCGGACTGGGCGGGGTTGCGCTCGACGATCCGCACGTCGATGCCGCGGGTGGCGCCGTGCGCGACCACGCTGGTCTTGAAGCCCTGGTCGGCCAGGGCGGTCTGGACGCTGCCGGGCTCGGTGGCGGCGGCGACCCGGTCCAGCAGGGCGTTGCCGATGGCGTTGTCGTGGATCGAGGCTGCTGTGACCACCACCGCGATGACCAGGCCCAGCACATCGACGGCCAGCCCGCGTTTACGGCCGGGTACCTTCTTGGACGCGTCCTTGCCGGTCGTGGTGGCGGGGACTCCGGCCGCGGCGCGCACGCTCTGGGTGTCGAGTACCACCAGGCTCGGGTCGGCTAATCGGCCGTGTTTCTCTCGTACCTGTCAGCGGAGCAGGTCGTGGATGGCCTTGTCGATGCCGTCCTGGCGCCACGTGCGGTAGTAGTAGAGGACCGCGCTGCGTGGTGGCAGGTCGTGGGGCAGCAGGTTCCACTGGCAGCCGGTCCGGCTCTGGTAGAGCAGCGCGTTGACGATCTCGCGCATCTCGTATTTGCCCTGGTGGCCGCTGACCGAGGGGCGGGCGGCCTTCCACGCGGTGATCACCGGCTCGACCAAGGCCCATTGCTCGTCGGATAAGTCGCTCGCGTACGGCTTGCGCTCAGTCACGCCGTCATCCCAGCACATCAGGGTCTGCCAGGCAGGCATAACGCCACAGAATCACTCGATTACATTGTGACATCACGGCCATAGGCTAACGATCCGCCCTCTGAGCGGCAATCACCAATTCGACAGCATCGCCATGTTCGACCATCCGCGCGCGCGGTCGGTCGCAACGACCGGGGTCCCCGCTCTTGCAAGACTCGCGTTATTCCTCGCCAAGAGGCACAAGCGGGGACGCAAGTGGGGCTGGCTTCAGGTCGTCTACACCGATCCCAACCAGCTCGGCCTGATCAACCTCAATGGAGCCGTCGTCGCTCCCAGGCCCTTCCGGTCCTGGCGGGCAACGGCCGAACACCGCCGGTGAAGGGCGTCGGAGAGCCGTGTGCGGGAGAACCGCATGCACGGTTCGAAGCGGCGGGAGCTGGAAACGGAGTCAAGAACCTGGTCATGGTCACTGGGGTGGCACACCCGTCCGGGAAGCCGGCGGCATTGAAGGCCTCAGGCCCTACCACCAGGAGAAACCACCGCACCAGCTCCCGACCCTACCGCGGCCCGGGCGTGGGCGGCGGCGAGTTCGGTTCTGTTGGTGATTCCCAATTTCGCGTAGATGTGCGCCAGATGGGTCTTGACCGTGCCGCGGGAGATGAAGAGCCGTTCAGCGATCTGGGGGTTGGAGAGCCCCTCGGCGGCGAGTTGGGCCACGGTGCTCTCGGTGGGGGTGAGGCTGGCCCAGCCTTTGTCCGGCCGGTCTCGTGGGCCGCGCATTCGGCGGGCGAGGGTGACTGCGTCGAGGCGGAGCTCGCGTCCGTGGCGGACCGCCTCGGCATGGGCGGGATCAGCCAGCAGGGCCGCCACCGATGGGGCCAGCGGTACCCGGCGGGCAGCGTACCCGTACTCGTCGCGGGCGGCGTGCGCGGCTGCGGCGACGGTGACGGCGAACGTGGGTGACCTGCAGGAGGTGGCGGCGGTGGCGGCGAGGTGTTCGAGGCTGTCGATGACGTCGAGGGTCAGGCCGGCCTCGCTGCGGATCCGGAGTGCTTCTTGATGCCGGTGATACGCCGCTTCCGCATCGGGCGCGAGGAACGCCATTTGCTCCTGCACATCAGCTCGGAGCCGTGGCCGGTCTGTCTGCTCCGCGACTGCGGCCGCCTCCGACAGCACCGCTGTGGCCCGGTCGAGGTCGCCGGTGAGTCGCAGTGCTGACGCCAGTTCGAGCTGGGTTTCGGCAAGGCTCACTTGAGGGTCGACGGCTCCGTAGCTGGCCAGCCGGATGCCGCGTAGGCACCAGTCGATCGCGTCGGTGTGCCGGCCTTCCCACGCTGCGATGCGTGCGTGTGTCAGCTCCCAGCCGGGCACAAGTGTGGGGGCGTCCTTCCTGTCCATGAGCTGGTCGATCGCCTCGATGGCCGCGTAGGCATCAGCGATCCCGCCGCGCATCGCGACGAGCTCGGCGAGGATGACGGAGACGTGACCGATCCGGTGGAGATCATGCAGGGGCCGTGCGCAGTCGATGGCTTGCTCTGCGATCTCGATCGCCCGGTCGAGTGATCCGATTCGCGCATGTGCAGAGGCCAGGTAGCCGAGTGCGGTGGCGGCGACGCCGCGGTCGGCGCGGTCGCGCAGGGTTGCGGATGCCGGTTCCAGGAGCCGGATCGCGTCGACGTGGTTGTCGTCGAGGCAATGCAGGATGCCCAGCAGGACCTGCGATGCGCACGCGTTGAAGACATCGCCGGCCGCGACGGCAGCCGCGGCGTTCTCGCGAGCGAGCCGTCGCGCCTGTCGCGGGTCGTCGGCGAGCAATCGGAGGGCGAGTAGGATGCGGGCCAGGCGCGCGGTGGCCTCATCGTTGTGCTCGGTCGCGACCTTCAGCGCCCGTATGAGGGCGTCGCGGTGATCGGCGTCCGGCGCCGCGGTGTCGGCCACGAGTGCCAGGGCGACCTCGGCCCGCGCTTGGGCTGCCGATCGTTCGCCTCCTCCGGCGTGAACGACCGCGGTCAGCAGCGAGATCCCCTCTGGGCGACGCGACTCGAGGTGCCAGAACCAGGCCAGGCCGGTGGCAATGGTCCGCGCCCCCGACAGACAACCGCCGGACAGACCCCACTCGATGGCCGCGATCAGGTTTCCGTACTCCGGCGCCAGATTAGCTCGCCAGACGTCCTTGTCGGCCTCGCGCAGGCAGGCCTGGCGCTCGAGGAGGTCGCAATACGTATCCAGGTGCCGATTTCGAACAGCGGTTTCCTCGTCGGCTTCGATGAGCCGTTCGCGCGCGAAGGCAGCGATGACATCGAGCATCGAGAATCGAGCGGGGCTTGCCTCCGGATCGGCGATGACCAAGCATGCGTCGACGAGGTCCCGAAGGCACCTCAGCACGCCCGCGGCTTCGAGATCGGCGTCGCCGCACACGGCCTGCGCTTGCTCGGCTGTGAAGCCGCGCCGGAATACGCTGAGCCGCCGGAAGACCGAGCGATGGCGCTCGTCGAGCAGGTCGTAGCTCCACCACACAGATCCGGCAAGGCTCCGCAGTCGATAGGGCGCCCGGGACTCGGATTCATCCAGCAGTTCAAGCGGGCGCGCGAGAAGATCGACGATCTCATCGGTGGACAGCGTCGTCGTCCAGCCCGCGGCCAGTTCCAACGCGAGTGGAAGCCGATCGACACGGTCGCAGATCCGGCGGGCGGCGCCGCTGCCCGACAGCTGCGCTCCAGCTGATTCGGCGCGGGCGCAGAACAGGCTGAGAGCGTCCTCCAGCGTCAGCGGACCGACGCGGTGCAGGCGCTCCCCCGCTACGCCGACGGGTGTCCGGCTGGTGGCGAGCACGCCGATCGTCGGCGTGGTGGACAGCAGCTCTTCGACCAAGCCGCCCACTCCGTCTCGTACCTGCTCGCAGTTGTCCAGCACCAGGAGGCTCCGTGTCCCGTCCAAGGCATTGATCACGGCGAGTTGCTCCGCTCCGGGTGACGCGGTGATGCCGAGGGCGTTCGCGACGACGGCGGCGACAGCCGTGTCGTCGGAGGTCTCCTCCAGGCCGATCCAGTACACCCCGTCCGGCCAGTCCTGGTTCGCACGATTCCCGGCCACCGCGGCAAGTCTCGTCTTCCCGCTCCCGCCCGGTCCGGTCAGCGTCAGTATCCGTCCTGCCCGGAGCGCGGTCGCCACGCTGGCGAGCTCTTTGGCACGCCCGACGAAGCTCGTGCCGAACCTCGGCAGGCGGGCCGCCTGCATCGACACGCTCGGGGGATGGGTGGTCATGCTCACCATCCTCCACTGTCGGCGTGGATATCTGCCAGTTGGCGGATGTTCTCTCGCGCCCGACCCTGAAGACTCGTGTGAAACATCGAATGCGCCGATATCGGCGCGCGAACGAGGAGGAACACCGTTGTCAGAACGGAAAGTCTTCGCCAACATGTCCGTCTCCCTCGACGGCAGGATCACCGGGCCCGGGGGTCTGCACGACATGGCTTGGATTGGGCCGCACGCCACGACCGAGCAGAGCCGTGATGCGATACTGACGCTGACCCAGCGCGCTACTACCGTGTTGCTCGGGCGAGGCAACTACGAAGGATTTGGCGGCTACTGGCCCACGGTCGTCGACATGGACGAGGCCGACCCGCGTGATCGAGAGTTCGCCCGGTATCTCGATGAGGTCGAAAAGGTCGTCTTCTCCCGCACCCTGACCGAGACCGACTGGAAGAACTCCCGCCTGGCCGGTTCTTCCCCCGTCGACACCGTACGTGAGCTGCGCGGTCAGGAGGGCGGAGACATCTGGGTCATGTCCAGCAAGGCACTGCTGGCGCAACTTCTCGAGCAAGGCGAAGTCGATCGGCTGGAGGTCCAGGTCGTGCCGCAGATCCTCGGAGATGGCATCCGCTACTTCGAGGATGGAACCGCCCCGTCCTCCTGGACCTTGACCGATGTGACCACCACGGACTCCGGCGCCGTATGGCTCACCTACGACCATCAGAGGTGAGCGCCGCCTACGATGGCTTGGTCGTACCACGGGTGACGCCGGTTCACGATCCAGCGACTGGCGGCCCCATCCCTTGATCGCTGGGACTTCGGTCGAGGCGATCTGGGCCCCACCTGCCGCTGTCGTCGTTTACTCTTGAACACCAGCCATCGCGCGGGTGGGGGCCGAATTGTGGAAATCAGGTGACGTCAAAACCCGCGCCTGAGCCGAGATTTCGCTCCTGCGGGAACCCAATCAGGTCTCTTGACGTGGCCAGCCGGTCCGCCGGACAGGTAAGGCGGCGGCTGGCCGGTTCTCACTCCTGAACAGCGCCGTTGCCTCGGCCAGACGCGGGCAGCCCCGCCGTCGTTTCCGGCGGGGCTGCTTGCCTTCTTGAGTCGGCCCGGGTCAGGAAGGCTGGGCCAATGGCGCGTTCGGGCAGCCCTGCGCGATCTCGACGAGCTTGGCCTTCTCCGCGGTGTCCACACTGAGCTGCCAGTGCCGCTTGACGGCCACCCACTCGGCCACGTAGCGGCAGCGCACCTGCTCGATCGGCAGCCACTGCGCGGGGTCCTTGTCGGCCTTCTGCCGGTTGGAGCGGGCGGTGACAGCGACCAGGTGCTCAGGCCGGTCCAGGTAGTTGGCGTACTGCTCCCGCTTGGCGGCGTCCCACCCCGACGCCCCGGAGTCCCACGCCTCTGCCAGCGGCACCAGGTGGTCGACGTCGAGCTTGGACGCCTCGTTCACCACGACGTCGTCGTAGTACGAATACCAGGCGCCACCGGTCAGCTGGCAGCGATCTCCCTCCTGCGGCTTGTCGATGGCCTCGGAGATGAGGACCTCGTTGCGGGCCGAGCAGCCGTCGGCGTCGCTGTCGGTCCAGTGCCTGAAGCCGGTGCGCTTGTAGCCTGCCCGTGCTTCCTCGGCCACGGTCAGGTCGGCGACGGCCTGACGCAGCAGCGGCGGCGGAGCGGCCGGCGCGCTGTGGGCGGCAGCCGGGTGCGCGGCGGCCGGGACGGCAGCTGCGGCGAGGGTGAGGGTTGCGCCGGCGATCAGGGCTGCGGTGCGCGGGGGCAGGGGCACGGATTCCTCCAACTCGATTACTTAGAGTCATTAGTTCATGCGCTAAGTAATCATGGCTAGAAGCGGTGGCGCAGTAGCAGAGAAGTGACATGCACCTTGCGCGCAGCCTCGCCAGCCAGCACCATCCCAGCACCGCTCGAAAAAGGGGGGATCATAGGCGACGCAGTTCGGCGATGCTGCGGTCGACCAGTTCGGCGTCGTCGCGGCGGGCCCCGTCCGGGTGATGGCGCTCGGCGCACGAACGCAGCCGCACGGCCAGCCGGTCGACCGCGTTGGGCAGCCACCGGTCGAGGTACTCGCACGCGTGATGATCGGTGCGCCCATCCCACAGGTAGGCGGTGCGCCAGGCGCAGTAGAGCAGGGACAGCTCTTCGATGACGTCCCAGTGCCGCGACCAGCACGGCAGGATCGCCCGCTGCGCCGCCGGCCAGGCGAACAGCACGTCGCGTACCCAGTCGGCCAGCTCGGCGAGCCGGTCGGCCTTCTCAGCGTGGATCATTCGCACCCAGCACCACGGCCGGGGCGGAGCACTGCCTTCCCGCGATCCGGCCCGGCCGTGGGCTTGACCGTCCTCCCGGCCAGCAGCTGCCTCCAAGTGCCCGACCCTGGCTCCCAGTTCGACCACGCACTGGCCCACCTCGATCACCGTGGCCCGGAATTCGGCCAGGTAGTCCTCATCCTCCTCATCCTGGTGCGCGGTCATGACTCACCTTCAGCCAGCGCGTTCCCATCGGCGCGGCCGTCCCAGGGCCGGACCGGACGTGGCTCCCCTGGCGCGAGCAAGGCCCGCACGCTGCGCCGAGCCGCCAGTTCATTCCACGTCGGCACCGCCAGGCCGCGCCGGCAGGGTGGATCCCGCAGCCGATGCGCGGTCATCGCCACGACCAGCGCCGCCAGCAGGTCCAGCGCGCCGATCCACCCGTAGGAGCGCGGTAGCCGCCTGCCGTCCACTAGTCCCGTCGCCATCTCAAGCCGCCTCCGCCACGCAGCCACTACGATCACATGCAACGCTTAGCGTGACACATAACACGCACTCGGTAGTCGGATGGAGGGGCCCATGCCGCACTACCAGGACAGCCCACTCTCCCCTTCCCCCAGCTACTCCGAGCTGCTCGGGTGGTTGCCCAGCACAGCTCGGGCTCTGGCGAGGTTGTCACTTCAGGGCTCTGCCAAGATTCCCATGGTGACGATCTGTGCCGCTCCTTCCACACTCCGTTGCTCTGGATGAGACCGTGAACGGTGTGCCACTGTGACATAGTGAACGTGCTCTTCCCGCACCTGTGCAGCGGTGGAGATCGAGCAGATAGACCGCCAGGACGGCCAGATCCGGGTGGCGGCCCGCACGCGAGGCGACCCGGTGTGCTGCGCCGCATGCGGGACGGCCACGGGCAAGGTGCACGGCTATCACCGGCGGCGCCTGGCCGACCTCCCCGGTGGACGGGCTACCTCTGGTAATCGAGCTGAGGTTACGACGCCTGGTGTGCATCAACCTGGACTGTGCGTGGCAGACCTTCCATGAGCAGGTGCCGGGCCTGGCCGGCCGCTACGGGCCTTGCACGCCGGGCGCCACCGCGTGGTGATCGTCGACGGAGCTGCGTTTGCCCTGCATGGGGTTAGGGTCAGCGCTTATGACAGTGAGCAGCCGAGCCGCCGTAATCGAGGCATTAGCATCCGGTCGACCAGAGGAGCTGCTCGATACGGCCGAGAACGTGTGGCTGGACTTCAAAAGCGCCCCATATGCCCTCCAGAGCGGCGACAAGGCGAAGTTTGAGCTCTGCAAGGACGTGGCCGCCTTCGCCAACGCCCAGGGCGGACTGCTGGTGCTGGGGGCGAAGGCATCAAAACGCAGCGACAAGGCTATGGAGGTCGCCACCGACCTGCAGCCCTTTCCTCAGGCCCGGGCCGACGTCGACCGGTACATCGACACGCTGAACGACTGCCTGCGCCCCCGCGTCGCGATCACTCATCGCTGGTACGAAGATCGCAGCCGTTGCACTGGTCAGGTCACCAGCTGCTACTACCTGGTGATTGAGGTCAAGGCGGTGCCGGAACCGGACCGTTATGTCATCGTCCGGCGAACGCTCAACGACAAGGGCATGTTCGCTGACGGGCTCGCCGTCCCGGTACGACATGGGGACCGGACCGTCTACCTGCCGTCGGAGGATGTCTACCGGCTCATCAACGAAGGCCTGTGTAGCCGTGATGCTCTGAGCATGGTGTCGGCCGCGCCGGTGCAAGAGCTGCAAGGAGCAGCCGACCAGAGTCTCGATACCCTGCAGCGCCTTCAAGATTGGGATGACGAGCCGGTGCTGATGTGGCAGAGCATTCCGCCTCATCCGATTCAGATTCTGCCGGGACTGCACAGCGACGACGGGGTTCGAGGGGCGTTGCGCGACCAGGATGTGCTCCGGCCCTGTGGGCTTCAATTTTTCCGACAGCACCGGCCGCCTGCGCACCCACGAGGGGGGTGTTGTCGTCAGTCAGTACCGACGGGCTGTGTGGATCCGCCCGGACGGTCTGATGACGGCGGCTGCGATCGCCACCCCGGCCA
>DASUCK010000386.1:0-4320 GCA_036276095.1 Nonomuraea sp. | reverse complement strand
CCTGTCGCGGTCGTACCGGTGGGCTTCTCGCGACACGGCGGTTCTCGTCGGGCGCCGGGTCGCGGGAGCCGGTCGGCCCGCTGGGACGGCAGGCCGCCGCGACCCCAGGCCGGCCGAACGGCACCCCGTAGAGCAGGACGGCGGAGACCGCCCCGAACGCGGCGAGAAAGTGGACCCCCAGCAGCGCGCGGCCGCGGGACGTGCGGAAGACCTGCCTCAGAACGCGTGCGCCGAATTCGTCCGCCACACCCAGCGAACGCATGTCAACGGCGCCGCCCTGGCCAGCCCGTTCCTCAGGGCGGGCCGCCGGTCAGCCCCGGGGCTTCTTCGCCGTGAAGGTGGCCAGCAGCAGCATGAGCGCGCTCTGGGCCAGCATGCCGGGCGCGAGCGGCGGCGCGTTCCCGACCGACTTGGTGAGCGCGTACCACCATTGGGTGGGCGGCGACAGGCCGTCCCAGCCGGGGTCGGCCGGGCCCGTCCCGTGGTTGACCGAGACGTGCGCGTACACGCCGTACGCGGCCGCGACCAGCACGGCCAGCGCGAGCCCGCGGACCGCGGTCACCGTACGCGGGGAGTCGCTGAGGGCCAGCGTGACCAGCGCGACGACGAGGACGGCCAGCGTCACCCACGGGATCAGCTGGACCGGGCTCCTCCAGTGACGTTCGAAGGCGAGCTCCGAGGCCGCGCCCGCGACGCCGACGGCCACCAGGGCGAGGAGCCCGAGCCGCAACGAGGACGGGCTCGTGGGGGCGAGCCGGCGGCTGCGTGCCGCTCTCTCCGAGGTTGAGGTCATATGCCGGACCCTTACCGGGCAGGATCAGAGTTTTCTGGACGACGTGTGAAGTTCTCGTGAGAAAACCTCCAACCCGCCGCGGCGGCCACCCAGCGCTGCACGACATCTTCACGACATCCGCACAGCGACCTGGTGGATCGGCGGCGGCCGGGCGAGGTCTGCTCTAAGGGTGGCGTCCGAGGGTGACTGGATCGATGAGCCGATAGTGGATCCCGCCGTTCCAGAACGGGAGCGCGAGCGCCTGGTCCGCGCGCTGAGCCCGGCCGGCCAGGACCTGCCGCCATGGGTCCGGCGGCTGTTCGGCGCCGGCGCGGCGGTCGCCTTCGTCGGCGGCGCCCTGTTCACGGTCGTGGTGGCCCCCAGAGACGGCGACGTCGCCGAGCTGTCGGCCGTGATGGTCGTCGCTCTCACGATGGCCTTCGCCGGGGCCACCCGTCCCGGCCTGGGCCACCGCCGCCGCCCCCGGCCGGCCGGGGATCGTCACGTGCTGCCCGCCGACCTGGACGACCCCGCCCTCGACCTGCTGGCCAGGGCCCGGCAGGCGATCAGGACGGTGCGCGCCTCCCGGGTCAGCCGCCTCGGCCTGCTCGACCCGGTCGCCAACGACGTCGTGCTCCGCGAACGCCTCTGGCAGCTCGCCCGCCTGTTACGCACCCACACCGACCTGCGCGCCGAACAGTCCGAAGCCCTGACCGAGACCATGACCCCCGAACTGGCGGCCGTGCTGG
Source organism: Nonomuraea sp. (assembly GCA_036276095.1). Classification (GTDB taxonomy): domain Bacteria; phylum Actinomycetota; class Actinomycetes; order Streptosporangiales; family Streptosporangiaceae; genus Nonomuraea. The sequence continues at coordinate 2,799 of DASUCK010000386.1, read as the reverse complement.
CGGCCCACCGCAAGGCCCTGGCCTGCTCGGTGGCCGCCGTCGAGGAACGGGTCTTCGAGCTGGAGGAGTACGCCCACCGCGTACGCGCCGCCGACGCCGCCCTGCGCGCCCGCGACCTGCGCCAGAGCGACGCCCGGTACCGCGACCTGCTGGCGTGGACCGACGACGCCGAGGGCCTGGCCGGCCTGGTCGACCAGGCCGACGCCCTGACCAGGACCCTGCACGGAACGACGTGACCGGGCCGGCCACCCCACGGGACCGTCACATGTTGATCATGTGGCCGGCGAGGCCGTGGATGGCCTCCTTGACCGCCTCGCCGAGGGTCGGGTGGGCGTGGACGTTCCTGGCGACCTCGTGCACCGTCAGGTCCCACTGCTGGGCCAGCGTCAGCTCCGGCAGCAGCTCGGTGACCTCGGGCCCGATCAGGTGGGCGCCGAGCAGCTCGCCGTGCGTGTTGTCGCTGATGATCTTGACGAAGCCGGCCGTGTCGCCGAGCCCGTGCGCCTTGCCGTTCGCCGTGAACGGGAACTTCGCCACCTTCACGTCGTAGCCCAGGTCGCGCGCCTGCGCCTCGGTGTAGCCGAAGCTCGCCACCTGCGGCTGGCAGTACGTCGCCCGCGGGATCATCACGTAGTCGAGCTCCATCGTCTCCGCGCCCGCGATCGTCTCGGCGGCGATGACGCCCATGGACTCCGCGGCGTGCGCCAGCATCAGCTTGGCGGTGACGTCGCCGATGGCGAAGATGTGCGGCACGTTTGTCCGGCACCGCCCGTCGACCGCGATCGCGCCCCGGTCGGTCAGCGCCACGCCGGTCTTCTCCAGGCCGTAGCCGTCGACCCGCGGCTGGAAGCCGATGGCCTGCAGCACCTTGTCGGCCTCCAGCACCTGCTGCTGGTCGCCGCGGGTGACGGTGACCTTGACCGAGGCGCCGGTGTCGTCGATGGCGTCGACCCGGGTGGAGGTCATGACCTCGATGCCGAGCCGCTTGTACCGCTTGGCCAGCTCGGCCGACACCTCCTCGTCCTCCAGCGGCACGACCCGGTCGAGGAACTCCACGATCGTCACCTTGACGCCGTAGTTGTGCAGCACGTACGCGAACTCCACCCCGATGGCGCCGGCACCCGCGATGACGACGCTGCGCGGCAGCTCCTCGGAGAGGATCTGCTCCTCGTACGTCACCACCCGCTCAGACAGCTGCGTGCCGGGGATGAGCCGCGTGGTCGCGCCGGCCGCGATGATGCAGTGGGAGAACGTGATCGTCTCGCCGTTGACTTGGAGCGTGTTGGCGTCCAGGAACGTGCCGCGCCCGTCGTACTCCGTGATGGCGTTCTTCTTCATCAGGTAGTGGACGCCCTTGACCCGCCCGTCGGCGACCTTGCGGCTGCGCTGGAAGGCCGCGCCGTAGTCGAAGGTCACCTCGCCGCTGATGCCGAAGGTCTTGGCCTCGTTGTGGAAGATGTGGGCGAGCTCGGCGTTGCGCAGCAGCGCCTTGGACGGGATGCAGCCCACGTTCAGGCAGACGCCTCCCCAGTATTTCTCCTCGACGACCGCGGTGCGCAGCCCGAGCTGGGCGGCGCGGACCGCGGCCGTGTATCCTCCCGGACCCGCGCCGAGAACGACGACGTCATAGTGAGTGCTCATGAGTCGGACCATACCGCCCGCCCGCCCGCGCCCCTGACGCCAGACCTCCGCCTTGTCCGGCGGGGCCGCCTCATCGGCGGGAACGCGGGCCATGCGCCGGCCCGGCAAGGTGACCGGTCCGCGACCATGGAGGGTGTGATCCGGCTCGGCGCGGCGGCCGAGCGCCGCCCGGCCGCGCCGGAGACGGCCGTGGTGATCCTGACCGCATTCGGCGAGGACGACCACACCGCCACGGCGCTCGACGTCGGCGCGGCCGGGTTCCCGCCGAACCGCGCGCAGGCCGCGATCATCGCCCACGAGGCCGGGTTGGTAGCCTGACCCGTGATGTATCGCCTCGTGTTCACGCAGGTCTTGCGGCGTTTCGACGCCGAGGCCGTGCACCATTCGACCGTGAGCGCCCTCGCGCTCCTCGCCCGGCTGCCGCTGGTCAAGCGGCTGCTGCACCGGGCGCTCGCGCCGCGCGACCCGGTCCTGCGCGTCACCGCGTTCGGCGTCCACTTCCCCGGCCCGCTGGGCCTCGCGGCCGGGTTCGACAAGGACGCCGCCTGCGCCGAGGCCGTCGCGGCGCTCGGCTTCGGCCACGTCGAGGTCGGCACCATCACCGCCCACGCCCAGCCGGGAAACCCGCGCCCGCGCCTGTTCCGGCTGGTCAAGGAGCGAGCGCTGATCAACCGGATGGGCTTCAACAACGGCGGCGCCGCGGCCGCGGCCCGGCGCCTGCGCCGCACCCGCGGCGTGCCGGTGGTGGTCGGGGCCAACATCGGCAAGACCAAGGTGGTGCCCGAGTCGGAGGCCGTCGCCGACTACGTCGCCAGCGCGAAGGAGCTGGCGCCGCCGGCCGACTACCTGGTGGTCAACGTCAGCTCGCCCAACACGCCCGGCCTGCGCGACCTGCAGGCCGTGTCGCGGCTGCGCCCGCTGCTCACCGCGGTCAAGGAGGTCGCCGACACCACCCCGCGCCCCACCCCGCTGCTGGTCAAGATCGCTCCAGACCTGGCCGACGCCGACCTCGACGCCGTCGCCGACCTGGCCCTTGAGCTGGGCCTCGACGGCATCATCGCGACCAACACCACGATCCGCCACGGCGGCGAGACCGGCGGGCTGTCCGGCCGGCCGCTCAAGGTCCGCTCGCTGGAGGTGCTGCGCCGCCTGCGCGCC
>DASUCK010000385.1:0-17340 GCA_036276095.1 Nonomuraea sp. | reverse complement strand
ACGTGCACCTTCCTGAACCCGTCGTCGGAGATCTTGCCGAGCGAGCGGCGCAGGTCCTTACGCTGGCGGATCACCACGCCGGGGCCCAAGTCGCGGTCGGGGCGGGCCGCGTTGCGCTCGACGGCCACCGCCTCAGGCACGTCGAGCACGATCGCGTCGGCCAGCACGTCGTGGCTCCTGGCCAGGTCGATGAGGCTCCTGCGGGCGGCGTACTGGACGTTGGTGGCGTCGACCACGGTGAACAGGCCGCGGGCCAGGCGCACGCCCACGATGTGGTGCAGCAGGTCGAACGCGGCAGGGGTGGCCGCCTGGTCGTTCTCGTCGTCGGCGACCAGGCCGCGGCAGACGTCGGAGGAGATCACCTGCGTGGGCCTGAAATGCTTCCGCGCGAACGTCGACTTGCCACTGCCGGACACGCCGACGAGCACCACGAGCGACAGCTCAGGAACGCTGATCACGGGTGAACACTCCCATCTGGGTGGGCGGGCCGAGCTCGGGGTCGTCGTCGCCGACCGGCCGGAACACGACCGCGTAGCCGTGCTCGGCGGCCACGCGGCTCGCCCAGGCGGCGAACTCGGCGCGGGTCCACTCGAAGCGGTGTTCGGGGTGGCGCAGGCCGGTCAGGAACTCGTAGCGGACGTTGTACTCGACATTGGGGGTGGTGACCACGACGTGCCGCGGCCGGGCGTGACCGAACACGACGCGTTCGAGCGCGGCCAGGCGGGGCGGGTCGACGTGCTCGACCACCTCCATGAGCACGGCGGCGTCATAGCCCCTGAGGCGGTTGTCGGTGTAGGTGAGCGCGCCCTGGAACAAGGCGAGGCGCTCGCGCCTGGCGTCGGGCATGCGGTCGAGGCGCAGCGTGCGGGCGGCGATGGTGAGGGCCATCGAGGAGACGTCCATGCCGGCGACCCGGGTGTGGCGGGGACGGGCCAGCAGGGCGGCGACCAGCTCGCCCTGGCCGCAGCCCAAATCGACCACGCTGGCCGCGCCGAGCTCGTCGAGCACCGCCAGCACGGCCTCCCGCCTGAGCACGTTGAGCGGCCTCGCCTTGGGCGCACCGGCATCCACCTCCGCTCCTGCGGTGACCTCCACGCCTGACCCGGCTTCGTCTGCGGTCAGTTCGTCGGCTGCGGTCTCCTCGGCGGTCTCCTCGGCGGCGTCCTCGGCGACGGCGGGCTCCAGCTGCTCCTCGGTCTCGTCGCCCAGCTCGGCCAGGCGGGCGAGCGCCGTACGGGCCAGGGCCCAGCGCCTGCCGAGGTAGCGCCGGGTGATCAGGCCGCGCTCGGGATGTTCGCGGAGCCAGCCGGACCCGGCCCTGACCAGCTTGTCGACCTCGTCGGGCGCGATCCAGTAGTGCTTGCCGTCGTCGAGGACGGGGAGGAGCACGTACAGGTGGTTGAGGGCGTCGGCGAGGCGGGCGGCGCCGCGCAGGGTGAGCCGGACATAGCGGGACTCGCCCCACTCCGGGAACGCCTCGTCGAGCGGCAGCGCGTCGGCCTCCACCTCCCATCCGAGCGGCTCGAACAGCCGCCGGGCCAGCTCGGGCCCGCCGCGGCAGGGCAGCGCGGGCACCCGCAGCTCCAGCGGCAGCGCCGTGCCGGGCAGCTCCGGCCGGGCCGCGCACCGCCCGGCCCGCGCGGTGCGGAAGACGTCGCCGAGCGCCACGGCCAGCAGCGAGGACGCCGCGTAGGGGCGGTCGTTGACGTACTGCGACAGGCTGAAGTCGGGCGAGCCCTTGCCGCGCGACCGGACCAGCGCGATCGGGTCGACCTCCAGCATGAGCGCCGCCGTGCAGCGCCCCTCGCCCGCCTCCGGGTAGAACACCGTGGCCGTGCCGAACGACTGGCGGAACGCCTGCACGCGCTCGGGATGCTTGTGCAGAAGAAAGCCCAGGTCGGTGGCGGGGCGCGCGGTGGTCGTGATCGTCAGCAGCACGGGCCAAGTCTGCCGTACCGCCGCGAACCGCCGCCAACCGAATTGCCTACACGTGCGGCAGCACCTCGGCGGCGATCAGCTCCAGGTGCTCGACGTCGTCCAGGTCGAGGATCTGGAGGTAGAAGTGCTCGGCGCCGAGCTCGGCGAACCGGCCCAGCTTGTCCAGGACCTCCGCGGGGGTGCCGCACAGGCCGCCTTCGCGCAGCTTGTCTGGGTCTTGCCCGATGGCGGCCGCCCGCCGCTCGACCTCGGCCCGGTCCGCTCCGACCACCGTGGTCTGCGCCGCCGACATCGTCACCGTACGCCCGGTCGCCTCGCACGCCCGGCGCACCCGGCCGAACGCCGCACTGGTGTCGGCCACGGTACGGAACGGGACGTTGTACTCATCGGCGTACGTGGCCGCCAGCCGCGGCGTGCGCTTGGCCCCGAAGCCGCCGATGATCAGCGGCGGCCTGGGCCGCTGCGCCGGCTTGGGCAGCGCGGGCGAGTCGGCGAGCCGGTAGTAGCTGCCCTCGAAGGAGTAGCCCTTCTCCGCCGTCCACAGCCCGGTGATGATCTCCAGTTGCTCCTCGAACCGCCCGAACCGCTCGGCCGTGGGCGGGAACGGGATGCCGTACGCGGAGTGCTCGCCGTCGTACCAGCCGGTGCCGAAGCCCAGCTCGACGCGGCCGCCGCTCATCTGGTCCACCTGGGCGACGCTGATCGCCAGCGGGCCGGGAAGCCGGAACGTGGCCGGCGTCACCAGCGTGCCGAGCCGGATCCGCGAGGTCTCCCTGGCCAGACCGGCCAGCGTGATCCACGCGTCGGTCGAACCCGGGCCCGGGTCACCCCCGCCGATGCGCTGATAGTGATCGGACCGGAAGAAGGCATCGAACCCCAGGCGCTCTGTGGCCTGGGCGACCGTGCGCAGGTCGTCATATGTCGCGCCCTGCTGGGGCTCGGTGAAGATCCGCAGCTTCATGACCACATTATCGGCACACAACGGGCGCGGACCCGAAAAGGCCCGCCCTGTGACGGGAATGCTTGCTACGTTCGGTGGTAGGCCGTGCGTAATCGGCCGGTCACGTACCGTTCTCCATGGGGGGTGGTCAGTGCCGCGGCACGAACGGGAGCCGGGCGTGCTCCCGCGCCCGCTCGCGATCCTCGGGGCGCTCACGATCATCGCCGGCACCGGCGCCGCCGTCCGGATACTCCCGGCGGGCGGCGCTTCCCCGCCTCCGCCGCGGCCCGCCGCGCAGCAGGCTCCCGCCATGTCGCAAGCGATGGCCGCCGAGTCCACCACCACGTTCGTGGGCTTCGTGGACACCGCCGCGAGCCCCGGCTTCGACCCGCCGGCCGCCTTCCGCCGCACCGGCGTCCGCCACTACCTGCTCGGCCACCTGGTCGCGGGCGGGCCCGACGGCTGCGACCCGAAGTGGGCGGCACCACCCGACCAGGACACCACCCCCGACTCCGCCGAACAAGCCACCGACGACGCGGACGCGCTCGAACCGGACACCAGCCCTGCCGATCCGCTTGAAGCCGGTGTGGGGCGGGGGCTTGATCCCGGGAAGAACCCGGTGGCCAACAAGATCGGCCCGTTGCGGGCGATGGGCGGTGACGCGGCGCCCGCGTTCGGCGGGCCGGAGGGCCGGGATCCGGCCGCGACCTGCACCGATCCCGACCGCCTCACCGCCGCCTACCGGCGCGTGGTGGGCGCCTTCGACGCCGCCGCGATCGACTTCGAGGTCCGCGACAGCGACGACGGGGCGGTGCTGCGCAGGGCCCGCGCCATCCGCGCGATCCAGCGTGAGCGCCCGCTGCGGGTCAGCTTCACGCTGCCGCTGCGCCCCCACGGGCTCGACTCCGGCGACGTGGCGATGCTGCGCGCCACCCACGAGGCGGGCGCCGAGGTCACCACGGTCAACCTCCTGGCCACCATGGAGCCTGACCCACGGGGCCGCCTGCGCCGGCTCGCCGACGCCGTACGGCTGGCCAGAGACCAGATCGCCCACGCGTACGCGCTGCCCGACCCCGGTCAGGCGTGGCCGCGCATCGGCCTGACCCCGGTGCTGAAGGACAAGGACCACCTGGACGAACCCGAGGCCCGCACCCTCGCCGACTACGCCACCCGCTACGGGCTGGCCTGGCTGTCGCTCCGCGGCGTCCCTCCGTCCAGGGGCACATCACGGATTCTCTGGGACATCGCCCCCTGACTATAAGATTTCCCTCAGTGGGAACCTTGGAGGCCTCTGCCTGCGGGGAGGGGGGCGATGGCGGCTCGTCCGGACACGGCGCGCAAAATCCTGCTCTACTGGATGGATGCCGCGATCGGGTTCCTCGGCGTCCTGTCCCTGGGCTTCGTGATCACGTCCGCGCTGCAGGGCGCGATGTCGCCGCTGATCGCGATCGTCGCCGGCGCGTTGACGGCCGCCTTCTTCGCGCTCTGCCCGTTCCTGCTCAGAGGGGCGTTCGACGCGCCGTCGCGGCCCACGCCACGGCTGGCGCTGGCGGGCGTGCTGGCGATGGGCGGCGTCCTGCTGCTGCCCCCCGACGGCGCCACCTGGAGCGCGTGGATCCAGAACTCGACGCTGTGGCTGTCCGTGGCCGCCCTCTACCTGCCGCTGCGCGCCGTGGCCGGCCTCACGGTCGCGGTCACCGGGCTGAGCACCGTCTACGTCGCGGCGACGACCGACGGCCTGTGGCCGGCCACGCTGTTATCCTGCCTGCTCAACGCCGTCCTGCTCGTCGGGGCCATGCTGCTGTGGCGCTGGCTCTGGTGGGTGATCAGGGACGCGCACCACAGCCGCGAGGCCAAGGCCCGGCTGGCGGTCGCGGAGGAGCGGCTGCGCTTCGCCCGCGACCTGCACGACCTGCTCGGCCACGGGCTGTCGGTGATCACGCTGAAGAGTGAGCTGGCCGCCAAGCTCGCCACGAAGGACCCGGCGCGGGCGGCGGCCGAGCTGGCCGAGGTCCGCGCCCTGGCCGGTGACTCGCTCTACCGGGTGCAGCAGGCGGTGCACGGCTACCAGGCGCTCGACCTGGACGAGGAGCTGGCCGGCGTGCGGGCGGCGCTGGAGGCGGCCGGGGCGCGCTGCGTGATCGACGCCAGGGCCGACGGCCTCTCGCCCGCCGCCAGGGCGCTGCTGGCGTGGGCCGTCCGCGAGGGCGGCACCAACGTGCTCAAGCACAGCACGGCCACGCGCTGCGCGATCAGGATCGACGGAGGCGTGCTGGAGATGGTCAACGACGGCGTGCGGGAGCCGCCGGCGCCGCCCGGCAACGGGCTGCGCGGCCTGGGCGAGCGGCTGGTCGCGGCCGGCGGCTCGGTCTCGGCGACCCCGACGCCGGACGGCGAGTTCCTGCTGCGCGCGGCGGTGCCGGCGTGAGTTGCGACGACACCGGGAGGCCGCGCGACGACACCGGCAGGCTGCGCGGCGGGGCCGGCGTGATGCGCGGGCCGGTCGCGCGGTTCCGGGGGGCCACCCGGCTCGACAAGGCGCGGTGGCTGATCGTCATCAGCACCGACTTCATCCTGCTGTTGACCGCCATCGGCTACGTCGAGCTGTTCATCCGCTGGCGGATGGGCGCGCCGTGGCCGGTGTGCGCGGCCGGCGCCGTGCTGCTGCTGGCGTTCAACGCCCTCAGCACGCGCCCGTTCCGCGTCGCGGTCAGAGACGGGCGGCGGCCCACCGCGATCCTGGCGGTCAGCGGGACGCTCGCGCTGGTCATGGCGGTGCTGCCGATACTGCCGTTCGCCGGCCCCGCCGCTCTTCCGCACGTGTGGCCGATGCCGGTCTGGCTGGCGCTGTTCGCGCTGGTCGCCCGCAAGCGCGTCGTCATCGTCCTGGCGGCCGGGTCGATCCTGCTTCCCGCGCTCTACCTGGCCGTGGTCTCCGAGTTCGACGTCAGGGCGATGGTGCTCCCGCTGGTGCAGTTCGTGTTCACGGTGGTCGCCGTCGGCGCGGTGTGGGCCAACCTGCGCCTCTGGCGGCTGGCCCACGAGGCGTACGAGGGCGAGGAGGCGCTGGCCAGGCTGGCGGTCTCCGAGGAGCGGCTGCGGTTCGCCCGCGACCTCAACGACCTGCTCGGCCAGAGCCTCGCCGACGTCGCCACCCGTACCGGCCGGGCCGAGGAGCTGCTGCGGGCCGATCCGGCGGCGGCCGCGGCCGAGATGTTCGAGGTACGCGACCTGGCCCGGCGCTCGCTGCGCGAGGTGCGCACGGTGGTGCAGAACTACCGGGCCATCGACCTGGACGAGGTGCTCGCCAGCGTGCGGGCGGTGCTGGAGGCGGCCGACGTACGCTGCGTCGTACGCGCCGACACGGACGCGCTGCCGCCGGAGATCCGCACGCTGCTGGCCGCGGTGGTCCGCGAGGGCGCGACGAACGTGCTCAAGCACAGCAAGGCGGAACGCTGCACGATCACCATCGAGGGAGGCGTACTGGAGATGGCCAACGACGGGGTGACCGGGCCGGTGGGCCGGCCCGCGCCGGACGGGCTGGGCGGCCTGGCCGAGCGGGTGCGCGCGGCCGGCGGCACGCTGGAGGCGGCGCCCACGGACGAGGGCCGCTACCTGCTGCGGGCGGCGGTGCCCGCATGATCACTGTTCGGGAGCCGTCATGACGATCCGCGTGTTGCTCGCCGACGACGAGCACCTCATCCGCGGCGCGATCGCGGCCCTGCTGGACCTTGAGGACGGCATCGAGGTGGTCGCCCAGGTCGGCAGGGGTGACGAGGTCGTCGGCGCGGTCGCCGAGCACTGCCCGGACGTGGCCGTGCTCGACATCGAGATGCCGGGCATGGACGGCCTCACCGCGGCCGAGCGGATCAGCACCCGGTGCAAGATCGTCATCCTGACCAGCCTGGGCCGCCCCGGCTACCTGCGCAGGGCCATGGCGGCGGGGGTGAGCGGGTTCCTCGGCAAGGACGCCTCGGCCGAGGAGCTGGCCATGGCCATCCGCAAGGTGCAGAGCGGCGGGCGCTACCTGGACGCGGAGCTGGCCGCGGCGGCCATGGCGGCCGGCGACAGCCCGCTGACCGAGCGCGAGCGGGACGCGTTGCGGCTGGCCGGCGACGGGGCCACGATCGCGCGCATCGCGGGAGAGCTGCACCTGACCGAGGGCACCGTACGCAACTACCTGTCGAGCGCCATGACCAAGCTCAACGCGCAGAACCGGCTGGAGGCCATCCGCACCGCCCAGCGCATGGGCTGGCTCTGACGCCCGGGCGCGACACCACGCTCCCGGCGGCGGGCCTGTCACGCCCCCCGCCGCTCCGGCGACGCGGCGGCGGGGGCTCGGGCGGCGTACCGGTCAGTGCTGGGAGAGCAGGTGGGCGAGTTCCTGCTCGACCTCCTGGTTGGCCACGAACAGCAGCTCGTCGCCGGCCTCCAGCGGGTCGTCGGCGCTCGGCACCAGCACCCGGCCCTCGCGCAGGATCGCCACCAGCGCGGCGTCGACCGGCCACGGCACCGACCCGGCCCGCTGGCCCACGACCGGCGCGTCCTCGGCCAGCGTCAGCTCCACGAGGTTGGCCTGGCCCTGGCGGAAGGTCATCAGGCGGACGAGGTCGCCGACGCTCACCGCCTCCTCCACCAGCGCGCTCAGCAGGCGCGGCGTCGAGACCGCGACGTCCACCCCCCACGACTCGTTGAACAGCCACTCGTTGTTGGGGTGGTTGATCCGGGCCACCACGCGCGGCACGCCGTATTCGGTCTTGGCCAGCAGCGAGACCACCAGGTTGACCTTGTCGTCACCCGAGGAGGCGACCACGACGTGGCAGTTGTTGAGCCCGGCCTCGTCGAGAGAGGCGATCTCGCAGGCGTCGGCGAGCAGCCACTCGGCCCGCGGCACACTGTCGATCTTGATGGCCTTGGGGTCGACGTCGATGAGCAGCACCTCGTGGCCGTTCTCCAGCAGCTCGGCCGCGATGGACCGGCCGACGGCCCCCGCTCCGGCGATGGCGACGCGCATCACTGGTCCTCTTCCGGTGCCGCGGCGAGCACCTTGTTGATCCGGTCCATGTCGTTCTCGGCGGCGATGACGTGCAGGATGTCACCCTCCTGCACCACGGTGTCGGGACCGATGGTGAGGGACTCGCCCATGCGGTTGATGAAGGCGGCCCTGGTCTGCGCCCGCTCCTCCAGGGAGACGACGCGGGTGCCGATCCAGGACGGGTTGACCGTGACCTCGGCCAGCACGACCGTGCCCGTCGGGTCGCGCCAGAGCGGCTCGGCGCCCTCGGGCAGGATGCGGCGCAGGATCTGGTCGGCGGTCCAGCGGACGGTGGCCACCGTGGGGATGCCGAGCCGCTGGTAGACCTCCGCCCTGCGGGGGTCGTAGATGCGGGCCACCACGTTGTCGACGCCGAACGTCTCGCGGGCCACGCGGGCCGAGATGATGTTGGAGTTGTCGCCGCTGGAGACGGCGACGAACGCCGTCGCCGACTCGATGCCCGACTCGATGAGCACGTCGCGATCGAAGCCGATGCCGGTCACGCGCCGGCCGCGGAACCCGGCGCGCAGCCGGCGGAACGCCTGCGGGTCGCGGTCGATGATGGCGACGGAATGGCCGCTGTCCTCGAGGATGTGCGCGAGGGTCGAACCCACCCGGCCACATCCCATGATCACTATATGCATATCCCCCCGCATCGTCGCGGTCGGCCGGTTGCTCAGCACCAGTATGGCGCGCGAGGTATGCGCCTCGTTTAGCGCCAGCGTATGGGGCTAGCATCTCGTTACGTGGCGAAGGTAACGGATCTTGTCAAACGCTTGCTCGTGGGGCGGGCCCTGCGCAGCGGGCAGCTCCACGAGCAACTACTCCCCAAACGGATCGCACTACCCGTCTTCGCGAGCGACCCGCTCTCCTCGGTGGCCTACGCGCCGCTGGAGATCCTGGTCGCTCTTTCGGTCGCGGGAGTGGCCGCTTACCAGTTCGCCCCCTGGATCGCGGTGGCCATCGTGGTGCTGATGTTCACGGTCGTGGCGTCCTACCGGCAGACCGTGCACGCCTACCCGAGCGGCGGCGGCGACTACGAGGTCGCCATGACCAACCTCGGGCCGAACTCCGGCCTCACCGTGGCCAGCGCGCTGCTGGTCGACTACGTGCTGACGGTCGCGGTGTCGGTGTCGTCGGGCGTCGACAACATCGGCTCGGCGATCCCGTTCGTGGCCGAGCACAAGGTGGGCGTGGCGGTGTCCATCGTCGTCCTGCTGACGGTCATGAACCTGCGCGGCATCCGCGAGTCCGGCGGGATCTTCGCCGTTCCCACGTACCTCTTCGTCGTCGGCGTGCTCGGCATGATCGCCTGGGGGTTCTTCCGGATCGGCGCGCTCGGCCACGAGCTGACCGCGCCGAGCGCGGGCTTCGAGCTGCGCGCCGAGCACGGCGGCGGCGCTCTGGCCGGCCTGGCGCTGGCGTTCATGCTGCTGCGCGCCTTCTCCAACGGCTGCGCCGCGCTGACCGGCGTCGAGGCGATCAGCAACGGCGTGCCCGCCTTCCGCAAGCCCAAGAGCAGGAACGCGGCCACCACGCTGGCGCTGATGGGCCTGATCGCGGTGACGATGTTCGTCGGCGTGATCACGCTCGCGCTGATGTCGGGCGTGAAGGCGGCCGAGGACCCGCAGGGCCAGCTGGTCATCAACGGGCGACCGGCGCCGCCCGGCTTCACCAACGAGGCGATCCTGCCACAGGTCGCCTCGGCGGTGTTCGGCCACGAGTCGACCGGTTTCGTCTACATCAGCGCCATCACCGCGCTCATCCTGTTCCTCGCCGCGAACACCGCCTTCAACGGCTTCCCCGTGCTCGGCTCGATCCTGGCGCAGGACCGCTACCTGCCCCGCCAGCTCCACACCAGAGGTGACCGGCTGGCCTTCTCCAACGGCATCGTGCTGCTGGCCGCGTTCGCCTGCCTGCTGATCATCGCGTTCGACGCCAACCCGAGCGCGCTGGTGCACCTGTACATCGTCGGCGTGTTCGTGTCGTTCACGCTGAGCCAGACGGGGATGGTCATCCACTGGACGCGGCTGCTGAAGACCGAGCAGGACCGGCTGCGCCGCCGGCACATGATCCGTTCGCGCGCCATCAACGGCTTCGGCGCGGTCTTCACCGGGCTGGTGCTGGTCGTGGTGCTGGTGACGAAGTTCCTGCTCGGCGCGTGGATCGTGGTGCTGGCCATGCCGGTGCTGTTCCTGCTGATGAAGGGGATCCGCGGCCACTACGATCACATCGCGTCCGAGCTGGAGATCACCGAGGACTACGAGCCGACGATGCTGCCGGCCCGCAACCACGCCATCGTGCTCGTCTCGAAGGTCCACAAGCCGACCATGCGGGCGCTGGCCTACGCCCGCGCCACCCGGCCGTCGTCCCTGGAGGCCGTCACCGTGGGCGTCGAGGGCGAGGAGGCCCGCCAGCTGCAGGAGGAGTGGGAGAGGCGGGGCATCCCGGTGCCGCTCAAGATGCTCGACTCGCCGTACCGGGAGATCACGCAGCCGATCCTCGACTACGTCAAGACCCTGCGGCGGCGCTCCCCGCGCGACGTGGTGACGGTCTTCATCCCCGAGTACGTCGTCGGCCACTGGTGGGAGCACCTGCTGCACAACCAGAGCGCGCTCAGGCTGAAGGCGCGGCTGCTGTTCAAGCCGGGCGTCATGGTGACGAGCGTGCCGTGGCAGCTCCACTCCTCCGACCGGCTGCTGGGCCGTCCCGAGCCGTTCGCGCCCGGCTCCGTACGCCGGCCGTGGAACCAGGCGGTCGAGGACGAGCAGATCAGGACGCGTTGAACAGCGCGCGCAGGCGCGCGGTGTCGGCCGCGCTCCAGCCCGGCGGCGCGGCGACCGCGGCCCAGCCGTCGACGATGGTGGCGCCGTAGCGGTGGCCGTGGCCGGGCGGCATGGACAGCCCGGCCGTCATGTCCACCAGCACCTGCCAGAACGTCACCAGCGGGAACCAGTTCATCTCCGGGTTGACGTCGTGGCCGCGTTCGCCCTCCAGCCAGGCCGGCCGGTCGTAGATCAGCTGGGGCGACCACCAGACGACCGGGTCGGAGGAGTTCTGCAGATAGACCACGCGCGGGTGCGGCCAGGGGCCCGGCAGGCGGCTCAGGTCACCGGGGCGGCGGGCGAACCGCACCGTACGCCCTGATTCGTACACCGGCAGCCAGACGGGGCTGGCGGGGTCGCGGGCGTTCGTGACGTGGTGCCAGATCGGGTCGGCGTTCGGCGGGCCGACGAACAACGCGCCGTCGGACCGGGCGACCAGGTCGTCCAGGTCGTGGAAGGCCCGCTCCATCTCGTACGCGCCCAGGCTCTCGCCGGACAGCACCAGCCGCGGCCGCTCGCCGGACGGCAGCCGGGCCCACCGCTCGCGCACCGCCTCGAACAGCGCCCGCCCGCTGACCGCCGCCTTGTCCCGGTCGACCAGGAACGACAGCCAGCTCGGCAGGTACGAGTACTGGACGGCGACCAGGGCCGAGCGGCCGTTGTACATGTACTCCAGCGTGTCGGCGATGTGCGGGTCGACCCAGCCGGTGCCGGTGGTGCCGAGCACGGCCAGCACGGGACGCCGGAACGCGCCGGTGCGTTCCAGCTCGCGCACCGCGAGCGCGGCCTGGGCGCGTGGGGAGCCGGAGGTGTCGAGGCCGACGTACACCCTGATCGGGCGGGCGGCGGGATGGCCGGAGAAGGCGGCCAGGGCGGACGGCGCCGCGGTGGAGGCGGCGAAGCTGCGACCCTCGCGGCCCATGGACTCCCAGCTGACCAGCGACCCGGGGCCGCCGGAGACCAGCGTGGACGCCGGCCGGCGCACGCCGGGATGGTTGCCGTCGTTGGCGACCGAGGCGACGTCGCTGGCCCCGGCGACGAACGTGGAGAACAGCACGTCGTCGGCGAAGACCGCGACCATGAACGCCATGAGGAGCACGCCGACGAGGCGGCTGACGTAGAAAGGGACGAACCGGTCGAGCCACGCGACGAGGTGGCGGCCGCCGAGCCGGACGAGCCGGGCGACGAAGAGGAAGAACGTGAAGAGTCCGGCGGCGATCGCCAGGATCACCGGCGGGAACCACGTGACCCGGGTGTCCATGCCCATGAGCGCCCGCAGGTCGCGCTGCCAGCCGTAGCTGTACCAGAGCGCCGTCCCCGCCAGCGCCACGCACCCGGCCACCATGACCCGCCAGGCGATCCGCCGCGCCCGCTCCGGCAGCCGGTAGGCGATCACCGCCCGCCCCAGCGCGCCGATCGCGGCCCCCACGGCGTACCCCAGGATGGCCGTGACCGCGCTCATCACCCCCTGGTAGAGCCACGTGCGGGGCAGCAGCGAGGGCGTGAGCGACGCGCAGGCGAACAGCACGGCCAGCAGCGTGCCCCCGAAACCGGGCCGCCGCCGCACCACGCGCGCCGCATCCACGGTCACTTACAGTAGGGGATCACGCATCCCGGCGCGGTGACCCCGCTCCCCGTGGTCGGCCACAGGTCGCGGCCCCCCATAGGGTGTCGTTGTGGAACAGGCATCTCTCGAGCTTACGGTAGGTCCGGTCGCGCACGGCGGCTGGTGTGTGGCACGCCACGAAGGGCGGGTCGTCTTCGTCCGCCACGCGCTGCCCGGCGAACGCGTCGTCGCCGAGGTCACCGAGGAGACGGCCCGGTTCCTGCGGGCCGACGCCGTGGAGATCCTTGAGCCGTCGCCCGACCGGGTCGTCCCGCCGTGCCCGTACGCCGGCCCCGGCCGCTGCGGCGGCTGCGACTGGCAGCACGCCACCCCCGAGGCCCAGCGGCGGCTCAAGGCGCAGGTCGTGGCCGAGCAGCTGCGCCGGCTGGCCGGCATCGAGCGCGAGATCGTGGTCGAGGAGGTGCCCGGCGCCAAAGACGGGCTCGGCTGGCGCACCCGCGTGCAGTTCGCCGCCCGGCCCACCGGCGAGCTGGGCTTCCGCCGCCACCGCTCGCACGAGATCGAGGTCGTCGACGCCTGCCTGATTGCCCACCCGGAGGTGGAGGCGGTCCGCGCGGAGGCCCACCGGTGGCCGGGCGCGGCCGGCGTCGAGGTCATCGCCTCCGCCACCGGCGACCGGGCCGTGGTGGTGACGCCGCGGCCGCGCCGGAGCGTCACCGTGCCCGAGCTGGAGGCCACCGCCTCGATCCTCCTCGACCAGGGCAAGGGCCGCACCGTCCCGCGGCGCGGCTCGGGCATGCTGCACGAGCAGGCCGGCGATCGCGGGTTCCGGGTCGCCGGCAGCGGCTTCTGGCAAGTGCATCCGGGCGCGGCGGAGACGCTGCTGGACGCGGTGCTGGCGTACGCGGCCCCGGAGCCCGGCGAGTGGGCGCTCGACCTCTACTGCGGCGTCGGCCTCTTCGCCGCCGGCCTGGCCGAGGCGGTCGGCCCGGAGGGCGCGGTGTTCGGCCTGGAGTCGGAGCCGTCCGCCGTCCGCGACGCCCGCGCCAACCTCCGCGACCTCCCCCAGGCGCGCGTGGAGCGCGGCCGCGTGGAGGAGGCCCTCGACCGTTTCGAGATCGAACGCGCCGACCTCGTGGTGGTCGACCCGCCCCGCTCCGGTCTCGGCCGCGAGGTGGCCGACCGCATCACCACCCTCGACGCCTCCCGCATCGTCTACGTCTCCTGCGACCCCGCCACCTTCGCCCGCGACGTGAACTGGCTCGCCGCCCGCGGCTACACCCTGTCCGCCCTGCGCGCCTTCGACGCCTTTCCCATGACCCACCACGTCGAGTGCGTCGGCCTGCTGACCAGGGCGTAGACGGCCTGGCCGCCCGCGGAGCCGACGCGTGGGACGGGCCGCCGGCCACGGGCTAACCCGGGATCAGGTCGATGGCGACGTCAGACCACAGGACGGTCAGCGGATGGGGGTTGGAGGTCACCACCGGGAGCGAGCGGTGACGGGCGGCCCGCACGACCGTGGCCGCCGTGACGTGTTCGGCGGCCTGGGACCCGGCGCGGCGCAGCGTCTCGGCCACCGCCGCCGCGGTGTCGGGCGTCAGGTCGTCGACCAGGCTGATCTCCATGCTCAGCAGGGTCTCCACCGTGGCCACCGACGTGCCGGGGAGCTGCGCGAGGGCCACGGCCAGGGCGGCCGCCGTGGTGACGACCGGGACGATGTAGCCCTGGTGCTCGGCCCTGGAGAAGATCACCGCGTCGACGTACGGCGACGAGCGGCGGCCCCACGCGATCAGGGCACTGGAGTCGAGGACGCGACCGATCACGCCACGTGGGTGCGGCCGCCGGTGAACTCCTCGTCGCGCCGGCGGACGAGCTCAAGCATGTCGGCAGGCGGCCGGCCGCCCATGATGTCGAGCAACGCGGCCAGCGTGGCGGCCCGCTGCTCCTCGGTGTAGACCGCTCCCCTGGCGGGCCCCTCGACGGGCTGATCCTCGGCGTCCATGCCCCAAAGAGTACCCAGAGGAGCGGGCGCCGTCGCCGCCGACGCACGGTCCGTGACCGTACGGGCGGAAAAGTTCACCCTTCCTTCACCGACCGGCGCGGATGCCCGGCTCGCGCCGGGCAGAGGACGATCATGCGCTGCAACGTGCCGGCCCGCGCCCGCGACGAGATCCGCTGACCGGGGCCAAGCGTCGGCGATCAGGTCAGGCCGGGGCGACCGGCGGTTTGATCGGGGTGCGGCCGCGGCCGAGCAGCCACACCATCGCGGCGAACGCCGCCACCTGCAGCGGCCAGCCCATCACGATCTTGGCCACGCCGAGCGCGGCCACCGCTTCGTCGCCGCCGCCCAACAGGTAGACGGGCCCCTGCACGGCCACCCTGACCGCGCACGGCAGCATGAGCAGCCAGGTCAGCCGCATGCACAGCCGCACGATGCCGGGATCTCTGTGCCAGGCGGTCGGGTCGCCCGTGACCGAGCCGATCAGGAAACCGACCACCGGCCACCGGGCGACGATCGACACGAGCATGCCGACCATGTAGGTGGCGTTCCAGAGAATGCCGGGCAGGAAGTAGTCTTTCGCGTCGCCTGTCCGGCTGGCGAAAAAGGCGCCGATCGCGATGCCGATCAAGCTGTTGATCACGAACTGCGGCGTGGACCGCTGCACGATCCGCACCACCAGCAGCAGGACCGCCAGCGAGATGCTGACGATGAGCGACAGCTTCAGGTTTTCGCTCGCGATCCACGACACCGTGAACGCGATGGTCGGGATGGCGGCCTCGACGATGCCGCGCACCCCGCCCAGCGCCTTGGCGAGCTGGGCTCGCACCGCCGCCTCCACGGTGTCGTGGGCGACCTCTCCGGCCTCGGCACTCACCCGATCAACTCCCTGGACGCAGCTCGTAACGCGGATTGAACATCACCTTGCGCCCGTCTTGGACGCTGACCAGCCCTTCGGCCTTGACCGTGCGCCCTGGCTCGATGCCCGCGATCTTGCGTCGGCCGAGCCAGACCAGGTCGATCACGTCGGACCCGTCGTAGAGCTCGGCCTCCAGCGCGGGGGCACCACCTCTCGGACGCAGTGTCACCGTACGTAGCGTACCGGCTACGCAGAACCGCCGGCGGCCGCCACACGACGCGATGGGCGTCGCGCCGACCTCGTCGGCGTCTTCCCGTAGCTCCTGGGCCTCGATCTCGGACTGAGGGGATGCCAGCCGACTGAAGAACCCACGCAATCCCCCACGTTTCGGGGGCTCTGCCGTACTCATGATGACTCAGCCTATGCGATGTCAGCTCTCAGCGAATCTCACTGATCTCAGGTCCTCGCTTGAACGGGTTGAACGAGGGCCGATCGTCGCCCGCGGCACCGCCGGGGTCACCGCCGGAGTCGTTCGGACGGCGCAGCGGGATGGGCTCCTCGCGGGCCATCGGCTCGTCGCCGCGCACCACCACGACGTCCTTGACGAAGTCGGCGAACAGCCCGGAGACGCCCTCGTCGTGCGTGCCCTTGCCGGAGATCACCGCGAGCAGGAACCAGCGCGGGCCGTCGATGCCGAGGTAGCGGACCGGGCGTACGGTGCCGTCGGCCTTGATCTCGCCGGCCAGTTCGGTGCCGAACGGGCCCTCGCGCTCCTCCAGGTCCTTCGCCTGCGACCGGAGCTTGGTCCTGACCTCGTCCCACAGGCCCGAGCTGCGCGGCGCGGCCAGCGCCTGCAGCTGCAGCGTGCTCTCCTCGAAGAGGACGACCACGCCGACGTGCTGGTCGCCGACCGAGGCCAGACGCACGTCGAAGGCCGGGTTGTGCGGCAGCCGCAGGCCGCCGAGGTCGATCCGGTCGTGGTCGGGGTGGGGCTCGTCGGCGTCCCACGGGCCGGACTCACGCATGGGGGCGGCGGGCTCCTGCTCGGCCACCTGCTCCGGCTGCTCACGCCGCCGGCGACGTCGGAACACTTCTCTCACTCTCCCTGCTCGTCTGTCTTACCTGCCGCCGCCCGGTCAGCGGCCCGTCGATCCGAAGCCGTTCGCGCCGCGTACGGACCCGGGCAGGCGCTCGACCTCGTGGAAGGCCGCGCGCTCGACCCGCTGGATCACCAGCTGGGCCACGCGGTCGCCGCGCCGGAGCCGGAAGGGCTCCTTGGCGTCCGTGTTGATCAGGGTCACCTTGATCTCGCCCCGGTAGCCGGCGTCGACCGTGCCGGGGGCGTTGACCATCGTGATCCCGTGCCTGGCCGCCAGCCCCGACCTCGGGTGGACGAACGCCGCGTAACCGTCGGGCAGCGCGATCGCCACCCCCGTGCCGACCACGGCCCGCTCTCCGGGCAGCAACTCGACGTCCTCGGCCGCGTAGAGGTCGGCGCCCGCGTCGCCCGGGTGGGCGTAGCCGGGCAGCGGCAGGCCGGCGTCGAGCCGGTGGATGAGGACTTCGACGTCGCTCACGGGTTCACCTCGTAGTCGTGGTGTTCTGCGGTGATGGCGGCCAGGTCGCCGTGCCGGGCGAAGTGTTCCATGCTCACCTCGATGAACAGCGCTGCCGCGCGGACGGCGACCGGTCCGTCGGGGGCTCCGATGCGCCCCTCAGCCTCAAGGTACGCCTTCCTGCCCGCGATGCCGTTGCACCAGGCACGCAGGTGGAGTGTCGTGCCCACGGGAACGGGGAGGAGGTAGTCGGTCTCCAGCCGCCCCGTCACATACGGCTTGTGGAAGAGGTAGACGGACATTCCGATCACCTCGTCCATGGCGGTGGCCAGCACTCCCCCGTGTGCCAGCGTCGGCGCGCCCTGGTGCGCCTCGCCCACCGTGAACTCGGCCTCGACGGTGACGCCGTCCGGTGTCCTGGCCGCGAGGCGCAGGCCGGTCGGGTGGTCGGCGCCGCAGCCGAAGCAGCGGCTGTAGTGGGAGCCGAGGTCGCTGCCGGGCGGCGGCGCGGCGGGATGCGCCGCGGGCACGACGGCGCCCGGTGGCGGCGTGGTGAGGGAGGAACGCGTCACGGGTGACGAGGTTACTCCTTGTCGCCCTCACGCCGGTCCATGGTCCTGC
>DASUCK010000384.1:0-6175 GCA_036276095.1 Nonomuraea sp. | reverse complement strand
AACGACCGGCACCATGCCGACGAACGACGACACCTTGCCGATGAACACCCCGTCGCACACCCCAGCGGCGGGGTGTTCTCGTCGCCGATCGTCGGCACCGTCAGTGCCCGCTTCGTCGGCATTTTCAGCGCCGGGCAACAGGCAATGTAGAACGGGCTGATCCACTCACGGGCAAGTGTCGGCCCGTCCGGGCCGGCATGGCGCCATTCCACCTGGACGCGGCCGCGCTCATCGATGGCCGTCACGTGGCCGCGGTAGCCGTTGAGCACATCGGCGTCGGCTTCGCCGCGGCGGGCCCGGTAGTCATTGCGGCGCACCCGCACGTGATCGCCAACCGCCAGGGCGATGCTGCGGCCGCCGGCGATGTGGTAGATCCGGTCGGGGCCGGTGATCTCCCCCTGCTCCCGGCGAAGCGCCCGCGCGGCGAGGTTGAGCCGGTCGACGGCGGCGTTGGTGCCGGCCAGCACCAGCACCCCGGCCAGCTCATCATGCACGGCCCCCGGGCCGGCGGCGGTGCGGTACGGTTCGCGCGCGGCGGCCCAGTCGGCGACCAGGCGGGCCATGGTGTCGGCCGCGTCCCGGCCAGCGTGCACGCGCCCGCCCTCGCCCCAGGTGCGCAGGGCCGCATACCGCTGCTCATCGCGCCACAGCTCGATCGCCCGGCGCTCCAGCGGGTCGCGCTGACGGCGGTTCTCCCGCAAGGTGAGGCCGGCGATCTGGCGGTGGGCGGCGCGGAAGCCGCCGCCGACGCCGACCGCGCGCAGCTGCACCGGGTCACCGATGAGCACGATCTTGGTGCCGGTGCGTTCCGCCTCGCCCAGCAACGCGGCCAGCTCGCGATCGTCGACCATCGCGGCCTCGTCGACCACGAGCACGTCCACTCCGGTCAGGCCGGGCCGCTGCGGGTCGGTGATGCGCTGCAGCCAGGTGGCGATGGTGCGGGAGGGGATGCCGGACTCGGCGCGCAGGTTGGCGGCCGCCACCGCGGCGGTGGCGGCGCCGCGGACGACCATGCCGCGCGCTTCGTAGGCGGCGCGGGCGGCGGCCATCAGCGTGGTCTTGCCCGCGCCGGGCACGCCGATGATGGCTTCCACCCCGTGGCCGGCGGTCAGGAGCCGCTGCAGCGCGGCCCGCTGTTCGTCGGCGAGCTCCAGACCGTGGGTGACCTGGAAGGCGTCGATGGCCAGGTGGACGGCGTCGCCGTCCAGGACCGCGACGCCGGTGTCGTAGCGGCGGCGGACACTGGCCAGGATCACCTGCTCGGCGGCCAGGATGTCGGCGGAGGTGTAACGGTCGGCGTTGCTCAGATGGCTCGCGCCCGCGTCCGGGAGCCGGACCGCCGGCGCGCACGCCAGGACCTCGTCGGTGAGGGCTTCGGCCTCGGCCAGATCAGCCACCCCATCAGGCAGCGCGTCGATGACGGCCGCCAGCACATCAGCGCGGGTGATCACCTTGCGCTGCGCGGTCAGGCCCTGCTCGGGCCGCCAGATCCAGGCGGCGATCTCAGCCGGGCTGGGCCGCTCCGGCAGCACCGCGCCGCCCTGCCTGCATGCCTGCACCAGCGCCTCGGCGTCGACGTCGGCAGCGCGGCACTGCTCGCGCCAGTCCGCGCGCAGGCCCACCTGCTCGGGGGCGGTCTGCGGCTGCCGGGACTCGGCCGAGGCCACCTTGCGGGCCTGCCGCGAGG
Source organism: Nonomuraea sp. (assembly GCA_036276095.1). Taxonomy (GTDB): domain Bacteria; phylum Actinomycetota; class Actinomycetes; order Streptosporangiales; family Streptosporangiaceae; genus Nonomuraea. The sequence goes on along the minus strand of DASUCK010000384.1, from coordinate 4,488 downwards.
CCTGGACGTAGGGGGTGCCGAGCTTGTCCAGCACCGCTTTGACCTGGCTGTCCCGCTTGGAGAACAGCGACCGCACCTCGGCTGGGATGGCCGCGATCTCCCAGGCGCCGGTGTGCGGATCGCGCGCCCAGGCGATCCCGTACCGGCGGGTCAGGGTGCGGCGGAGGCGGGCCTTGAGCAGGGCGTCGGCGGCGTGCGCGTGCCGGTGGATGTCCCGCCCGCCGGCGCCGATGGCCGACCAGCGGCCGTCTTCGCGGCCGCGCACCATGTTGGCGATCGTGACGTGCGCGTGCAGGTGCGGGTCCGGCGCCGCGGTGCCGACCGGGCGGGCCGTGCGGTGCCACATCACCCAGCCGAGCAACCCGGTGGACTCGGCCCGCTTGGCGAGCTGCCCGTCGCCCTGGTGGCCGCGCTGCCCGTAGGCGGCCCAGGTCTCCATGGCGGCGACCGTTTCGGTGACGGCGGCGGCGAAGACGTCCTCCAGCTCGGCGGCGAAGACGCGGCCGGCCAGCCCGTACAACACGCTCACGCTCTTGGCCACGTCCAACGTCAGGTCGTAGCCGCGGTTGCCGATGCGCACCCGCGCGTGCCGCCACTTGCGCGCGTAGGCCAGCTCTTGCGGCCGGTACACGGTGGAGAGGTCCAGGCCGACGCCGGCGGCGCGGGCGAGCTGCTCGATGTCGGTGATGGGCATCAGGTGCGCCTGACCCTGGCGGGCGATGCCGCGCGCCATCCGGGCAGCGCGTTTGGCCATCGCCTGACGGTCGGCCAGCAGTCGCGCGAGGGTGGTGCCGCGTTCGGCGGCCGCCGTCTCCAGGGCCTCGCCCAGGGGCGCGGCAGGGAGTTTGGCGCGGGGGTCGGTCACGTGCTTGGCCGGCACCAGGACCTCGCCGGTGACCGGGTGCAGCCCGCTCATGATGGCGCGGGCGACGTCGTGCTGCTGGGCGGTGAGCGAGGTCTGGGCGGTGAGACCTAACTCGCCCAAGCCCTGACCGATCCACATCAGCCCGCGCTCATCGGCCAGACGGTAGGTGATCGGCGTGTCGGCCGGGGCGGGCCCGTCGCCGGTCTCGTGGTCGCCGCGGTGGTGGATGCCGCAGCCGGCACCCTCCTGCAGCCGGTAGTCGACCTGCTCCATCAAAGGGCCGATCACGCTCACCCACGCCACGTGATCCACCCCCTTTCCCGGCCGGGTCGAGTGGGGCGCGAGCCTGTTGCGGGCCGGAGGCCCGTATCGCAGATACCTTGGTCCATTCCGATTGTGGGCCCTGAGACGAGTGTGACAAAACGTCTGCTATGCGGCAAGAGTCGCATCTGTCAGCCACCTGCCGGAAAAGCTCCTCCTGTCCGAGGTCGCCACAGCCCTTGGGGGGGTCGAAGAGGGGAGAGCGGGCAGTGCGGCGCGGGACCGCGTGAGCCGGTCGCGATCCACCGCCCGGCTACGGCGCGGTACGTGCGGGTCGGCGAGTAGTGACGACGGCGCTCATGCGCTCGCGCGGAACCGAAGTACGGCGGGTGCCTGTTCAAGCGGCCAGCCAGGAGGGCGCGGCTGTGCTCTGGACCGAGGAGTCGAGGGAGCGAAGCGACTGAGCGACGAGGGAAGAGTGCAGCCTCCGGCGCCCGATCTGGCCGGCCGCTTGTACGGCGGCCCGCCCGCCATCGCAATGCCGCTCTGGGGCCACTATCGGCGGTGGCGCCGTGACCGTGCGGCCTGGATCGCCCGGGGACGTGACGGAGGGGCAACACCACGCGACGTACCATTCTGGTACGCTCGACCTCAATTTGTGTACCAAAGTGGTACGCGGTTGCAGGGGAGGATGCCTTGAAGATCACGACGCATCCGGGGGACGGCGACGAGCAGAGCTTCACCGTCGTCTATTCGCGCGCCGCGGACGACCCGGCCGGTGCGCTGGCCGCGCTGGTCGACTCCGGCCGCCTCGGGCGGCTGCTGCACGAGCTCGGCAATCAGCAGAGCATGGATCACCTGCCGGACTCGGCGGCGGACATGGCGCAGGCCCTGCATGTGGTGCGCGACGCGCTGGCCGACTTGGAGGCCCGCCGGCGTCTGCTCATGACGGCGGCCCGTGCCCGGTTCCGCGCCGACTTCCCCTTGCGGGACCTGGGCGGGCATGCGGGCCTGGCCACGATGACCGCGCGGCGTCGGCTGCAGGAGGACCGCGGCCGGTGGCCGGCTCTGGCGTCCGCGGCGGACAACGAAGTCGAGGTGTTGCTGACCGTCGGCGATCAGGCCGAACTGGTCACCGCCCGGCATCCGGCCTCCGCGCCGCTGCGTGTCCCGGCCGCCCGGATCGCCGAGCAGGCGGAGCTCCCGGCCAACGAGCTGCCCGGCCGGCGTTTCACGGTCGAGCACTTGACGGCGGCCGATGCGGACGGATTCAGGCTGGTGAACGACCCACGCCTGTGAGCGGGCAACGCCTGGCCGGTCGCGGCGTCGGGCCCTTTGGCGGCATCGGCGGGTTGCCGGCGTGGCAACGGTCAGCGGCGCGGTATCGGTTGCGGGGGGCTCGATGCCCCCCGCAACCGACTCCCGCCGTCAGTAGGGGCGCGCCGCCCCGGCCGGGCGTGATCACTGTGGTGTCTTGCGGGGGCGGCCGGTCCGGCGGCGGTCCCATTGCTGGTCAAAGGCGATGATGTCGGCTCGCGCCCACAGTTTTCCTGCCGCGAGGTGGTAGCGGGGGCGGGGGAAATCACGATGGCCGGTGGTCGGGTCGGCGAGTTGGTGAACGCGCGCGCGGGACACGCCGAGGATTTCCCCGGCCTCGACCGCGCCGACGAGGTCATGCCGACCCGGGTCGCGTCGCACCACGTCGGCAAGGGCGAGGAGCAGCAGGTCTCCGGCGGGCCGGTCGTGGCCGAGCGACGCCTGTTCGTTGACGGCGTCGGCCAGCTCGGCTCGGGTGATGCCCAGGGCTTCGGCAATGCGCCCGGCGGCGGCGTCGACGTCGGGATCGCCGTGCGCTTCGGTGGTCGTCATGGATCCAGCATGCCATAAGTCCTTTAAGGATCGCAAGAACTTATGGCATAATAGAGGCATCAGCAAGGGGGTCGGAACCCCGAACCGGACGCGGGTTGACAACTCCAGAGAGGACAGCGGATGGACGCCGACGAGTACAACGAACGGCTTCAGACCCTGATCGAGATGCTGGTAGATCTCTACAGCGTCATCGGCAAGCTGTTCGGCCTTCTCCCCATCCCGATCAACATCCCGGCGCTGTGGGACGAAGCGCAGGAGACGGGTCCGGAGGATGCGAACGTCATCGTCACAGCGCTCACCAGGGCGCGCGGCATGCTCATGGATCTTCCCATCGATCCCCACGTCACAGCGCTGCTGAACATGGCGATCGTCGAATGGCTGGGGGCGTTCGACATGTGCGCCCTGGCCGATGCCAATCTCCGGACGCACGACGCGGGCGCACTCGCCTACCGGCTGGAAGTGGTCTGGCTCGCCGTAGGGCGCGTCACCCACTTGACCGAGCACGTGAAGGAACACCTCCGCCGGGACCTGTGATCGACCAAGCAGGGTCGCCCCGGGACATCCCCGGGGCGACCCTGCTCCTTGCGGCCTCAACACCGCGTGAGGCTGCGGTCGGCATGAGCGGCGGCGTGACACTTCGCCATAAATCCTTGAAGGACCGTAAGGATTTATGACATAATGGAGGCATCGGCAAGGGGGTCGGAACCCCGAACCGGACGCAGGTTGACAACTCCAGAGAGGCAGCCACATGGAAGACTTGGAAGAACTGGCCGACCTGTTAACGGGCGCGTACGCGCTCACGAGCAAGCTCCTCGGCCTTCTCCCCATCCCGATCAACCTCCCGTCCCTGCACGAAACGGGCGGGCTCAACGGGGCCCAGGCCCTGGAGCGGGCTCGACAGGCGATGCACGATCTCCCCCTGGATTTTCACGTCGTCGCCGTACTCGACGACATGATCTTCCAATGGCTGATCGGTCACGATCTGTGCGCCCTGGCCGTCTCGATCAGCCCCGATCCGCACCGGCTCCACGGCCTCAGAAAGGCGCTGATCCGCTTCAGCGAACTGTCCGAACGGGCGGAAAACCTTCTGACTCCGCCGGACCACGAGTGATCCCCTGGTCTGCCGTCCCGGAACCCTCCGGGACGGCAGACCCTATGGAAGCCAAAGGACCGGTGAGGCGGAACCCCGTGGGATTCTCGATCGGAAACCTCACCGGTCCCGCAGGTTGAAAACTCCCGAGGGAGCCGCGATCAATTCTAGCCCCCACCAGCCTCTCACCACGTTGCCCGGCCACACGCGCCCGCCACCATCGCTGCCGATCCACGGCCGTAGCCGGCGAGGAGGGTCAGTGTGGCGAGCTCGAGAAGCCGGCGATACGGGAGGATGAGCGGAACCGCCGTCCGGCACCGGACGGTGCGGTGGGCCGGTCGCCTTGGACCTGGAGGAGATGCGCGCCCGGCAGGCGATCGGCCCGCCCGCCCCGCGGGGGTCT
>DASUCK010000383.1:0-2263 GCA_036276095.1 Nonomuraea sp. | reverse complement strand
GCGAGGTGTCGCCGTTCTGGTAGCGCAGGCGGGCGATCTCGGCGACCCTGCGCTCGGTGTCGGCGAGCGCCTGCTCGGCGGCGGCCAGGCGCCGCTCGGTGGCCGCGGCGGCCTCCTGGGCCTTGGCCAGCTCGACGCGCTTGAGGTTGTACTGCTCGATGAGCTTGTCGACCTTGGCGTTGAGCTGCTTGAGCTGGGCGCGCAGCTGCGCCTCGGTGGGCTTGGGGGCCGCCCGCACCGCGGTCGCGGGGCCGAGGGCGACGGCGGCGATGGTGATGAGGCCGATGGCAAGGTTCGCGGGGGACGAAGCCGCCACGTGCGATGTTCCTCTCCCTCTGCCGGCCGGGTTAGCTGACGGGTTCGGGCGTGGGAGCTCCCTACCACCGAAGTGGATTCACCCCAGGTGCGATGGGTCCCCGGCTCCCGGGCGACGCGCCCGGGATTAGGCGTGCCACGGCTGTTACGGTCGCGGCATATGGGGATATTAGTGGTAGATCACGAGTAATGCGACCTTAAGTAGAAATCTTTTAGTGATCTACTCGTGATCGAAGCATGCGCGCCGCCTCCTCCGGCAGCACGTCGTTGACGAACGCCCCCATCGCCGACTCCGACCCCGCCAGGTACTTCAGCTTCCCCGCCGCCCGCCGCACGCTGAACAGCTCCAGATGCAGGTACGCCAGCTCGCGCCCCTCGCGGACGGGAGCCTGGTGCCAGGCCGCGATGTAGGGCATCACGACCCCGAACAGCCCGTCGAAGGCCCGCAGCAGCGAGGTGTAGAGCGGCGCGAACGCGGCCCGCTCGGCCTCCGTCAGCGCCGCCAGGTCGGGCACCCGCCGGTGCGGGTACACGTGCACCTCGAACGGCCAGCGCGCGGCCGCCGGGACGAACGCCGTCCACAGCTCGTTGGCGGCCACCACCCGGGTGCCCGCGGCCCGCTCGGCGGCCAGCACGTCCGCGAACAGGTCGCCCTTGGCGTAGCGGGCGGCGGCCCGCAGGTGGAGCCTGGTGCGCGGGGTGACGTACGGGTAGGCGTAGATCTGGCCGTGGGGGTGGGCCAGCGTGATGCCGATCTCCGAACCGCGGTTCTCGAAGCAGAAGACCTGCTCGACGCCCTCGATCCCGGACAGCTCGGCGGTGCGGTCCGCCCACGCCTCCATGACCAGCTCGACCTGGTCGTCCGACAGCCGGGAGAAGGAGGAGTCGTGGTCGGGGGTGAAGCAGACCACCTCGCACCTGCCCACGCCGGGGCGCACCTCACTGAGACCACCCACAGCACCGTACGTACCGAAATTTCCTGAGAAGGGCGGAAATCGGTTCTCGAATACCACGACGTCGTAGTCGTACGCCGGGATCTCCGTCGAACGCGCCTCCGACGACGGGCACAGCGGGCACTCGGCCGCCGTACCCGTCGGCTGGTGGGTGCGCGTCTGCCGGTGCCCGGCGATCGCCACCCACTCCTCGGTGAGCGGGTCGTAGCGCAGCTCGGACGCCACCGGCCGGGGGTCGAGCGCCCGGCGGTCGATCGCGCTCCGCTCGGCGTCGTCGCGCCGGTCGAAGTAGATCAGCTCCCGGCCGTCGGCCAGGTGGGTGATGGTGCGCTTCACAGCGAGACCTCCGCGATGATCAGTTCTCCGGCCCTTTCGGCCAGCTCCGCACGTGCGTCCTCGGGCAGCCCCGCGTCGCTGACGACCACGTCGGCCTCGGACAGCTCGGCGATGGTGCTGATGCCGACGGTGTTCCACTTGGTGTGGTCGGCCGGCACCACCAGGCGGTTAGCGGCCGCGACCAGCTCCCGGTCGGTCTCGGACTCCAGCAGGTTGGGCGTGGTGAAGCCGGCCCGGACGCTCATGCCGTGCACGCCGAGGAAGAGCGTGTCCACGTGCAGGCGGCGGATCGCGGCCACGGCCACCGGGCCCACCAGCGCGTCCGACGGGGTGCGTACGCCGCCGGTCAGCACGACCGTGCGGTCGGCGCGCGGATTGCGGTGGAAGACCTCGGCGACCGGGATGGAGTTGGTGATCACGGTGAGGTCGGGCACGCCGATCAGGTGGTGCGCCAGCGCCCAGGTCGTGGTGCCCGCGGACAGCGCCACGGCGGTGCCGGGGCGCACGAGCTGCGCCGCCCGCTGCGCGATGGCCTCCTTCTCCTGCTGCTGGCGGGCGGACTTGGCGGTGAAGCCCGGCTCCTCGGTCGAGCCGGGGCCGACGGCGGTCGCGCCGCCGTGCACCTTCTCCAGGAGGCCGCGCTCGGCCAGCACTTCCAG
>DASUCK010000382.1:0-4032 GCA_036276095.1 Nonomuraea sp. | reverse complement strand
GGTGAAGACCGGCCGGAACCGCGCCGCCAGCCGGACCAGCTCCATGCCTTCGCCCGTGCGGTTCTCCGCGCACGCCTGCCGGAAGGCCTCGCCCAGCGTGTCGGCCGCCGCCGGGCCGTTCGCCTCCGCCGGGCCGGCCAGCTCGGCCAGCAGGAAGCTCGTGAGCGCGGGCAGGGTCGGCTGGTTGAACACGACCGTCGCGGGCAGCCGCAGGCCCGTCGCCCGTTCCAGCCGGTTGCGGAGCTCCACCGCGGTGAGCGAGTCGAGGCCGAGCTCGGTGAACGACCGTTCCTCCTCGACCGAGGCGTACCCGAGGACCGCGGCCACCTCGGTGCGGACGAGCTCCCGCAGCACCGGCTCCCGGTCCTCGTCGGCCCGGCCGCGCAGGTCCAGGCCGGGTGTACGCGGCCGCGGCGACCGTCTCGGCCGCACCAGGTCGTGCCAGACGTGCGGCAGATCGGCCGCCGCCCGCAGCGTCGCCGTGCGGACGTGCAGCGGGACCAGCAGCGGCTCCGGCCGGAGCAGCGCGGCGTCGAGGAGCTCCAGCGCTTCCTCCGTCGAGAACGGGACGACCCCGCCACGCTCCAGCCGGCGGCGATCCGCCGCCATCCCGCTGTCCCAGGGCCCCCAGGCCAGCGACAGGGCGGGCAGGCCGGCGGCGGCGCGGTGGGCGGCGAGGGCGTCGAGGAAGGTGTTGCCCGCGGCGTACCCGGCCTGCCCGGCCGAGCCGAGCACGCCGGCGGCGGAGGAGAACAGGATGAACGCGTCGAGGTCGTGGCCTCGGGTCAGGTCGTGCAGATGCCAGGCGGCGTCGACCTTGGGCCGCATGACGGCGGCCACACGGCCGGGGGTCAGCGATTCGAGCACGCCGTCGTCGAGGACTCCCGCGGCGTGGACGACGGCGGTGAGCCGGCGGCCGGCCAGCAGGTCCGCGAGCGCCGCCCGGTCGGTGACGTCGCAGGCGGCGGCGACGACGCCGACGCCCGCCCGCGTCAGCTCGGCGCACAGATCCCCCATGCCGGGGGCGTCCGGGCCGGCACGGCTGACGAGGAGCAGGTCACCGACCCCGTGGACGGCGCAGAGATGGCGGGCGACCGCCTGCCCGAGCGCGCCGGACGCCCCGGTGACCAGCACCGTGCCCCCGGAAAGGGACACCGGCGCCGGCCCCGGCGATCCCGTGGCCGGCGCCAGCCGGGGAACCCGGGCGACCCCCTCCTCGATCCGCGCCTGCGGCTCGTCCGCCGCCAGCACGGTCGCCAGGGCCCGCCCGCTCACGGCCGGACCGTCGACGTCGATCACCGTGAGCCGCCCCGGGTGCTCGGCCTGCGCCGTGCGCGCCAGCCCCCAGATCGGCGCGGACGCGGGCGCTGTGCCCGTCGCGCCCCAGGTGACCAGCACCAGGCGGCTGGTCGCGAACCGTTCGTCCGCCAGCCACCGCCGCAGGAACTCCAGCGCGCGCCCGGCCGCGTCGTGGGCCGCCACGGGGACGGGGACGGCGGCGTCCGGGACGATCGGGAGGAACACCGCCTCGGGCGCCGCGCCGGTGCGGGCGACGGCGTCGCCGAGCGCGTCGAGGCCGGCGTACGCCTCCACGTGGGCGGCCGGGGCGCGCAGCCAGTCGAGGTCGTCGCCGATCACCGCCCACCACGCCGGCCCCGGCGGCTCAGGAGCGTCCGCGAGGGGCTTCCACGCCAGGCGGTACAGCGATCGGCGCGGCCCGGCCGGCCGGGCGTCGGCCGGCGGCCGGAGGGTCAGCGTCCCGATGCCGCCGATCGGCTTTCCGTCCACGTCGAAAAGGCGCACGGCGACCGTGTCGGACCCCGCCGGCGTGACCCGCACCCGCAGCGTGTCCGCGCCGGCCGCGGCCATCCGCACCTTGGTCCAGGCGAACGGCAGGCGGGCCGGCGCCGTCGCGGCCTCGCCGAGACCCACCGCGTGCAGCGCGGAGTCCAGCAGGGCCGGGTGCACGACGTGGCGGTCCACGTCGGCGCGCACGTCGTCGGGCAACGCCACCTCGGCGAACACCTCGTCCCCGCACCGCCAGGCGGCCCGCAGGCCGCGGAAGGCGGCGCCGTAACGCAGCCCCCTGTCGGCCAGCCGCTCGTACACCGAGTCGACCTCCAGCGGGACGGCGTCCGGCGGCGGCCACGGTTGCACCGCCTCGCCGGCCGCGTCGTACGAGCCGGCGAGCGTCCCGGTCGCGTTGCGGGTCCAGGCATCCCCGGAGCCGGACGGACGCGAGTGCACCCGGACCGGACGGCGCCCGTCGGCGTCCGGTGGGCCGACGCTGAGGCGCAGGTCCACCGCCCCGTCGTCGTCGGGGACGACCAGCGGCGCCTCCGCGACGAGCTCGTCGAGCACGTCGCAGCCGCACTCGTCGCCGGCGTGCAGGGCGAGATCGACCAGGGCGGCGCCGGGCAGCAGGACCCGGTCCCCGACCGCGTGGCCGGCCAGCCAGGCGTGCTCGGCGAGCGAGACGCGGCCCGAGAACACCAGGACGTCCGGGTCCGCCATGACCGCCGTCAGCAGCGGATGCCCGGCGCCGCCGCGCCCCTCGGCGCCGTCGGCCGCAGCCGCGGGCGGGCCGTCCAGCCAGTAGCGGCGGCGCTGGAAGGCGTACGTGGGCAGGGCGACGGTGCGGGCGCCGGTGCCGGCGTAGTAGCTCGGCCAGTCCGGCATGACGCCGTTCACGACGAGCCGCGCCAGTGCCGTGCCGACCGCCTCGACCTCGTCCCGGTCGGCGCGCAGCGAGGGAACCGCCTCCGCCGGGAGATGGGGGGTCAGCGTGGCGGCGGGCCCGACCTCCAGGAACGCCGAGACGCCGCGAGCGGCCATGGCGGTGACGGCGTCGGCGAATCGTACGGTGTCGCGGGCGTGGCGGACCCAGTGGCCGGGGTCGGCCAGCGTGCCGGCGTCGACCGGCCGGCCGGTGACGGCGGAGACCATCGCCAGCCGCGGTGCCGAGAACCGCAGCTCCGCCACCGCCTCGCGGAACCCGGCCAGCATGGGCTCCATCAGCGGCGAGTGGAACGCGTGCGAGACCCGCAGCCAGGTCGTCCTGCGGCCGGGCAACCGCCCGACGATCGACGTGAGCTGCGCTCGCTCCCCCGACAGGACCAGCGCCTCCGGGCCGTTGACCGCCGCGATGCCGACCAGGTCCTGCCCCTCCAGCAGCGGAAGCACGACGTCCGCCGCCGCGTTCACCGCCGCCATGGCGCCCCCCTGCGGCAGCGACTGCATGAGCCGGCCCCGCACCGTGGCCAGGGCACGGGCGTCGGACAGGTCCAAGGCGCCCGCGACGTGGGCGGCGGCGATCTCCCCGACCGAGTGCCCGGCCACGACCGAGGGCGTGATGCCCCAGGACTCCCAGAGCCGGTAGAGGGCCACCTGCAGGGCGAACAGCGCCGGCTGCGCGTACCCGGTCTGGTCGAGCAGCGCCGCATCGGAGCCGAAGACGACGTCGCGCAGGTCGCCGCAGGCGGCGTCGAAGGCGTCCGCGAACACCGGGTAGGCGTCGTAGAGCTCCCGTCCCATGCCCGGACGCTGCGACCCCTGGCCTGAGAACACCATGGCGAGGCCGCCTTCCGCGACCCGGCCCGTGACCACGCTGGGGTGCGAGCCGCCGCGGGCGAGCACGGTCAGCGCCTGCGCGCGTTCGCCGAGGTCGCCTGCCGTCAGGACGGCGCGGTGTTCGAGTGGGGCGCGGGTGGTGGCCAGCGACCAGGCGACGTCCACGAGGTCGGCGGGGTGGTCATTGAGGTGATCGGCCAGGCGGTTGGCTTGGGCGCGTAGTGCCTCGGATGTGTGGGCCGACAGGAGCCACGGCGCAGCCGCTGGGGTCTTTACTTCGGCGGGCGGTTCTTCGGGCTGGGGTGGTTGTTCGAGGATGACGTGGGCGTTGGTGCCGCTGACGCCGAAGGAGGAGATGGCGGCGCGGCGGGGGTGGTCGGTGTGGGGCCAGGGTTGTGGGTCGGTGAGGAGTTGTATCGCGCCCGAGGTCCAGTCGACTTCGGGGGTGGGTTGGTTGATGTG
>DASUCK010000381.1:0-16531 GCA_036276095.1 Nonomuraea sp. | reverse complement strand
ACGACTTCCGCCGCCCGTGCCTGGACGACTCCGCCCTCCGTGATCGCCGATGACCGCCGCCCGGCGCCGGCCGGGCGGTCTCAGGTGACGGCCAGTCGCCGGGCGTACCTCTCGTCCCGCCAGAGCTCCTTGTCCAGCACCTCCAGGAGGGCGGCGGCGGCATCGTAGGCGTCGGCGTAGCCGATGTACAGCGGCGCGAAGCCGAACCTGAGAACGTCGGGCGCGCGGAAGTCGCCCTGGACGCCGCGGTCGATCAGGGCGCGCATCACCGGGTAGCCGTCGGGATGGCGGAAGCACACCTGGCTGCCCCGGGCGGCGGCGTCGGCGGGCGAGACCAGCTCCAGCGCGTCGCCGACCAGGTCGACGAACAGCGAGGTCAGGGCGATGCTCTTGGCCCGCACCTGGTCCATCGGGACGCGTTCCCACACGTCCAGCGCCGCCTCGAGCGCGGCGAACGACAGCACGTGCGGCGTGCTCACCGAGAACCGCCTGATCCCGTCGGCCGGGCGGTGGCCGGTCTCGAACGCGAACGGCTCGGCGTGGCTGTACCAGCCCTGGAGCACGTTCTGGGCGGTGGCGTGGTGGCGCGGGTTGACGTAGAGGAACGCGGGCGCGCCGGGTCCGGCGTTGAGGTACTTGTACGTGCAGCCGACCGCGAAGTCGGCGGCGGACACGTCCACCTCCATGGCGCCGACGCTGTGGCAGACGTCCCAGACCATGAGCGCCCCCGCCTCCTGCACGCGGGCGGTGATGGACGGCACGTCGTGGCGGGCGCCGGTGCGGTAGTCGACCTCGGGCACCAGCGCGACCGCGGCGTCGTCGAAGCGCCCTTCGGCGAAGTCGCGGATCTCGTAGCCGCCGAGCAACCCGGCGAGCCCCTGCACGATGTAGTGATCGGTGGGGAAGTTGCGGAAGTCGGAGACGATCACTCGGCGGTCGGGGCGCAGCCGCAGCGCCGCGGCCACCGCCTGGTAGATCGCGATGGAGGTGGTGTTGCCGACCACGACCTGCCCCGGCCCGGCGCCGATGAGCGGGGCGAGCCGGTCTCCCGTGGTGAGCGGCTGGTCGAACCAGCCGGCGTGGTTCCAGCCGCCGACGAGGTGCCGGCCCCACTCGTCCTCCACGGCCTGCCGCAGCCGCTCGGCGGCCCGGCGCGGCGGCGCGCCGAGCGAGTTGCCCACCAGGTAGACGACGCCGTCGGGCAGCGTGAACTCGGCCCGGAACGCGCGCAGCGGATCGCCGGCGTCGAGGGCGAGACAGTCGTCGCGAGTCAGCACGCGTTCACTCCTGTTGTGGCGGGATGGTGGTAATAATCCGGTTCACACCATTCTGATACTGGCGTACGTACCAGTTCTGCACCGGGTTGTGCCTCCCGTCCAGCCGGAACGTGCCCCGCGGCCCGTCGAGCGCCCCCACCTCCCCGAGCCCGCGCGCCGGATCCCGCGGGCTCCTGGTCAGCGCCGCGTCGATCAACCGCATGGCGTCCCAGCTCTGCAGCGCGACCGTGGACGGGTCGGAGCCGGTCCTGGCCCGCCACCGGGCCACGAACGCGACGTTGTCCGGGTTGTCCAGCGCGGGCGAGTACATCCCGACGCTCGTGATGCCCTCGGCGTCGGGCCCGACGGCCCGCAGGACGTCCTCGTCGGTGACGTTCTGCCCGGCCAGCAGATCGATCTTGGCGTCGTAACCGAGCTGCTTGTACGCCCTGGCGAACGTGACCGCCTCCCCGCCGGCGTAGAAGGCGTACAGGAGCTCGGCCTCCGGCGGGATCCGCGCGAAGTACGGCTCCAGGTCCGCCGGGCCGCCGTACGGCGTGAGGATCCGCGTCAGCGGCCCCTGGCCGTACCCTTCGGCGAAGCCCGCCAGCACCCGGCCGCCATGACCACCGCGAGCCCCAGCACAGGAACGCGCATGGGGAAGCTCCCTTCAGCCCAGGAACACCTCGGCGTTGGCCGCGAGCAGCTTGTCGCGGGCCGTGCCGGACAGGAAGCCGGCATTCCTGATCAGGTGACCCGCCGGTGACTCGCCGAGCGGATAGGGAAAGTCGCTGCCGAGCATCACGTGGTCCTCCCCGAGAGTGTCGACGAGCAGCCGCAGCGCGCGCTCGTCGAAGACGGCAGAGTCGACGCTGAACCTGCCGAGGTAGTGGGACGGCGGCCGCTCCGACCGCCCGACCTGGTCGTGCCTGCGGTGCCAGGCGTTCTCGACCCGGCCGAGCCAGAACGCGAACGAGCCGCCGCCGTGCGCGAAACAGATCCGCAGCGTGCCGGGGACGCGGTCGAACACGCCGCCGAGGATCATCGCCAGGACGGACAGGTGCGTCTCCGCCGGCATCCCGACCAGCCACTGCGCCATCCACCGCTCGATTCGCGGGCCGGTGGGCAGGTCCCAAGGGTGCACGAAGACGGGAACGTTCCGCTCCGCGCAGTGCCGCAGGAACTCCACCACGCCGGGGTCGTCGAGGTCGCGGTCGCCGACGTGGTTGCCGATCTCCACGCCCCGGTGGCCGTTCGCCAGGCACCGGTCGAGCTCCGCGCAGGCCAGCTCCGGATCCTGCAGCGGCACCTGGCAGAACGGGATCAGCCGCGGGTCCCGGCAGATCTCCAGCGCGAGATCGTTGAAGACCTTGGCGATCCGCACGCCCTGCGCGGCCGGGCGGTCGTAACCGAAGAAGACGGGCGTGGGCGAGACGACCTGCCGGTCGACGCCGTCGCGGTCCATCGCGCGGAGCCGGGCCCGAGGGTCCCAGCAGTCGTCCCGGATCCTGCGGAAATCACGGTCGCCCACGAGGATGGTCGCCTCGCGTTCCGACTCGACCCGCAGGCGGGGCGCCCCGGGCCAGCCCAGGTCGGGCCAGCCCTTGGGCACGACGTGCGTGTGGACGTCGGTGACCATCTACCCTTTCCCGGATGGAGCGCGCCGCACCGGTCGCAGGTGCGGGCCTTCTGGTCGGCGTAGAACGCCTCGAAGACCGGCGGCAGGTCCTTGACGATGTCGCGCACCTGCAGCTCGACCTCGTACACCCGGTTGCCGCACTCCATGCAGTACCACTGGAACTTCTCCAGCGTGCCCTCGGGCCTGATCCGCTCCACGACCAGCCCGACGGACCCGGCCTCGGGCCGCTGCGGGGAGTGCGGCACGCGCGCCGGCAGCAGCCACATCTGGCCCTCCCGGATGTGCACCGTCTCGGGCCCGCTCTCGGAGACGACGTTGACGTGCATGGTGCCGCGGACCTGGTAGAACAGCTCCTCGTACGGGTCCACGTGGAAGTCGGTCCTGGAGTTGGGGCCGCCGACCACCATCACGATGAAGTCGTCGGCCCCCTCGAAGACGAGCTTGTTGCCGACCGGCGGCTTGAGCAGGTGGGCGTGCTCGTCGATCCACGTCGTGAAGTCGATGGGGGGAATCATGATCACTCCTGCGGGTGGTAGGCGACGGCCTGCATCTCGATGAGCAGATGCGGGTGGGGCAGCTGGTGCACCGCGACGGTGGTCCTGGCGGGGCCGTCCTCGTCGAAGAACTCCGCGTAGACCTCGTTGTAGCCCCTGAAGTCGTTCATGTTCACGAGGTATGTCGTGATCTGGACGAGGTCGGCGAGCGAGCCTCCGGCGGCCTTCAGTATGTCGCCGATGTTCTCGATGACGGCCCTGGTCTGGGCACGGATGTCCAGGTCGGTGGCGCCGTGCTTGTCGACCTCGACCCCGACGAACGTGTCGTCGGGGCGGCGGCAGCTCGTGCCGGACACGTACAGGAAGTCTCCGGCCCGCTTGACGTGCGGGAAGCGGCCGCGCGGGGTGGCCTTCCCGGGCACGCGCACGGCCTTCGTCGTCGCGGGGCGAACGGTCACGGGGCGAACACCGCCCGCACAGAACCGAGCCCCTCGATCCTGGCCTCGAACTCGTCGCCCGGGCGGACCGGCACGACCGGGCCGAGCGCGCCGGTCAGCACCACGTCGCCGGCCCGCAGGTGATGGCCGGTGCGGCCGAGCTCGGAGGCCAGCCAGACGGCGGCGTTGAGCGGGTTTCCCAGGCAGGCGGCGCCCGAGCCCGCGGCGACCACCTCGCCGCCGCGGGTCATCGTCATCGCGGCCGCCCGCAGGTCGAGCCCCGCGAGCGGCACCGGCGTCGGGCCGAGCACGAACGCGCCGGCCGCCGCGTTGTCGGCGATCATGTCGGGCAGCGTGACGTCCCAGTCGGTGATGCGGGAGTCGGCGATCTCGATGGCCGGCAGCGCGAACTCCACCGCCCGCAGCACGTCGGCCACCGTGAACGGGCCACCGGCGAGGTGACTGCCCAACACCAGCGCGACCTCGGCCTCGGCCCGCGGCTGCAGGAGCCGGTCGAGCGGGATGGGCAGCCCGTCCCCGTACGCCATGTCGGCGTAGAGCGTGCCGAAGTCGGGGCGGTCGGCGCCGTACCGGCGCTGCAGTTCCAGGTTCGTGAGGCCGATCTTCCTGCCGACCGGCCGCCGCCCCGCGCCGAGCGCGCGCCGGGTGTTGATCTCCTGCACGGCGTACGCGTCGGCCACCGTGGCGACCAGGTCCCTGATCGGCGCGCACGGCTTGCCGGACCGGGCGGCCTCGGCCAGCCGCTCGGCGGCCTGTCCGCGCGCGTCCACGGCCTGCGACCATTCGTCATGCATCGGGTTGCTCCAGTTTGATGGTGATCGTAGTGGGTTGCGAGTAGAAGTCGAGCGACTGGAGGCCACCCTCTCTGCCGATCCCCGACAGCCGTACCCCGCCGAACGGTGTGCGCAGGTCGCGGAGATACCAGGTGTTGACCCAGACCAGCCCCGCCTCCAGCCGCTGCGCCACCCGGTGCGCGCGGTCCAGGCCGCCGGTCCAGACGGTGGCGGCCAGGCCGTACTCGCTGCCGTTGGCCAGGTCGATCGCCTCGGCCTCGGTGTCGAAGGGCGCGACGTGACACACGGGACCGAAGATCTCCTCCCTGTTGAATCTGGACCACTCCGACAAGCCTGTCACCACTGTCGGCTCCACGAAATATCCGGAATCGCGATGATCGCCGAACGCGGGGACACCCCCGCCTGCGAGCACCTTGGCTCCCTCCGAGCGGGCCAAGGCGTAGGAGGACAGCACCTTCTCACGATGCTCGGCCGAGATCATCGGCTGCGGCTCCACCTCCAGCGCGCGGACCGCCAGCCGCGCGCAGAACTCCTCGAAGATCGAGCGCTGCACGTAGAGCCGTTCGGTGCACAGGCACACCTGGCCGCCGTTGGTGAACACCGACCGCGCGCAGCCCTCGACCGCCCGGTCCAGGTCGCCGTCGTCGAAGACCAGCCCGGCGTTCTTGCCGCCCAACTCGAACGACACCGGCTTGACCCGGTCGGCCACCGCCTTCATGATCGCCGTCCCGGTCCCGGTCGAGCCCGTGAACGTCACTCCGTCCACGCCGGGATGCTCCACGAGGAGCTGGCCGGCGGAGCCGTACCCGTAGATGATGTTGATCACCCCCGGGGGCAGGCCGGCGGCGGCGCAGATCTCGGCGAAGACCGCGGCCGAGCCCGGCGTGTGCTCCGACGGCTTGACCACCACGGTGTTGCCGGCCACCAGGGCGGGGGCGAGCTTCCAGGTCATGAGCAGGAACGGCAGGTTCCACGGGACGATCACCGCGACCACGCCGAGCGGCCGGCGCACGGTGTAGCTGAGCACGCCCGACAGGTGGAAGGCGTCGTCGGGGCGCTGGGCGGCGATCTCGGCGAAGGCGCGGAAGTTGGCGATGCCGCGCGGGATGTCGAGCGTACGGGTCTGGTCGAGCGGCTTGCCCGTGTCGGCGATCTCGGCCGCGACCAGGTCGTCGAAGCGGTCCTCGATGCCCTCGGCCAGGCGCCGCAGCCACCCGGCCCGCTCGGCGACCGGCAGCGCCGCCCAGTCGCGGGCCGCCTCCCTCGCCGCGCGCACCGCGCGGTCGACCACCTCCGGGTCGGCCTCGCAGACCTGTTCGATCACCGCGCCTGTCACCGGGTCGTGAACCGGGAAGGCCTTGCCTGCCGCCACCGGCTCGCCGCCGATGAAGTGGGTCAGCACAACGCGCTCCTCATCTCTCCTCACTCCCGGTATAGATCTCCTGTGGACGGCGGGACAACAGCGCGAGGACACCGAGAAGGCCTGTCCATAAAGACATCTTCCGGTACCCCCGGCCACCCGCCATCATGGTCGGATGGCGCGGACGTGGGAATTGTGGGGAAACGTCATTATTGCTGGCACGTTTGGCCTCATCCTGGCCCTGCCCGCGAGCCTGCTCCTCTTCCGCCACCGCGCCCGCACCGGCCATCCGGCGCCCCTGCGGACCTCGCTCGCCGACATCGGCATCCTGGTGGGCACCGCCCCGTGGATGTGGATGATCCTCACCCCGTCCGACGGCCCCAACGGGTTCGGCCTGGTGCCGTTCGCGGACCTCGCCGAGGTCGCGTCCGGATCGTGGCAGACGGTGTTGGTGCAGGTCGGGGGCAATCTGCTGGTGTTCGCCGCGCTGGGTGCGCTGCTGCCCGTACGCACGCCGGCCATGGCCCGCCTCGGCCGGGTTGCGGCGGTCGCGGCGGCATTTTCGGTCCTGGTGGAGCTGCTGCAATACGTCCTGCGATTGGGACGTTTCTCGTCCGTGGACGACGTCATCCTCAACACGACCGGCGCTTTGATCTTCGCCCTGGTTACTCGCCGCTGGTGGGCCCGCCGGGTAGCGGATGTGACCGTTCCGCAGTAACGGCCCGCTTAAACTCCGCGTAATTCATCACACAGGCACGATCCGCTCAAAAACAGCTCGGGACCAACCTCTGTATCTGTGCGATCGTGGGCAAGACGGGGCAAGTTCTCTGGAGACGCCACAACCTGGTTGGTGACAGAGGGTGATCAAAGTTGTCTGAATCCCCGGTACCCCACGAGCCCCCTATCTATCGCCGCATCGCCGACGGTCTCCGCGCCCGGATCCTGTCCGGCGAGCTGCGCGACGGGGACCGACTACCGGGCGAGAACGCGCTGATGGCCGAATACGCAATCGCACGAGCCACCGCCAGGCAGGCGCTTGCCGTACTGATCAACGAAGGGCTGGCGGTGCCCAAACGAGGTTCGGGGGTTTACGTGCGGCTTTTCAAACCGATCCGCAGACACGGCTCACGCCGTCTGTCACGCGAGCAGTGGGGCCAGGGCCGGGCCATCTGGGACGCCGACACCCGGGGCCGGCCGTTCACCGTTGATCACGTGGAGGTGACACTGGAACGCGCCGCCGAAGAGGTGGCGGGCGTGCTGGAGAGCGGCGAGGTCTGGGTACGCCGCCGCCGCTACTCCGTCGACACCAGGCCGGTGCAGCTGGCCACCTCCTACTTCCCCGCGCGCCTGGTCGAGGGCAGCGCGATCACCCTTCCCGACACGGGCCCCGGCGGCGTCTACGCCAGGCTCGGCGACCTCGGCGTGCCTCCGGCCCACTTCACCGAGGAGGTGCGGGCCCGCATGCCGCAACCGCGCGAGAGCGCGCTGCTCGACCTGCCGGGCGGCACCCCCGTGATCGTCATCGCCCGTACGGCGTACACGTCGGGCGGGCTCCCCGTCGAGGTCAACGAGATGGTGCTGGACTCGGCGGCATACGTACTCCAGTACGACTTCGACGCCTAGTTCCAACCGGTCTGTCAAGCGATAGGTTGACCTGTCCATCACGATCATTGAATTCTCTAGAGAGGTGCCGCATCTTCAGAGGAGATGGAACCTCGCCAGGGGCCCCGGGAAAGGCGGACAGCGATGTCCTTTGATCGGCGTCTCGCCGAGATCGCCCGGGAGTACCCCAAGTGGACCATCTGGCGGAGCGACGCCGGCCGCTGGTGGGCCACGAGACACCATCCGCTCAGCGCGGCGCAGCGCGACGCCGGATGTGCGATGACCATCGACGCGGACAACCCGGAGAGCCTGCGCGACCAGCTCCGGGACCAGGAACGACGGGCCGGCGAGCCGCGCCGGTGGCAGGCCGGCCCCGCCCCTCCTTGACGTCCGCCGTGGAGCGTTCCGCGGCGGGCGCTCACGAGCAGCCCGGTGCCGTGTCCTGCGTCTCGGCGGCCCCGGCACCGGGCCCCAACCAGGGTATGGCCACGAACCCGGAAGCCCCCGACCCGATCGGGGGCGGGGGCTTCCGCTCCGCAGCGTCATAGACCTACTCGCGCGTCTCGGACACCGGGACGATGTCCACCTGCGTGTCGTCATTGACCTGGGGGTCGCCGGAGGCGGGCCGGGCCTCGGCGGGCTCGGCGTCGCCCTCCTCGCTCTCGACGATCACCCGCACGTCGTCCTGCGGCGACGAGGCGGGGACGGGCGCGGGCGTGACGGCCTCGGGGACGAGCGGGCCCGCGGCGGATTCGGTGCGCATGAGGTCGCCGAGGACCGACCCGATCTCGGTCAGCCGCCGCACGACCTCGGTGTGCGTGTTGGTCAGGTATTCGACCCGCCGCCCCGCCTGCTCGTCGAGCGCCGCCGTACGCTGCCGCGCCGTCGAGAGCATGGCGTCGGCCTCCGCACGCGCCGTGGAGACGAGCTGCTCGGCCTGCGCGTTGGCGTTCTTCAGCAGCTGTTCGGCCTCGGCCGTGGCGGCGGCCTGCACCCGCTCCGCCTCGGCCCGCGACTCCCTCAGCAGCTCCTCGGCCTCGGTGCGGGCGGAGGTGAGCTGCTCCTCGGCGTCGGCGCCGGCCTGGGCGAGCATGCGCTCGGCCGACTGCGTGGCCTCGTTGACCCGCCGCTCGGCCTCCGCCTGCGCGGAGGTGAGGATCTTGTCGGCGGTCTCGCGGGACGTCGTCAGCAGCCGCTCGGCCTCCGACGTGGCCGCGTCGCGCACGCTGGCGGCCTCGGCCTCGGCGTCGGCCCGCTTGGCCGCCGCCTCCTCCTCGCCGAGCTTGAGGATCTGCGCCAGGCGCGGGCTGAGGTCGTCGTAGTTCTGCGGGGTGACGGCCATGCGCCGCCTGGCCTCGGCCAGCTCGATCCGGCTCTGCTCGATCTGGTCGATCGCCCGCGCCAGCCGCTCCTCCAGATCTCGGATCTGGTTGCGGGTCCGCACCACGTACTCGTGGACCTGGCCGCGGTTGTAGCCGCGCAGCGCGACCTCGAAGGTGTCCTCTTGCATCAGGTCGGGAATGCTCTCGTGCTCGTTCATCATGGGGGTACCTAAAGGTGGTTTGCGTGCGGCGGGGGGAAACTGCGGGTTGTGAGGGTCTGGCGACGAGACGTCAGGAAACGACTTTCCTGCCTTCTGCCCACGTGCGCAACCGGAACGCCCGAGCCGGGGGTGCGAGCCCGGGAATTACGATGTCTCGAATGTACATAGCAGCGTTGGACAACGGAGCGGTGCCCGACATCCATCCCGAGGCGTACGTCGCGCCCGGCGCCACCGTGGTCGGCAGAGTCCGCGTCGGCCGGGCGTCCAGCATCTGGTACGGCTCCGTCCTCCGCGGCGACGACGAGCGCATCGAGATCGGCGCGGAGTGCAACGTCCAGGATCTCTGCTGCCTCCACTCCGACCCCGGCGAGCCCGCGATCCTGGAGGACCGGGTGAGCCTCGGCCACAAGGCGACGGTGCACGGCGCCCACGTGGAGTGCGGCGCGCTGATCGGCATCGGCGCGATCGTGCTCGGCGGCGCGCGGGTCGGCGCGGGCTCGCTGGTGGCCGCCGGGGCGCTGGTCGGCCCCGGCAAGAAGATCCCGTCGGGCGTGCTCGTGGCCGGCGTGCCGGGCAAGATCGTACGCGAGCTCACCGACGACGACCGGGCGTCCTTCGCCCGCACGCCGGACAACTATGTGGCCAAGGCGCTCAGGCACCGGCAGGCGTCATCGCTTTGATCAGCACCTCGTCCGACACCGACGCGCTGTTGAGCGGGTCGGCGTAGTCCGGCAGCTCGGGCCTGAGGAACCGGACGAAGTCGACGGTCAGCTTCAGGTCGGGCTGTCCCTTGATCTCCTGGGCGTTGGCCTTGGCGGCGTCCTTCTTGAGCGTGTTGTAGCTGTCCCAGTCGGTGTAGGCGGTGATGCCCCACTGGAGCGCGTCGGGGAGGGTGGAGGGCCAGCGGTTGCCGACCTTCCACGTGCCGCCGTCCTCCTTGTAGAGCGCGACGAAGACGCGGCCGATCCGGGCCAGCACCAGCTCCACCCAGCCGTCCTTGACCGGCACCTCCTTGGGCTTGGAGCTGCCGTCCTCGGTGTACTTCACCTCGACCTGGCCGCTCTTGTCGCCGGTCCCGGTCGTGATCGACACCCAGTTGGGAGTGGCGTACGAGCCGGGCTGGCGGGCCATCAGGCCGCCGAGGGAGAACTTGCGCCTGGGCCGGGCGGCGCTCCTGCCCGTGACCTTGACCCGGGCGTGCATGACGACGTCGCCGGCGAGGTCCTGGTAGACGAAGGGCCCGCGGAAGCCGTCGAACCAGGCGGAGGTCTTCGGCTCCAGGTAGAGCGCGCCCTTCGCGGTCTTGTCGACGTCGAGCTTGGCGATCCGGTCGACGTCCTTCTCGGTCTCGCTGAGCTTGGTCCACACGGACAGGTCGGTGGCGTCCGCGAACTCGGTGGAGGCCTCGCCGACCTCCCCGCCGGGGGCGGGCGGCGTCACCCGGTCAAGGGTGACCAGGCCGGGCCCGCTGGGCGTCGGTTGTGCTGACGTGGTGGTGCCGCATCCGGCGAGCACGCTCACGATCGCCATCGACCCTGCTACCTTCGCCCTCATAGCGGACATTCTGCCGTGAGATCGCAGTGGTTGATTCGTCCTCTCCCAGTACCATGACGGCCGTGCCACCCTGGGATGCGTTCACCGCCGCCGAGGCCGCGGTCCGCGCGATGGTCGCGGACCCGCGCTGGCGAGGGCTTTCCCCGGCCGACCGGGCCCACGTGCTGGCCGCCAGAATTCTTGTGACCCCAGATGGCGACCGGTGGCTGTTCGGCGCGCACGCCCGCTGGCACCTGCACGACCCGGCCGACGGCCGCTGGCGCCTCGCCCCGCCGCCGCGCGCCGCGCGGGCCCGCGAGGTCCGCCACCCGGCCGCGGCGCTGCCCGCCGAGGTGGTGCCGGCCGGCCCCGACTTCCACGCCGAGCCCGGCTCCACGCAGGCGTTCATCGGCCCCGACGTGTCGGCCGACCTCACCGAGCGGCTGCGCGTGCTGGTGCGGGCGAGCGGGCGGAAGTCGGAGCTGGACTATCCGCTGACGGCCTTCGCTGACATCTTCGCCGCCGACGTGCCGAGCACGGTCGCGGCCGTGTGGGGCACGATCATGTGGTGCGCGTACGCGCCGGCCTTCGACGGCAACGAGCGGCTGATCACCGTGTTCGGCGAATACCTGCGCCGGCCGCTGCCCGGCGACGAGTGGGTGCGCTGGCTGCCCGCGCCGCCGCTGCTCGACCTGGTCACGCTCGTGACCGAACGGGCGCGGGCCGGACGGGCGCGCGAGGCGCTGCGGCTGGCCGCCGTCATGGCCGACACCGCGCAGATCCTGATGTCCGACACCCGGTTCAGGCCGCGGGCGCTCGCGCTGCTCACCATGGTGGAGCCGGTGCTGCGGCGGCCGGGGCTCGACGACGGAGCGGCGGGCGCGGGCGCGGAGAGCGGCGGCTCGGGCGACCGGCGGAGCCCCCGCCCGAGCGCGACCACCGGACCCGTGCCGCCGGGCGCGGAGGCCGTACGCCGGGCGTGGCTGGGGCGCTGCCCCGAACGGCTGTGCCGGGCGCTGCTCGTGGAGACCGACCCCGAGGCGCATTTCGCCCACACCCGCTACGACCTGGCCGAGGCGCTGGCCTTCGCCCCCGACCCGGCCAAGGCCACGGCCGCGTTCCTGGCCGACCTGTCCGACTCCAGGGGGCTGCTGCCCGACCGGCTCGACCATCGGCTGCGGCAGGCGTACGAGGAGCTGGCGCGGGCCGGGCTCACCGGGACCTCCACGTGGGAGACCACCGCCCCCGACGGCATCCCCGTACGGCCCGGCGGAGTTTCCACGGCGCCGGCGCCGGTGCTGGAGGTGGCGCCGCCCGACCGGGCCGGCGCGGCGGCGGTGCTGGGGGCGGCGTACGCGACGGGGCTGGCCTGGGGGCGGCTGACGGGGGCCAGGGTGCCGGAGCGGGGGCTCGCCGGGCAGACGGCACTCGTACGGAGACTCGTCCATCAACGCGACGATAACCACTTCTAACCCACTATCCCGCTATTTCACTCTAACCTCTCCCATATCGTTCTAACACTGGACACATCACGAAATTCGCTGAATTGTGATCTCGGCTTCGGGAAATGATCCCCGCGGGGCCCCCGTGGCACGGAAAGGAATGACTCCGATGGGCCATGTCGCCGGAAGGGGGCCACGCCGTAACCTCGAAGAGGGTGTGGGCTGCGGATGGAAAGGACGACGCGGTGGGGCACGACGACCTGGACTCTCGGGTCCATGACCGTGTCGCGTTGGACGAGATTGCGCTCTACGCCGAGGTGCTCACGGCCGTGGCTGTCAGCGAGCGGCGGCTGACCTTGGACGAACTCGACGACGCGCTCGGATTGCGGACTTCGGCGAGCCGCTGAAGGACTGTCGATCACGATTACCGGCCCCGGGAACCTAGTTCCCGGGGTTTCGCATAACTAGTCACTTGCCTCCACGTCTCCTCCGAATGGAGGAGATGGTGGCGCTACGACCGGACGAGGCGGGCGATGGCCGCCGACGCCTCTTTCACCTTCGCGTCCGCCTCGGGCCCGCCGGTGTTGACCGCGTCGGCCACGCAGTGCGAGATGTGCTCCTCCAGCAGCCCCAGCGCCACCGCCTGCAGCGCCCGCGTGGCCGCGGAGACCTGGGTGAGGATGTCGATGCAGTAGGCGTCGTCGTCGACCATCCGCTGCAGGCCCCTGATCTGTCCCTCGATTCGCCTGAGCCGCGTCAGATACGCCTGCTTGTCTCCGCTGTACCCATGCATGCTTCTACGGTACCCGTAACCGGTATCGCTCAGCGAAGTTCTCCGATCAGCTTCTCCCACTGGCCGGCGACTTCGGCGGAAGCGTGCCGCATCGCCGTGTCGAGCGCCCCCGCCGCGAGCGAGCGCCGCCGCCGCTCGTCGTCGATCAACGCCAGCAGCGCCCCGGCGAACCGCTCGGCGCCGGAGCCGGACTCCGGCACCAGCACCCCGTTGTAGCCCGTGGCCACGAACTCCGACGGCCCCTTGGCTCCCTCGAAGGCCACCACCGGCACCCCGCACCCCATGGCCTCCAGCACCGCCATCGCCTGGTCCTCGACCCGCGAGGTGGTGGCCACGATCGACGCCTTGGCGAACTCCCCGGCCAGGTCGGGGGTGGTGCCCATGAAGTAGACGTGGTTGTGCAGGTCGAGGTCGCGCACCAGCGCGCGCAGCCGCCGCTCCTCCGGGCCGCCGCCGTACAGCCGCAGCCGCCAGTCCGGCCGCCGCTCGGCCACGAGCGCGAACGCCCTGATCAGCTCGTCGTACGCCTTGACCGCGACCCACCGCCCCCCGGCGGCCACGATCCTGTTGTCCATCCGCGAGCGCGGCCACGGGCCGGCCTGGAGCGCGTCCTGTACGCAGTGCACGAGGGGCCCGCCCTCCAGGAGCCTCGCCCACTCCTCCTGGGCCGGCTCCGTGGCCGTCACGACGGCGTCCAGGCGCGGGTAGAAGCGTTTGACCGGCGCCGGCACGGCCGGCCGCGCCCACTCCCTGGCGATCTTCACCGGCCCGCGGGGCGCGTGCCGGGCGGCCTGCACGCCGAGCGCCGGCCGCGTCGTGATGAGGACGTCGGTCTTGAGCGCGCGCAGCACCCGCCACAGCGCCACCTCGGCCCGCATCTGACCGCGCGGCAGCAGGTGGCGCACCCCGGGGCGGACGTCGAGCACGCTGCGCATGGCCACGCCGGGGCCGACGGGGAAGAACGGCTTCTCCTTCTGCCGGCGCACGCTGATCACCTCGACGTCGTGCCGCTCCGCCAGCGCCGAGGCCAGGTTGAGGCTGGCGCGCACGTCGCCGCGCATGACGTACGCGGACGTCAGGAGGAAGGTGACCCTCATCCGCCCACCTCGATGCGCAGCTCGTCGTCGGCGGTGTAGCGGGGCCGGACCGGCACGCCGTCGACCTTGGCCGAAGGGTAGTGGAGGCGGCGGCGCTTGCCGTCGACGTCGTCGAGCCTTGAGCCGAGCTTGAGCGGCGTCGGCACGCCCTCGACCTGCAGCGCCGGCTCCCAGCTGCCGGAGCCCGCGGCCGCGTCGGAGCCCGCGGCCGCGTCGGGGTCGGCGGCCACCACGTCGACCAGCGACACGGCCGCGTGGAAGCGCACCCCCTGCACGAACGCCGTGGCCGTCACCCGCGCGCCGGCATGCCTGCGGTCGAGGGTCAGCGTGGCCTCGTGGCGGCAGTCGTCGTCCTCCAGCCCGGTGTAGGCCAGCAGGCCCATGACCTCGAACCGGCCCTCCCTGAACCACACCGCGCGCACCTCGGCCACCGGCTCCGCGTCGGCGATCTTCAGGGCGAGGAAGCCGTTGCGGGTGCGGTAGGAGCGGTAGGCGAGGGTGCGCTTGCACAGCGCGTACGCGTCGAGGTGGTCGAGCGAGAAGCCCGGGTCGACGCTGCGCAGCCGGCTGCGTTTGCCGTCGCAGCTCAGGTAGGCGTCCCAGCGGCCGGCGGTGAGGTCGAGCGGCGCCAGCGAGACCGCGAGCGACGCCTCGCGCGCCCGCGCCCCCGGCCGGCCCAGCCGCACCTCGCGCTCGACCCCCGTGGCGCGGTTGCGGAGGACGAGATCGGTGCCGTCCCGTAGCGGTTCGTCGATGGCCAGGCGCAGGGAGAGCACGTCAGCCAGGGTGACCTCGGCGTCGGTGACGACGACGCCCATCACGAGCCCCCTCCCCGTCGAATAGAGCCATGCGACGTTGAGGTTACCGTGATTTTCCCGTTATGTGGATGGCAGATTTCTTGTTACCACATGCGTTGACATGCGAAACTCCTCCACAAGACCTGTGGAGGAGTCCGACTTTTCGCGGTCAGGAAGTGCCCTTGACCGAGCGGATCAACAGCTGGGCCACGTCCACGACCTCCAACGACTCCTTGGCCTGACCGTCGTTCTTCTTCTCGTTGATCGCGTCCCCCAACATCACCAAGCAGAACGGACACGCCGTCGACACCGTGTCCGGATCAGTGGTCAACGCCTCCTCCACCCGCTCGGTGTTGATCCGCTTACCGATCCGCTCCTCCATCCACATCCGCGCTCCACCGGCACCACAACAGAACCCGCGATCCTTGTGCCGATGCATCTCCTGCGCCCGCACCCCCGGCACCCGCGCCATGATGTCCCGCGGCTGGGCGTACACCTTGTTGTGCCGGCCCAGGAAACACGGATCGTGATACGTGATCTTCTCCTCGATCGGCGTGATCGGCGTCAACCGGCTCTCCTCCACCAGCCGGGCCAGCAACTGGGTGTGGTGCACCACCTCGAACCGGCCACCCAGCTGCGGATACTCGTGCGCCAGCGTGTTGAAACAATGCGGACAGGTCGCCACGATCTTCTTCACCCCCGCCTCGGTGAGGGTCTCGATGTTCTGCTGCGCCAGCATCGCGAACAGGTACTCCATGCCCAGCCGGCGCGCCGGATCGCCGGTGCACGCCTCCATCGGCCCCAGCACCGCGAACCGCACCCCCGCGATGTGCAGCAGCTCCGCCACCGCCCTGGTGGTCTTCCTGGCACGATCCTCCAACGCGCCCGCGCAGCCCACCCAGAACAGGTACTCCACCTCCTCCGGCAGCTTCTCCTCCACCACCGGGACCTCGAAGTCCAGATCGGCCAGCCAGTCGGCGCGCCTGTCCTCCGGCAGCCCCCACGGGTTGCCCCGGTTCTCCAGGTTCTTGACCATCACCCCCGCCTCGGAGGGGAAGGAGGACTCGACCATGACCTGATACCGCCGCATGTCGAGGATGTGGTCGATGTGCTCGATGTCGACCGGACACTGCTCGACACAGGCGCCGCAGTTGGTGCACGACCACAGCACGTCGGGGTGGATCACGCCGTCCTGGCCGACCAGCGGCTTGTCCAGCAACGCCAGCACGTCCTGGTCCTGATGGCCCCCCTGGGGTTGGGCGGCCAGCAGGTAGGGAGCGACCTGGAACGCGTGGTCACGCTGGTCCAGGATGAGCATCTTGGGCGACAACGGCTTGTCGGTGTTCCAGGCCGGGCACTGCGACTGGCAACGGCCGCACTCGGTGCAGGAGTAGAAGTCCAGGAACCCCTTCCAGGTGGTGTCGGCGATCTTGCCCCGGCCCAGCCGTTCGGGATCCAGGTCCTCGTCCTCGAAATCGACCGGCGCGCCGTCCACCCGCAGCGGCGGGGCCTCGCCGAGCCCGTCGGGGCGGCGGGAGAACAGCACGTTCAGCGGCGCGGTGAAGATGTGCAGGTGCTTGGAGTGCACCACGATGACCAGGAACACCAGCATGAAACCGATGTGCAGGAGCAGCGCGATCTCCTCCAGCGGCGCGCTGGCCGGCAACACCCGGCCCAAGGCCAGGGAGACGAACGCGCCGCCCTGGTAGGGCAGGTTGCCGTT
>DASUCK010000380.1:0-3968 GCA_036276095.1 Nonomuraea sp. | reverse complement strand
GATCGTGTCGGCGAATGTCGGGGTGGCGTAGTCGAGGTACGGCACCAGCCCGCTCCGCGCCGTGACCGTGCCGAACGCCGTGAACACCTCCTGCTGCGCCCCCGGCTTCACCTGTTGCCGCGCGGTCTCGGCGACCGGCAGGTTGCCGGTGTCGGCGAGCACCTTCATGGCGTCGGCGCCGGTGATGAAGTCGATGTACGCCGCCGCCGCGTCCGGGTGACGGCTCTTGGCGGTGATCGCGAACGGCAGCCCGGTGCCCCCGGTCGCGACCGGCGGCGCGCCCGCCGTGGCGCCCGGCGGCAGCATGAACCCGAGGTCGCCGCCCAGGGCCTTCTCCAGGTCGGCGAGCAGCCAGGTGCCGGCGATCAGGAAGACGCCCTGCCCCTTGCCGAACGCCTGCCAGGCCGGGTCGTAGCCCTGACCGTTGAAGCCCTCGGCGAAGTAGCCCTTCTCGACCCAGCCGGCGAGCTGCTCGGCCGCGACCGTGTTCTCCGGGGTGTTCCAGGAGGCGCCCTTGCGGCCGAAGGCGAGCGTGCCGATCTGGTCCGGCGGGACGTGGCGGCTCTGCACGGTGCCGAACACGTGCACGGCCGGCCACTTGTCGAGGTTGCCGAACTGCAACGGCACCTCGCCGGCCTGCTTGGCCGTGGCCAGCGCGGCCTCGAGGTCGGACCAGGTCGCCGGCGGCCGCAGGCCGAGCCGCGAGAGCTTGGCCCGGTTGTAGAACACGCCGACAACCTCGCCGACCTGCGGCAGGCCGTACAGGTTGCCTTCGCCGAAGAGCTTGCCGTCGGCGCTGTAACGGGAGTAGCGCAGCACGGATTCGGGGTAGCGCCGCTTCCAGCCGTACGCGTCGGCGTAGGCGTCGAGGGGGCGGAGTTGGCCGGCCTTGACGAAGGCGCCCATCGAGGAGCGGCCGTTGTTGGCCTCGACGACGTCGGGCGGCCTGTTGCCGCTCAGCGCCAGGCGGAGGGTGGTGGTGAGGTCGTCGAAGGAGCGGGAGACCCGGTTGAGCCTGATGTTGGGGTATCTGGCCTGGAAGGCGGCGTTGAGCTGCCGCATCTGGGCGGCCTGGCCGCCGCGCACCTCCTGGTCCCAGACGGTGAGGGTGACGTCGCCGAGGGCCGCGGCGTCGGTGCGTACGGAGGAGGGCTGGGCGGAGGGGGTGGGTGGCGGGGCGGAGGAGCCGGGCGCGCACCCGGCCAGGGCGAGCGAACCGGCGGCGAGCAGGGCGAGTGTCCTGGGTCGGATCATGCAGTCACTCCTTCTGGACGGGCACGCGCGGCGCGCCCGGGCCCTCCCCGGGGTCGGGGCGGGGAGGCATCCCCACGTCGGCGTAACGGGCGATGGTGGCGGCCGCGCGGCGTACCGCGCCGACCGGGACGGTGGGCACCAGTCGGTCGAGGAAGGCGTAGCGGCGGGCCAGGGAGCTGCCGTACGCGCCGCTGTGGCCGGCGGCCGCGCGCACCTCGTGCCACCAGTCGGCGATGTCGCCCCAGCCGGGCGCCGCCAGCGAGCCGCCGAACTGCTGCACCGCCAGCGCCGCGCACACCTCGGCGAACGCCAGCCGGTCGGCCAGCGGCCACCGGCACAGCGTGCCGAGCACGAAACCGGCGCCGAACACGTCGCCGGCGCCGGTGGGGTCGAGCGCGGTCACCCGCGGCGCGGGGACGAACGCCTCCTCGCCGGTCGTCGCGTCGATGGCCATGGCGCCGTTGGCGCCGTCGGTCACCACGGCCAGCGGCACCTTGTCGGCGATCGAGTAGAGCGCGTCGCGGGGGGTGTCGGTGCGGGTGTAGGCCATGGCCTCGGTGGCGTTCGGCATGAAGGCGTGGCAGAGCGAGAGCTGGTCGAGCACCGCCGGCGGCCAGTCGCCCGACGGGTCCCAGCCGACGTCGGCGAAGATCAGGGCGCCGTCGCGGTGGGCCAGCTCGGCCCAGTTGCGGGCGCTGCCGGGCGCGCCGAGCGGCTCGGCGGCAGAGAGGGTCACGATGACGGCCTTGGAGCGCGGCGGGGTGCCGATCATGTCGGAGGCCGTCATGGGCGCGGGGTGGCCGTGGGTCACCATGCCGCGGTCGCGGTCGACGGCCATGGAGACGGTGACCGGCGAATGCCACTGCTCGAAGCGCCGCGACCGCGACAGGTCGACGGCCTCCTGCTCCTCCAGCGTGCGCCAGCAGAAGTCGCCGTAGTCGTCGTCGCCGAACGCGGCCGCCAGCGACGTGCGCAGCCCCAGCCGGCTGGTGGCGATGGCGAGGTTGGCGATGCCGCCGGGGCACGAGCCCATGCCCTCGGCCCAGATCTCGGTGCCGGCGGCGGGCAGCGCGGGCAGGCCGGTGAAGATGATGTCGAGGAACACCGTGCCGGCCAGGAACACGTCGAACTGCGGGCCCTCGGGCGTCCGCTCGCCGGCGAGAGGGTCGTAGGCCTGGACAGACACGGGAATGGGCCCTCCTCGACACACCGGGATGTGCGCAATCTTGCACGTTTACACGCACAGTTCAAGTGCTTGACGCTGCCGTTTGATTAAAGTTGCCTACTCATGCGCGGAAATGACTGATACACTCGCGCCGTGCTTCAGCGCCTCAGGCATGCCGAGATCATGCGCCGGGTCCGGCTGTCAGGCGCCACCAGCGTCCGCGATCTCGCCAGCCAGCTCGGGGTGAGCCCGTCCACCATCCGCAGAGACCTCGAGGTGCTCGACCGCGACGGCACGCTGCGGCGGGTCCGCGGCGGCGCCCTGGCCGGCGTCGACGCCGACACCGACCGGCCGTTCGCCGAGGTGGCCTCGGCCGACGAGCACGACAAGGAGGCCGTGGCCGCGCGGGCCGCCGGGCTGGTCGGAGACGGCGACGTGGTCCTGCTCGACATCGGCACCACCACCATGCGGCTGGCCCGGCGGCTGCGCGGCCGCCGCGTCACCGTGGTCACCTCCAGCCTCGCCGTGCTCGACGTGCTGCGTTCCGACCCGGCGGTCGAGCTGCTGCTGCTGGGCGGCATGGTGCGGCGGCCGTACCACTCGCTGGTCGGGGTGCTGACCGAGGCGGCGCTCAAGCAGGTGGTGGCCGACCGGGTGTTCCTGGGCGCCAGCGGCGTGCGCCCCGACGGGCAGCTCGTGGACACCACGCTCGCCGAGGTGCCGCTGAAACGCGCCATGATCGCGGCGGCCGGGCAGGTGGTGCTGCTGGTCGACCGGCACAAGTTCCCCGGCACGGGCGCGCTGCGGGTGTGCGGCCCCGAGGACATCGACGTGGTCGTCACGAACACCGGCGCCGATGATGCCACGCTCCGCGCCTGCGCCGCCGCGGGCGCGGAGATCCTGCTCGCGTGAAGGGGTGCCGATGAGACTCGCCGTGATCGGGGGTGGCGGCTTCCGCGTGCCGCTCGTGTACGGCGCGCTCCTGCGCGACGCGGCCGAGCCGCGCGTGACCGAGGTCGTGCTGTACGACGTGTCCGCGGAGCGGCTGGAGGTCATCGGCCACGTGCTGCGCGGCCTCGCCGCCGGCCACGACGACCCGCCGGCCGTACGCGCCACCACGTCGCTCGACGACGCCGTGCGCGAGGCGGACTTCGTCTTCTCGGCCATCAGGGTCGGCGGGCTGGCCGGCCGGGTCGCCGACGAGCGGGTGGCCCTGGAGCTGGGGCTGCTCGGCCAGGAGACGACCGGGCCTGGCGGCATCGCGTACGGGCTGCGCACGATCCCCGTCGCGGTGCGGGTGGCCGAGCGGGTGGCCGCCCTCGCGCCCGGGGCGTGGGTCGTCAACTTCACCAACCCGGCCGGCATGATCACCGAGGCCATGCGTCGGGTGCTCGGCGACCGGGTGATCGGCGTCTGCGACTCGCCGATCGGGCTGGTGCGGCGGGCGGCCGTGGCGCTGGGCCTCGACCCGGCCCGCGTGTCGCCCGACTACGTGGGGCTCAACCACCTCGGGTGGCTGCGCGGGCTCGGCCACGACGGGCACGACGTG
>DASUCK010000379.1:0-12480 GCA_036276095.1 Nonomuraea sp. | reverse complement strand
ACGCTGTCGCGCAGCAGGACGTATCGCGCTCCCGCCAGCCACCGCGCCGACACCCGCGCTCCCCCCGGCCACCCCGCGGAACCTTTCGCTCCCCCCGGCCGCCCCGCGGAACCTTTCGCTCCTACCGGCCGGGCGGACGCTGCCGCTTCCCCCAGCCGCGCCGACGCGGCGGGCGGGGGGCGGTGGTCGGCGCCGAGATTCTGGTCGAGGTAGAGGTCGGCGTCCTGGCCCAGCGGATCGCCGTCGACGATCGCGAGCACCGCCAGGCCCGCGCCGCGCAGGGCCGCGCCCGTCTCCCGCGCCAGCTCGTACGAGTCGAGCACGACGGCGCCGAGCCCGAGCCGCCGCGCCAGCGCCGCCAGCCCGGCGGGGTCGGCCGGGGCGGCGACCAGCGGCAGACCCCGCGCGCCCAGCTGGGCCCGCGCCCATTCCGACCCGTTCACCGCGCCCAGGAAGACGACCTCCACCCCCCGCCCGCGCAGCTCCTCGGCCAGGGCCACGCAGCGCACCAGGTGTCCGACCCCGATTTCGGGGCCGGCGTCGCAGCGGAAGCCGACCGCGGTCATGCGTCCTGGAGCGCCTTCTGGCGTACGTGGGCGTTGAGCCCGCGTACGTCGGGCCGGGCCCGCAGCCAGCCCACCAGGGTCTTGACCGGCACGCAGCGGTCGCCGAACTCGGTCACCACCCGCGAGATGAGCCGCCAGTCGTCCTCGGTGTCGAGCGTGACCCGCAGGTCGTCGGCCACCGGCCGGTGGACCAGCCCGAGCAGCCGCTGGTCGCCGGGGTGCTCGTAGACGTAGGAGGTGACGTGGGTGCGGTGGTAGGCGACGGCCTCCCGGTCGGCCCGCGCCAGGGCGGCCCGGCCGACGATCTCGACGTCGAGCCCGCGCGGCAGCGTACGGGTCAGGCCGGTGCTGAGGTAGTCGAGCCCCGGCACGGCGCGGTAGACGAGCGCGGCCTCCCTGATCACGGCCGGGTCGAGCAGCGGGCAGTCGGCCGTGAACCGCATCACCGCCTCCGCCTCCCGCCCCTCGATCGCCCGCGTGAACCGGGTCAGCACGTCGTCCACCGGCCCCCGGTACGCGTCCACGCCGAGCCGCCGGCACTCGGCGACCACCGCGTCGTCGGCCGCCTCCGTCGTGGTGGCGACCAGCAGGTCGTCCATCGCCTCTGACTCGCGTACGGCCCGGACCACCCACCCCAGCACCGTACGCCCGCCCAGATCTCGCAGCACTTTCCCCGGCAGGCGCGTGGACCCCATCCGAGCCTGAATGATCCCGACAATACGCACCACAAGCCCCATTCCCCCGTGTGACCGTGCGTCATCGAACGATCGCGTTATGCTATCGCTCAGCACACGCGATTTCAGGGGGCCACGTGAGCATTCTCAGCGGTTCGTCGATCCTGATCACCGGGGGCACGGGGTCGTTCGGCAAGGCCTTCATCCGCCACGCGCTCGACTCCATCGGGGTGCGCCGCCTGGTGGTCTTCTCCCGCGACGAGCTGAAACAGTACGAGTCCCGCCAGCTTTTCGGCGACGACGAGCGGCTGCGCTGGTTCATCGGCGACGTCCGCGACCGCGACCGCCTCACCCGCGCCATGCACGGCGTCGACCACGTCGTCCACGCCGCCGCGCTCAAGCAGGTCGACACGGCCGAATACAACCCGTTCGAATACGTCCGCACCAACGTCGCCGGCTCGCAGAACGTCGTCGAGGCCGCCATCGACTGCGGCGTGCGCAAGGTCGTCGCGCTCTCCACCGACAAGGCCTCCAGCCCGATCAACCTCTACGGCGCCACCAAGCTGGTCGCCGACAAGCTGTTCGTGTCGGCCAACCACTACGCCGCCGCCCACGAGACCCGCTTCGCCGTGGTGCGCTACGGCAACGTCGCGGGCAGCAGGGGGTCGGTGGTGCCGCTGTTCCAGCGCCTGGCCGAGCAGGGCCAGAGCCTGCCGATCACCGACAAGCGCATGACGCGGTTCTGGATCACGCTCGACCAGGCGGTGCGGTTCGTGGTCGACTCGTTCGACCTGATGCAGGGAGGCGAGCTCTACGTCCCGCGCATCCCGAGCATGCGCATCGTCGACCTGGCCGAGGCGCTGGCGCCCGACTGCTCGATCTACGAGATCGGCGTCCGGCCCGGCGAGAAGCTCCACGAGGAGATGATCGGCCCCGACGACGGCCGCCGCACGCTGCGGCTGGACGACCGCTACATCCTCCAGCCCACGATCGCGACCTGGGGCTACGCGCCGCCGAAGACCGGCGAGCTGCTGCCGGAGGGCTTCGCCTACCGCTCCGACACCAACGACCAGTGGTTGTCGGTCGACGACCTGCGGCGCATGGTGGCCGGCTGATGCTCCCCTACGGGCGGCAGTCGATCGCCGAGTCCGACGTCGCGGCGGTGGCCGAGGTGCTGCGCGGCGACTGGCTGACCACCGGTCCGGCGGTGGCCGCGTTCGAGGCGGAGCTCGCCCGCTGGACGGGCGGCGTGCCGTGCGTGTCGGTCACGTCCGGCACGGCCGCGCTGCACGTCGCCTACGTCGCCGCCGGGGTGCGCGCCGGCGACGAGGTGATCACCTCGCCGCTGACGTTCGTGGCCACGGCGGCCACGGCGGCGCTGCTCGGCGCACGGGTAGTGTTCGCCGACGTGCAGCCCGACACGGGCAACCTCGATCCCGACGCGGTGGCCGCGCTGGCCGGCCCCCGCACCCGCGTGATCACGGCCGTCGACTACGCCGGCCACCCTGCCGACTACGACGAGCTGCGGCCGCTGGCCGACCGGGTGGGGGCGCGGCTCGTGGCCGACGCGGCGCACTCGATCGGGGCGGCGTACAAGGACCGGCCGGTCGGGGCGCTGGCCGACCTGACGACGTTCTCCTTCTACCCGACCAAGACCGTGACCACCGCCGAGGGCGGCGCGGTCGCCGCCACCGACCCCGCCGCCCACGCGCGGGCGGCCGGCTTCAGAAACCACGGCCTGGTCCGCGACCCCGCCGCGCAGCGCACCCCCGGCGAGGGCGGCTGGCACCAGGAGGTCCACGAGTTCGGGCTCAACTACCGGCTGCCCGACGTGCTGTGCGCGCTCGGGCTCAGCCAGCTGCGCCGGCTGCCGCGCTTCCGCGAGCGCCGGTCCGCGCTGGTCGCCCGCTACCACACGCTGCTGCGCGACGTGCCCGGGCTGACGCTGCCGGCCCAGCGCGCGTACGTCTCGCCGAGCTGGCACCTCTACCCCGTACGCGTGCGCGACGGCCGCCGCCGCGAGGTCTACGACCGCATGCGGGCGGCCGGCATCGGCGTGCAGGTCAACTACGTGCCGGCCTACTGGCATCCGGTGTTCGAAGACCTCGGCTACCGGCGCGGGCTGTGCCCGGAGGCGGAGGCGTACTACGCGGAGGAGCTGTCGCTGCCGCTCTTCCCCGATCTGTCCGACGCCCAGCAGGATCGGGTCGTCGAGACGCTGGCGGGCATCCTGGCCTAGCGTTCGGGGCCCGCGTTCCGGCGCGGCCTTCCGGCTGGTGTCCTGGCTAGCGTTCGGCCAGCAACAGGCCACCGTCCTCGCCGCGGTCGACCAGGAAGCGGCGGTCGGCGACGGTGGCGACGGCGCAGCCGCGGGCCCGCACCAGCGGGCGCAGCGGCCGGCCCTGGTCGATGACGACCTCCCACAGCGACTCCGGGCCGACGCACGCGTCGATGCCGGCGAGCGGCACCCGGGCGTGGAAGTCGTGGCCGGTCAGGGTCACGGGGAAATACATCTCCTCGCCGTCGCTCGTCCGTCTCAGGCGCAGCACCGGCTCGCCGTCGCCGGCGTCGGACAGCCGGCCGGAGAACACCAGGTCGCCACCGTCGAGCCGGCACTCCCCGATGATCGCCTCGGCCCTCCGCAGCCGCACGCCCCAGTTGCCCTTGGCGGTGCGCGCCGGCGCCAGCCACACGCCGGACCTGCGACGCGGCGGCGGGATCGGTGGCGGCGCCCAGCGCGGCCCGCCCACCCGGCCGGTCAGCCGCAGCCCCCGCCCGGCGACCGCGATCCGCAGGTCCCAGTGGCCGCGCCGGGCGAGCTGCGCGGGCGACAGCACGCCGGGGTCGAAGGCGAACGCGAACGGGAACACGTGCCAGGGCTGCTCGCAGCCGTCCTCGTCCACCAGGTTCTCCCAGCTCGGAAC
Source organism: Nonomuraea sp. (assembly GCA_036276095.1). Taxonomy (GTDB): domain Bacteria; phylum Actinomycetota; class Actinomycetes; order Streptosporangiales; family Streptosporangiaceae; genus Nonomuraea. The sequence continues at coordinate 8,316 of DASUCK010000379.1, read as the reverse complement.
CGCCTCCCGCGCCGACAGCCGCACGACCGCGCCGGTCCTGCGCTCCTGCAGCCACACGTGTACGCGGACGCGCCGCAACTCGCTCAGGTCGAACGCGCCCAGGCCCACGTGACCGGTGCCGGCCAGCATGTCGTCCCGCCAGCCGAGCTCCACCAGCCGCGCCGACACGCCGAGCTCGGCGGTGACCTCGGACATGGACCCCGTCAGCCACGGGTGCCGGGCCTGCCAGCGCCCGCGCAGCAGCCCGGCCCGGCTCACCCGGGGCCGCAGCCGGCCGTCGCGGGCCTCGGCGTGCACCTCGGCCAGCCGGCCCAGGAGCCGCCGGTGGAGCAGGTGGACCTGCAGCCGGTGCGCGAACGGCATGCTCTGCCAGGCGGCGCCGGACACGCCGTCGAGGTAGCGGACGATCAGGTCGATCAGCGCAGGGTCGGCCGACTCCCCCATCGCGGCCACCGCCTCCACCGCGACGCTGATGTCGATGTCGAGCGTGTCGCGGTCGAAGTCCGGTTTGAGGCCGGGGGCGCGGCGGGCCAGCAGGTCGGCGGTCTCCAGCACCGACAGGAGGCGGTCGCGCAGGTTGCCCGGCTCCAGGCTGCGCTGGGTGATCGAGGCGCCCGGCTCGTCGCGCTGCCGCCAGTGGTAGACGACCCTGGCCAGCACGTCCACCGAACGGGCGCCGACGTGGGCGGCCATGGCGACGGGCTGGTCCTCGTACATGCGCTCGGGGAAGCGCAGGCCGAGGGCGTCCCAGAAGGACCGGCGGTAGACCTTGTTCCACAACATGCGGTCGCGGATCAGCAGCGGGTGGCGGGTGATGTGGGTGGCTTTGAGGGGCTTGGCGAACGCCTCCCGGTGCGCCCACGACGGGATCAGCAGGTTCCGCTGCAGGCGCATGACGTTGCCGCAGGCCAGGTCGGAGCCGGTGGCCTCCAGTGACGACACCAGGCGGCGGAACGCGTCCGGCGGCACCGTGTCGTCGCCGTCCACGAACGCCAGGTAGCGGCCGCGGGCCTGGCGCACGCCGACGTTGCGGGCGTTGCCCACGCCGCGGTTGGCCTGCCGGACGAGGGTGATGCGGTGGTCAGCCGCCTGCCTGGCGGCGACGACGGCCGCGCCGCCGTCGTGGCTGCCGTCGTCCACGCAGATCACCTCCAGGTCCGTGAACGTCTGGGCGGCGATGGAGTCCAGGCAGGGCCCGATGTACTTCTCGACGTTGTAGAACGGGACGATCACCGACAGAACCGGCACACGTGCTCCTCTTCGTCTTCTCGTCTCTTCACCGGCCGGGCGCGGGGCCGGCGGCTTCAGCCGGACAGCAGGCGGAGGACCTTGCGGGCGACGCGGCGGGGGCTGGCCAGCCGGCGGGAGAGCCGATAGCCGAGCGTCCTGCGGTAGGCGGTGGCCTTGCGCTGGGTCCTGCGCACCTTCGCCCTGGCCCGGACCAGCTCGCGCTCGCGGTAGGAGAGCTTGGTCTCCAGGCGCGCGATCCGGGCCAGGGCGGCGGTGAGCTGGTCGGCCAGGCGGTCGCGGGCGCCCAGCAGGTCGCGGTAGGTGAGCGCCTGCTCGGCCAGCTCGGCCGGGCGGCCCAGCTCGGCGTCCAGTTTGCGGGCGCGGTCGAGGTCGCCGGGGTCGCAGGGGCGGCCGGCCATGCCGCACAGGGTGAGCGTGAGCTGGTCGGCCTCCAGCGGCCACGGCCACGGGTGGTGGTGGCCGGCCGCCTGAAGGCGTACCGCGAACCGCCACAGCGCCCGGCACAGGACGATGCGCGGATCGGGAGCCATGCGCGTGGAGGGGGTGGCGGGCGGGGTGACGGCGGTGAAGCGCTCGCCGTCGTAGACCAGGTTGTCCGTGGCGACCGCCGGGTCGCCGCCCTGCTCCAGCCAGTCGGCCAGGGCGGAGAGCAGCTCGCGGACGGTCTTGACGTCCTCGCGGGCGCACGCCTCCACCAGGATCTCCTCGACCACCCGGCCGCTGGCGACCGGGCGTTCGGGGCCGTCGGGGAGGTGCTTGAGCCCGGCGGGGGTGAGCTCGTACACGACGGAGCCCTCCTCGATGAGCCCCAGCGGCAGATCATCGGCGGGCGGGCCGGCCGCTCGGGTGGCGACGGTCAGCCACAGCGGGGCCAGTTCCTCGCCCAGACGGTGGCGGAAGACCAGGCGGGTCAGGCGGAGCGGGTCGGCCACCAGCATGCGGTCGCCGTCTCTGGCGCTCAGCGGGAACGCGAGCGCGTCCGGCAGGTCGGCGGCCAGGGCCTCGCGGGCGAGCAGGGCGCGGGGGGCCCGCCGGTCGGGGTAGGCCGCGTAGCGGCGCCGGACTGTCAGGCCCGCCGACTCCAGGCGGGCGTCGAGCGCGCCGGGACCGCTCGGGTAGCTGGGGTCGAAGCCGTGGGGCGCCCACTGGTCGTCGCCGCCGTCGCGGTCGGCGGGGCGGGCCTCGATGAAGCGGTCGACGCCGAGGTCGTTGCGGACGCCGAGGACGAGCCGCCCGCCGGCCGCGACCTGGGCGGCCAGCGCGTCGAGCGACTCGATCCAGGCCGCCGCGGGGGCCTCGGCGGAGTGGGTGCGCAGAAGCCCGTCCATGGCCAGCACCAGATCGTACGGCTCGTCGGCGGCGAACGCCTCCAGCCGCCCGCAGTGGACCTCCAGCCCCGGGTGGCGTTCGCCGAGGGCGCAGGCGTCGGGGTAGGAGCGGAGGAGTACGGCCGCCGTGGCGGCGTGCGCCACCACGGCGTCCACCACCGCCTGCGGGTGCGGGCCGACCAGCAGCGCCCGGCCGCCGTCGGGCGGGAGCACGCGCCTGATCAGCTCCAGTGCCGTGCCGCGCCAGTCCGTGATGCCCCCCATGTTGGACATGTCGGACCACAGCAGCATTTCTCCGCCGATCAACCGGACGTTCTCAGGTGCCTCGTTCACGCGTACCGCACCCGCTTCCATCCGAACATTCGCCGTAGCTCCTCCGGTGTCGCCTGATACTCGAATCCCAGCTCGCGCCTGGCCACCTCGGCCGCCAACGCGGGATCGACGCGCGTGCCGTGCAGCTCGGGCCAGAGCCGCAGGCGGCGCGCCGTGCCGCCGTACTCGGGACGCTCGTCCTCGAACTGCATCGGGTCGCCGTACACGGCCACCTCGCACCCCACCGAGGCGCCGTAGAAGACGGCGCTGCCGAGGCGGTTGGAGGCCACCCTGCGGTGCCGTCGCAGCTGGACCAGCTGCTTGCGCAGGAAGTCGCGCCCCTTGCCCTCCCAGCGGGATCCGCGCTCGCCGTGGCTGATGACCCGGAATCCGCGCGCCTCGTACGCATGCCGAATGTCCGGATTTGCGAATTCCAGCCAATATAGACAGACCGTGACCGGGCCAGTCTCGACATTTCGGATTTCGTCCGCGAGGAGTCCATGATCGCCGCTGACGGAGTGCTTCTCCCAGCCGTGAAAGGGATACCAGATCGTACCCTCGCGTTCGGGTGTCACGCCCAGGTCGGGCTCCATGTGGAGGAGATAGATCCAGGGGGCGCCGATGAGGTAGTGGCCCCTCCTGCCCATCGACCAGCCCCTGCGGCGCAGCACGTCCGACCAGACGAAACGGGGGTAGCCGGGGCTGCACCAGTGGTCGTTCGGGGGGAATCCGTGGAGGTAGTTCCACCCGTGCTGGAGGAAGCCCTGAATGCGTTTCGGCGCCTCCTCCGGCATTCCGCAGTACGTGCTGAGAATGCGGGAGTGCCCGTACCAGTGATTGGATTCGTCCATCGTTTCCCCTGTAGCGGTAGCCGCGCTCCGAGCGACGTTCCCAGCCCAGAACGTGGCCCACCCGTCGTTATACGGTTCCATTACTCGCGGCGGGGGCTTGGTTTCTTCCGCCTGGAAAATGCCGCTACACTCGGTCGTGGCCTGAGAGCAGAGAGTGAGTGATCATGAGTCATCTCGACCGCCTGCGAGCCGTCTTCCGCAGGTCGCTCAACCTTCCCGCCGACGCCGCCGTCGACGGCCTCGAGTACCGCGCCATCCCGCAGTGGGACTCACTGGCCCACATGGCGCTGATCGCGGCGATGGAGGACGAGTTCTCCATCATGATCGACACCGACGAGATGATCGACATGAGCTCGTTCGCCAAGGCGGCCGAGCTGCTGGAGAAGCATGGCATCGGCGCCGCCGCCGTCTGACCCCATGACCCCTCGACCACGCGGGCCCAGAGCTGCCACCGTCATGTCGCCGGAGCTCGCGGCGGCCGGGGGGCGGGTCGCCGCGCGGGATCCGGGCGGGCCGCGGGTCGTCCTGGTCACGGGGTCCACGGCGGGCATCGGGCGCGCGGTCGCGGTCCTGCTGGCCGCGAGCGGCCACTCCGTCGTGCTCCACGGGCGCGGCGAGGAGCGGGCCGCGAAGGCCGCCGCCGAGGTCGCCGCCCAGACGGGCGGGGCGGCCGACGCCGTCCACGGCGACGTCGCCGACCCGGCTCTCGTCTCGGCCATGATGCGGCAGATCTACCAGCGCCACGGCCGCCTCGACGCCCTCGTGATCAACGCCGGCGTCCATGTCGCCGGCCTGCTCGGCATGGTCCGCCACGACGTGGTCAACCGCCTGTTCGACGTCAACGCGGCCGGCGCGGCCCACACCCTGCAGGCCGCGATCCGGCTGCTGCGCCGCGGCGACCGGCCCGCCGTGGTGCTGGTCTCCTCGGTCATGGGCCGCGCGGGCGGCGCCGGCCAGGCGGTCTACTCCGCCACCAAGGCGTCGATCATCGGCCTCACCCTGGCCGCCGCCAAAGAGCTCGGCCCCGCCGGCATCCGGGTCAATGCCGTGGCCCCCGGCTACATCCAGACCGACATGCTCGCCAGCCTCGACGGCGACGCCCGCGAGGCCACGATCGCGGCCACTCCGCTCGGCCGCCTCGGCACCCCCGGCGACGTCGCCGCCGCCGTCGCGTTCCTGCTCTCCCCCGACGCGGGCTTCATCACCGGCCAGGTCCTCGGCGTGGACGGCGGGCTGACACCATGACCCTCATCCCGGCCGGCGGCGCGCCGGCGTTCCCGCACCCGCAGGCCCGGCTCGTCGTCGCCGGAGAGCCGGGCGGGCTCGGCGGCGACGAGTTGGCCGGCCAGGTCGCCCGCGCGGCCGAGGCGCTGTCCCGGCTGCGGCCGGGGCCGCTGTTCTGCGGCATGCGCAACACCCTCACCTCGGTGCTCCGCTACCTCGCCGCCTGGCGGTCCGGCCGGCCGATCGCCCTGCTCGACCCCGACCTGCCGGCCGCCACCCTCGCCGACCTGGCCGCCCGGTTCCGGCCGGCCGCGCTGCTCGGGTTCACCCACGCCGCCGACGGCTCGCCGCCGGCCCGGCGCGACGTGCCCGACCCGCATGCCGACCTGGCCGTCCTCCTCGCCACCTCCGGCTCGACCGGCAACCCCAAGCTCGTACGCCTGTCGCGCCGCGCCGTCCAGGCCAATGCCGAGGCCATCGCCACGGCCCTCACCATCACGCCCGGCGAGACCGCGCCCACCAGCCTGCCGCTCCACTACAGCTACGGCCTGTCGGTCCTCAACAGCCATCTGGCGGCCGGCGCGACGGTGGTGCTGACGGAGGCGGGCCTGCTGGAGCGCTCGTTCTGGACCCATCTCGACGCCCACCGCTGCACCTCCCTGGCCGCCGTCCCCTACCAGTACGAGATGCTGCGCCGGCTCCGCTACGACCGCGCCGAGCACCCCACGGTCGCCACGCTGACGCAGGCCGGCGGCCGGCTCAGCCCCGAGCTGACCAAGGAGTTCGCCGCGCAGGCCGACCGCTTCTTCGTGATGTACGGCCAGACGGAGGCCACCGCCCGCATCGCCGTCCTGCCACCCGACCGCCTCACCGACAAGCCCGGCTCGGTCGGCCCTGCCCTGCCCGGCGGCCGCCTCCACGTCGACGCCGGCGAGATCGTCTACCACGGCCCCAATGTCATGATGGGCTACGCGGAAACGGCCGCCGACCTCGCCAGGGGCGACGACCTGGGCGGCGTGCTCCGCACCGGCGACCTCGGCCACCTCGACGCCGAGGGCTTCCTCTACGTCACGGGCCGGCTCAAGCGCATCGCCAAGATCTTCGGCGTCCGGGTCAACCTCGACGACGTCGAACGCCTGCTCCGCGGCTCCGTCCCGGTGGCGGCCACGAGCGGAGACGACCGGGTGACGGTGTGGGCCGAGGGACTCGACGCGGCCGGGTGCGCGGGGCTGGCCCGGCGGCTGGGTGCCGCGCTGCGGGTGCACTGGAGTGGTTTCGACGTCCGCGCCGTCGACCGGCTGCCGCTGCTGCCCACCGGCAAGATCGACTATCGGGCGCTGGAAGCACGTACATAGCGGGTGAATGTGTTCACGTTGAGTGAGGCGGAGCGGGAGGCGGTGCTCGTTCCCGAGCTGGCCGCGCTGACCGAGCGGCATCGGGAGGCGTGCGCGCCGTACCGGCGGGTGCTCGACGCGCTCGGGGCGCGGGGGCCGCATGAGCGGTTGGTGGACCTGCCGTGGTTGCCGGTGCGCATGTTCAAGACGCACGAGTTGCGAAGTGTGCCCGAGGATGAGGTGTTCCGGGTGCTGATCTCCAGCGGCACGACCGGGCAGCGGCCGAGCCGCATATACCTGGATCGCGAGGCGGCCGCGGCGCAGACGCGCATGCTGGCGGCGACGCTCCGCGTGGTGCTGGGCGAGCGGCGGCTGCCGATGCTGGTGGTCGACAGCCGTTCCGTGCTGCGTGACCCGACGTTGAGCGCTCGGGGGGCCGGGGTGCTCGGCATGATGAACTTCGGCAGAGACCACACGTTCGTGCTCGACGAGCGGGGGCGGGTGGACGCCGAGGCGGTCAAGGGGTTCCTGGCGCGGCACGGCGGCGGACGGTTCCTGATCTTCGGATTCACCTTCATGGTGTGGCAGTGCCTGCTCGACCTCGGGGTCGACCTGTCGCAGGGGGTGCTGATCCATTCGGGGGGGTGGAAGCGGCTGGCCGAGCAGGCGGTCGGCAACGCCGAGTTCCGGCGGCGGCTGGAAGCCGAGTGCGGGCTGACCGCCGTTCACAACTTCTACGGGATGGTCGAGCAGATCGGCACGGTCTTCCTGGAGGGGCCCGCGGGCGACGGGCTCTACTGCCCCGATTTCGCCGATGTCGTGATCCGCGATCCGGAGACGTGGCGGGAGGCGCCGGTCGGCGTACCCGGGCTGGTGGAGGTGGTCAGCACCCTTCCGACCTCGTATCCCGGGCACGTGTTGCTCACCGAGGACCTGGGTGTCGTGCGCGGGGTCGACGACGGGGTGTGGCCGGGGAAGCGGTTCGAGGTGCTGGGCAGGTTGCCGCGGGCGGAGGCGCGCGGCTGCAGCGACACCATGGGGCGGGGCTGATGCGGAGCGGCGGTTCGGCGGCCGTGGAGTCGCGGAGGGCGGCGATGGTGCGGGTGCGGTTCCCGGGCGAGGGGTTCGTGCCCGTCGACGAGTTGCTGGCGCGGCTGCGGCCGGGGCCGGTCGAGGCGGGCGGCGACGCGGTGGCGGGCGGTCCGGTCGAGGCGGGCGGCGACGCGGTGGCGGGCGGTCCGGTCGTGGGCGAGGAGGGCGCAGGGCGGCCGGACCACCCGGCGGGTGGAGAAGGGCGAAGGTCGCGCGAGCCGCTCGGGGTCGGGGATGAGCGGGTGCGGGGGTTCCTGGCGGCGTTCGGGAGGCGGTTGCTGGGGTCGGCGTGGGCGCGGCGGCATCCCGAGCTGGGATCGCTCGGGTTCTTCCTGCGGCCCAGCGAGCTGGCGCGCACGGTGGAGGCGCTGGGCGGCGAGCACGTACGGGTGCCGCGCGGCCTGGTCTTCCACATCCCCCCGGCGAACGTGGACACCGTCTTCGTCTACTCCTGGGCACTGTCGGCGCTGATGGGCAACCGCAATGTCGTACGCCTGTCGCCGCGTTCCGGGCCGGTCGCCGACGTGATCGTGGAGACCCTCCGGGAGGTGCTGCGCGAGGCCGATCCGATGGTCGGCGAGACGCAGCGGATCGTGTCCTACGACCGGTCCGACGGCGGCGCCACGGCCGCGCTGTCGGCGGCGTGCGATCTCCGGGTGATCTGGGGCGGTGATGACACCGTGCGGGAGGTCCGGCGGCATCCGCTCGCGCCACATGCCCGCGACCTGGTGTTTCCCGATCGGTCGTCGTTCGCGGTCATGCGGGCTGCGGCCTGGCTGTGCGCGGCGCGGGCGGCGCGGGCGACGGTGGCGGAGGGGTTCGTCAACGACGCCTACTGGTTCGACCAGGCGGCCTGCTCGTCGCCGCGGACGGTGTTCTGGGTGGGCGCCGAGGGTGACTGCGAGGCGGCGCGGGCCGACTTCG
>DASUCK010000378.1:0-16352 GCA_036276095.1 Nonomuraea sp. | reverse complement strand
GAGACCGAGCCGCCGGAGGCGCTCAGGCTGCTCAGGTCCGGCCGCGTGGACGCGGCCGTGGTCTTCCGGTACGACGACACCGCGCCCGAGGACACCGGCATCACCATGATCCATCTCCTCGACGACCCGAGCTACCTGGTGACCGCCACGCCTACGTCCGGCCGGCTGGCCGACCACGCCGGCGAGCCCTGGATCGCCGGCTGCGACCGGTGCCGCAGCCACCTGCTGGACATCTGCGAGAAGGCCGGGTTCGCGCCCCGGATCACGTTCACGAGCGACGACATCGTGGCCGTGCAGGCGCTGGTCGCCGCGGGGCACGGGCTGACGATGCTGCCGGGGCTCGCGCTGCGCGCGCACCGCCACCCGGACGTGGCGGCGACCGAGGTGCCCGGCTCGAACCGGCACGTGTACGCCGCCGTCCACGGCGACCCGCCCCACCCGCCGGCCACCGAAGCACTGCTGGACGCGCTCGCAGCCAGCCTTTCCGAGGCCCGAGCAGAACCGCTGACGCCCCGGCCCTCGACGCCCGAAGCGAACCACTGACGCCCGCCTTCGACGCCCGAAGAAAGCCTTTGACGGCCTGTTTAGCATGGCCACATGCCCGACCTCTCGACACTCGCGCTGTTCTGTGCGGCCACGCTGGGCCTGCTCGTGATGCCAGGACCCGCCGTCCTCTACATCGTCACCCGCAGCGTTTCCCAGGGCCGCGCCGCCGGGCTGGTCTCCGTGCTGGGCGTGCACGCCGGGTCCGTCGTCCACGTGGCCGCCGCGGCGGCCGGCGTCAGCGCGCTGCTGGCCGCCTCCGCCACGGCGTTCACCGTGGTCAAGTACGTCGGCGTGGCCTACCTCGGGTGGCTGGGCGTACGGAAGCTGATGCGGCGCGGCGGCGGCGGGGAGGCGGTCGTGCTGCGGGTGCAGTCGCGGCGGCGGCTGTTCTGGGAGGGCTTCGTGGTGAACGTGCTCAACCCCAAGACCGCGATCTTCTTCCTGGCGTTCCTGCCGCCGTTCGCGGACGCGGCCGCCGGGCCCGTCGGGCCGCAGATCCTCCTGCTCGGCCTCCTGTGGATCGTGCTCGGGATGGCCTCGGACGGCACGTACGCGATGTTCGCCTCGGCGCTCGCCTCGCGGGTCCGCGGGTCGGCGCGGGTGCGGCGGCGGCTGGACGTGGGGAGCGGGCTCGCGTACCTCGGGCTGGCGGCCTGGCTCACAACCGAGAAGGCGTGACAAGCCAGGAAATTTGCCGCCCAAGGTGCGATAGTGAGATCAAGCGCTGGTCGGAGGGACGGCACGTCCTGACGTACGGATGAGGCCTCTAGGCGGACCCCATGGACACGCCACCGCACCGCCTCGGGCTCGATCGGGCCGCCGAGGTGCAGTCCGGTCATGACGGGCTCCCCGGCATGACCGGGTCCGGGTACGCGATCGGCGCCGATCTCGTGCTGACGTCGGCGGATGTGGCCGCCCCGGGGAGGCCGTGCCGGGTGCGGGCCGCGTGGCCGGGGCCGTGGACGCCGGCCGAGGAGGTGTGGCGCGGGCGCGGCGGCACGGGGGCGGTGCTGCTGCGCGTGGCGGGCGGCGCGGGCGGCGGGCCGTGGGGCGGCGTTCCCGGGATCGGTCACGTGCGCTGGGGGCGGGTGGCCGCCGGTGCGGAGGGGGCGGGGCCGTACCGGGTGCGTTGCGTGGCCAGGGCGGGGCGGCCGGGGGCGGGGACCGTGTCGGGGCTGGCGGACGTGCCCGCCGGCGCGGTGTCGAAGGTACTGGCGGTCAGCGTGCTCGCGCCGGGGCCGGACTCCGTGCCGGTCGACCTGTGGGAGGGGTTGCCGGGAGCGGCGGTGCTGGCCGAGCCGGCCGGGCAGGTCGTCGGCGTGGTCGTACGCGGCCGGGGCGGGCCCGAGCGGGGGCGGCTCGACGCGGTGCCGGTCACCGCGCTGCTGGGCGACGCCCGGTTCCGCGAGGTGGCCGGAGTGCCGCCGGGGCGGCTGGAGACCGTGGCCGACGGCGACCCGTCGATGATCCTCGCCGACCTGCTGACACCCGCCACGGAGAGTCCGCCGTCCGACTGCCCCGACTGGAGGCTGCTGGCGCCGCGGCACGCCGTGGTGCCGTTCCTGGGGCGGGGCGAGGAACTGGCCCGGTTGCGGACCTGGGCCGCCGGGCCCGAGACGTTGTCGGTCGCGGTGCTGAGCGGGCGCGGCGGCACGGGACGGACCCGGCTCGCGGGACAGCTGTGCACGGAGTTGTCGCAGGCGGGGTGGGACGCCGGGTTTCTCCCGCTGGACGCCGTCTGCGGGCCCCTGTCGGGTCAGGCGGGGCCGGGGGTGCGGGGGCGGGTCGTGGCGCCGGACGCGTCACGGCCGACGTTGCTGGTCGTCGACCATCCGGAGCCGTCCTCGCCGCTGGTGGGCGAGCTGGTGCGGCGGCTGGCCAAGCACGGGCACAACCCGCCCGTACGGGTCCTGCTCCTCGTGCGCGAGCCCGGCGAGCCCGAGTGGTGGCGCCGCCTGGACACCGCGGCGGGCGGCTGGCTGCGGCGGCTCAACACCACCACGGTCCGGCTCAACACCCGCCCGCTCACCCTGGCCGAGCGGACCGAGCACGCGCTGGCCGCCATGAAGGCGTTCGCGCCCAGCAGGGCCGCCCTTCCCGCCCCGCCGCCTCTCGACGACCCCGAGTACGGCCTGCCGCTCCACGTCCATCTGGCCGCCCTCATGCGGCTGCGCGACGCCGACCCCGGCGGCCGCGCCGATGCCGGCCACGGCGTGCCGGGCGACCTGGCCGGCCGGTTCCTCGCCCGCGAGTACGAGCAGTGGGCACGGGCGTGGCCCGCGCCCTCTGAGCGGGTGGACGACGTGACGGCGCGGCGGGCCGTCGCGGTGCTCACGCTCACCGCTCCCGCCCCCGGCGAGCTCCCCGGGCTGCTGTCGGCCGTCCCGGGCCTCGCCGCGCCCGCGAACGTGGCCCGCCGGCTCACCGGCGTCTTCCACGGCGAGGAGCGGCTGGTCCCGCTCGGGCCGGACGTCCTGACCGAGCGGCTGCTGGCCGAGACCGACGGGCTGGACGAACTGGTGCTCGCCCTGCACGACCACGAGGGGCGGACGACGCGGCACCTCGTCCACCTGCTGGACGTCCTGCGCCTGGCGGCCGGGGCCACGCGGGTCAGGTCGGCGCTCCGGTCGCTCGTGGCGGGCCGCATCGGCAGGCTCGTGGCCGAGGCCGCGGCGGCGCCGGCGACCCGGCTCGGGGACGCGCTCAACGCCGCGCTCGGCCTGTTCCCCGACGACCGGCGGATCGCGGGCGCCGCGGCCGGGCTGCCCGTACGCCGGGACGGGCCGCTCGGGCTGCGGGCGCTCGACGTGACGCTCGGCGACCTGGCCGTACGGCACCTGCGGGCACGAGGTGAGCCGATCGCGCTGGCCGGGGCGTTGTCCGTGCTGTCGGGGCGGCTGGCGGCCGTGGGCCGGGTCGGGGAGGCGGTCGCGGCGGCCGCGGAGGCGGTCGAGATCTTCGCCGCCGCTCCCCCGTACGAGGCGGCCGCGGCCCGCGCCGAGGCCCTGTACGACCTGAGCGCGTGCCTGCTGCTCGCGGGCGAGCCCGGCAGCGCGCTCAAGCCCGTCCAGGAGGCGGCGGCCAGGTTCCGCATCCTGGCGGAGGACGACGGCCGGGGCGGGGACGGGCGCCCGGCGTACAACCTGGCGTGCGCGCTGATCGGCGTCGGACGGGTGGAGGAGGCCGTCGAGGCGTTCCGGGCGGCGGGCGGCGACCAGGAGGTGGTGTCGCACCTGCTCGGCATCCTGTCCGTACGCTCCGCGACCCCGGGCGGCCCCGTACCGCCCGACCGCGACTCCGTACCGCCCGACCGCGACCCCGCACCACCCGACCCGCCGGCGGCGGCGCCCGCGTACCCCGAGCCGTTGGCGCCCCTGGACGAGCTCGACCCGCAGGGGATGCACGAGCTGGCCGCCTCCCTCGTCACCGCCGCCACCACGGCGGTGCAGGGGCACGCGCCCACGAACCGGGACCTGGCGCAGCGCCTCCACCTCCTCGCCGCCTGGCTGCACGATCGCGGCAGGACCCGGGACGCGCTCGTGCCGGCCGGCGCGGCGGCGGCGCGGCTCAGGGGGCTCGCCGCCGAGGAGCCGGGCCTGCGGGAGATGCTGGCCGCCGCCACGAGCCTGCTGTCCAGGCTGCACGCCGCACTCGACGACCTGGACGCCGCCACGCGCCCGGCCGCCGAGTCCGTACGGAACCTGCGCGCCCTGGCCGCGCTCGAACCCGGGAACCACCGTGCCACCCTGGCCGGTCAGCTGCTCGACCTGGGCGAGCTGCTGCTGCTCGACGACCGTCCCGAGGCGGCGCTGGACCCGCTCCAGGAGGCCATGGTGCTGGCGGACGGGCGGCACGCGCGGGCCAGGGCCCGGCGGCTGCTCGGCCTCTGCCTGGACGAGCTGGGCCGGCCGGCCGACGCCGCGGCGCACCTGGAGATCGCCGCCGAGCTGTACGACGTCCTGAGCGCCGAGGACGCCGCCCACGTGCGCCACCTCGCCGAGGTGCGGGCCCGGCTCGGCCGCGCACCCGCTCCCCCTCCCGAGGACGGCGCCCGGCACTGGATGCCGGCCCTGGTCACCGGCCGTCCGGACGAGGCCGTGGCGAGGGCGGAGCGGCTGCTGGCCGAGAGCCGCGCGGGCATGGAGGCCGAGTCCGTGCCGGACCGCGTCCTCGCCCGCGTCTCCGCCCAGGCCCTGCTGGCCCGAGCCTGGGTGGACGCGGGCCGGGCGGCGGACGGGTTCGCGCTCGCGATGGAGGCGAGCGAGCTGCTGGAGCGGCACGCCGTACCGGATCGGCCGCACGCGGTCGCGGTCGGCCAGGTGGCGGCGGCGCTCGGGCGGGCGCTCGTCGGCCTCGGCCGGCACAAGGAGGCCGTGCCGCACCTGCTCACCGCCATCGAGTCCCACGGCCAGGCCGAGCCGAGCGCGGCGTCCGGGAAGGAGCTGGGCGAGCTGCTCGTCCTGGAGACCGTCGCCCTGTCCCGCTCGGCCTGCCCGCGGGACGCCGAGGCCGCCGCGGACCGCCTGGTCAGGCTGTACGCCGCGCTCGTCTCCGAGGGCATCGAACCGCCGGTCGCGCTCGCCGGGGCGCTGCTCCTCCAGGGCGGCATCCGCTGGAGCCGGCGCGACGTGGACGGCGCCCTCACCTCGGCGACGCGGGCGCTCGACGTCCTGTCCCGGGAGGCCGCCGGCGACGCGCCCCAGAAGCCCGCCAGGGACCCGCGGCTGGTCACCGCCGCCTGCCTGGAGCTGGCCGGCCTGTGCCTGGCCGAGCGCGAGGAGAACGAGGCGGCGACGGCCCGGCTGGCCGAGGGCGCCGCGCTCATGTCGGAGCACGGCGCCCCGCCGCCCGACCTGGCCGACGTCCACCTGCTCGCTCTGGTCCGCCTGGCCGGGCTCCGGGCCCGCGACGAGGGGCCGGCCGCCGGGACCGCCTTGTACGTCCGCATCCTGGAGACGCGCCCGCTGCCCGCGCCCGGCGTCCTCACCACGCTGCTCGACGAGCTGACGGCGTACGTGGCCGACCTGGCCGAGAGCCCGGCCGCGCTGCTGCCGGCCCTGACGGCGTTCACCGACGCCCTCGAACGCCACGTCCCCGACCCCGGCCTGCACGACCGGTACGCCCGATGCCTGTCCCGGCTCGCCACCACCGCCGCGCAGGCCGACGACACCGCGACCGCCGTCCTGGCGGCCCGGCTGGCGGTCCGCGTCCACCGCGGGCTGGCCGCCGGAGCGACAAGCCGGGGACGGGACGCGGTGGCCGGCGAGGCGGGGCGCGACCAGGACCGGCTGGGGCGGGCGCTGGCCGCCCTCGCCCGGCTGGATCCCGGCGACCTGTCCGCCGCCGAGCAGGCGATCATCCTGCTCGGCGGCGGCGAGAACGGCAGGGAGCTGGCGGCGGCCCTCGGCCGGTACGCGGGCGAGCTGCTCGACCGGGGCCGGCCCGTGGAGGCGCTGGCCCACTGCGAGCGGGCCGCCGACCTGTGCGACGACCTGGACGACCCGGCGGTGTCCGCCGCCGCGTACGCCCGGCTGGGTGCGAGCCTGGCCGTGCTGGACCGGCCGCAGGCCGCGCTGGAGGCGGTCACCTGGTCGCTGGCCGAGCTGGACCGGGCCGCCGAGCGCGACCAGGAGCTGCCCGAGGTCCGGGCGCAGGCCGTCCAGGTCAGGGGTCAGGTGCTGCGTGGCCAGGGACGCCGGCAGGAGGCGCTCGCGCACCTCGTCGAGGCGCTGCAGATCTACACCCGCCTGCCGCGGCCCGCGGCGGCGGCCGAGGTGGCCGCGCTGATCGCCGACGACCTGCTGGCGGCCGGGCGCGCGGAGGAGGCCGCCGAGTACGCCGTCATCGCCACCGCCGGCCACCCCGAGGGCACGGTCAAGCACGCGCTGGCCCTGCAGCGGCTGGCCAGGTGCCACCTGATGCGGGGCGCGCTGCCGGCCGCGAACGCCCTGGTCGAGCAGCTGATCCCGCTGGCCAGGCGGGCGCCGGGCGATCTCACGTACCGGGCGGTCTTGGCCGACTCGCTGGCCCAGAGCTCGGAGCTGCTGCCGCTGCTGCGCCTGGACGACGGCACGGAGGCCGAGGCGCGCGCCCGCGAGGCCATCGCGATCTACGACGACCTGCTGACCACGGGCATGAACGCCGAGGCGCTGCACACCAGCCGGGCGGGCGCCGGCCTCACGCTGGCCGCCGCCCTCCGGATGCGGGGCCGCCCGGCCGACGCGGTGCAGCCGCTGCGGGAGGCGGTGGCGGCGCTGGAGCGGTACGCGACCGGGGATCCCGCGCTGTCGGGGCTGCCGGCCAGGGCGATGCTGATGCTCGGGGACGCGCTCATGGACGCCGGCCGGCCGCTGGAGGCGAGCCTGGTCTTCCACCGGGGCACGCAGGTCACGCGGGACGTGCGGTCCCGGGCGGTGGCGCACGCCCGGCTCGGCTTCTGCCAGCGGGAGCTCGGCCGGGACGACGCCGCCGAGGCCGCGTTACGCGTCGCCGCCGACCTGCTCCGCGACCTGGTCGCCGGCGACGGCGCCGACGGGTCGTCGGCCGACCTGCTCCGCGACGTCCTCCACGCCCGCCTGAAGCTCCTGGCCAAGGCCGGCCGCGCCGAGGAGGCCCACCGGGTCGAATCCGACCTCCGCACGTTGCGAACCCCCTGACCGAGGGCTCGCGACGGGCGCGTGCAGGGGTGGCAACCTGGGGAGGGTCAGCGGACGGCTGCTTCGGCTGTCTCGCGGGCCCAGCGGTAGTCGGCCTTGCCGGCCGGTGAGCGGACCATCTCGGTGACGAACGCGTACGTGCGGGGCACCTTGTAACCGGACAGGAGCCGGCGGCAGTGGGCGTCCAGGTCGGCGGCGGTGACCTCGACGCCGGGGCGGGGCTCGATCACGGCCGCGACGCGGCTGCCCCACCGCTCGTCGGGCACCCCGGTCACGACCGCGTCGAACACGGCCGGATGGCCCTTGAGCACGGCCTCGACCTCCTCAGGGAACACCTTCTCGCCGCCGGTGTTGATGCACTGCGAGCCGCGGCCGAAGATGTTCACGGTGCCGTCGGGCTCGACGGTGGCCAGGTCGCCGGTCAGGAGCCAGCGCGCGCCGTGCTCGTCGGTGACGAACGTGCGGGCGGTCTTGCCGGGGTCGTTGTAGTAGCCGAAGGCGACCCGGCCGGACCGGGCGACGGTGCCCAACTGGCCGGAGCCGGGTGCGACGGGCCGGCCGCGTTCGTCGAGGACGGCCAGGTCGACCACGGAGTTCGGCCGGTAGCGCAGCCCCTTCTCGGGGGTGGAGCCGGCCACGCCGGAGGCGGTGTAGCCGGACTCGGTCGAGCCGAAGTTGTCGAGGATCATGATCTTGGGGAGCAACTCCTGGAGCCGGTCGCGGACGGCGCCGGACAGGATGGCCCCGGTCGAGCTGATCACGAACAGCGACGACACGTCGTACGAGCCTTCGTCCAGCGCCTCGGCGAGCGGCCTGGCCATGGCGTCGCCGGTGATGCCGAGCGAGAGCACGCGTTCCCGTTCGACCGTGCGCCACACCTCGTCGGGGTCGAAGCGGCGCACGTACGCCATGGTCCCGCCCATGAACCAGGTGATGAACGTGGCCATCTGCGCGGCGCCGTGCATGAGCGGGGAGGCGGCCATGCCGACCATGGGGCCGGCTTTCGCGGCCTCGTCGACGACCTCCTGCGGGGTGGCGCGCGGCGCGCCGGTCGGGTTGCCGCCGCCGAAGCCGAAGAACAGGTCCTCGACGTGCCACATGGCGCCTTTGGGCAGGCCGGTGGTGCCGCCGGTGTAGATGATGTACACGTCCTGCCCGGAGCGCGGCTCGAAGCCCCGTTCCGGCCTGCCGCGTTCGAGTGCGGCCTCGTACGGCACCGCCGCGCCGATCGCCGGCGGCCCGCCGACCGCGATCAGGTGCTCCAGGAGCGGCGCCTCGCTGGCGACGGCGGCCACCCGCGGCTCGAACTCCACGTCGTAGATCAGCGCCCGGATGTCGGAGTCCCGGTACAGGTAGAGCAGTTCGGCCTCGACGTACCGGTAGTTGACGTTGATCGGCACGGCCCGGATCTTGAGCGCGGCCAGCAGCCCCGCGATGTAGGGCACGCCGTTGTAGAGGTGGATGCCGACGTGCTGACCCGGCCGTACGCCGCGGTCGAGGAGGTGGTGGGCGAGCCGGTTGGCCTCGGCGTCCAGTTCGGCGTAGGTGCGGCGGTCGGCGCCGCAGATCACCGCGGTGCGCTCCCCGATCGCGTCCGCGAGCCCCTCGAACAGGTCAGCGTGGTTGAACTCCATCAGGGTCTCTCCCGTCCGACGATCCACATCGCGAAGAACTGGGCTCCCCCGCCGTAGGCGTGGCCGAGCGCGGTGCGGGCGCCGTCCACCTGGTGCTCGCCGGCCATCCCGCGCACCTGCAGCGCGGCCTCGGCGAACCTGATCAGCCCGGACGCCCCGATGGGGTTGCTGGACAGCACCCCGCCGGAGGCGTTCCACGGGATGTCGCCGTCGAGTGCCGTGGCGCCCGACTCGGTGAGCTTCCACCCCTCCCCTTCCGCCGCGAATCCCAGGTTCTCCAGCCACATCGGCTCGTACCAGGAGAACGGCACGTACACCTCGGCCACGTCGATCTGCCGGCGCGGGTCGGCGATGCCGGCCTGGCGGTAGACGTCGGCGGCGCAGTCCTTGCCGGCCTGGGGGCTGACGGTGTCGCGCCCGGCGCGGAAGATCGGCTCGGAACGCATGGCGGTGCCGTGCACCCAGGCGGGCGTGCCGGTGACGGCCGACTCCGACGCCAGGATCAGCGCGCAGGCGCCGTCGCTGGACGGGCACGTCTCCAGGTAGCGGATCGGCTCCCACAGCATGGGCGTGGACTCGACCATCTGCAGGTCGATGCCGGGGATCCTGAGGTGCGCGTACGGGTTCCTGAGCGCGTTGAGCCGGTCCTTGACGGCCACCAGCATGCCGATGTGGCCGGGGGCGCCGGAGCGGCGCATGTACTCGCGGATGTGCGGCGCGAAGTAGCCGCCCGCGCCGACGACGAGCGACGAGCTGAACGGCAGGTGGGTGGACAGCGCCCAGGTCGCGTTCGACTCCGACTGCTTCTCGAACGCCACGACCAGCACCCGCTCGTGCACGCCGCCCTGGACGAGCGAGGCCCCGACCAGCGCCGTCGAGCCGCCGACGCTGCCGGCGGTGTGCACCCGCGTCACAGGTTTCCCGGCCGCGCCGAGCGCGTCGGCCAGGTACGACTCGGGCATCATCACGCCCTCGAACAGGTCCGGCGCCTTGCCGATGACGACGGCGTCGATGTCCTTGAACGTCAGCCCGGCGTCCTCCAGCGCGCGCAGCGCCGCCTCGCGCACCAGCCCGGCGATGGACACGTCCCTGCGCCTGGTCGTGTAGCGCGTCTGCCCGACCCCGATGACCGCGCACCTGTTCATGGGTCGATCACCACTCCTCGTCCGCTCCTGGGGGTGCCTCCCGCGTGGGCCTTCCGCTCCGCGCACCGCGCCGGGTTCGCTCCCGCCCCATGTCTCAGCCCTCCAGTACGGTGACGAGGTTGTGTTGCAGGCAGGGGCCGCCGGCGGCGTGCGCGACGGTGCGGCGGGCGCGGCCGTCGAGGATGTGCCGGGCCGCCTCGCCGATGCGGATGAGCCCGGTGGCCATGACGGGGTTGGCCGCCAGCGGGCCGCCCGACGGGTTGATCACCGTGCCGGCGGGCAGCTCCAGCGCCTCCCGCAGGACGATCTCCTCGTGCGGGAACTGGGCGTGCAGCTCGGCCACCTCGACCGGCCCCTTGCCGACACCGGCGGCGCGGGCGGCGTCGGCCGCGGACGGCGACCCGGCGAGGTCCCGCATCCCCAGGTAGTGGGGCTCGATGCGGTGCGCGATCCCGGTGATGCGGGCGGGGCGGTCGCACAGCTCGCGGGCCAGGTCCCCGGCGGCCAGCACGACGGCGGCCGCGCCGTCGGTGATCGGCGGCACGTCGGTCTTCTTCAGCGGCCGGACGGCCATGGGCTCGTCCTCGCCGCGCTCGGGGTCGGGCAGGTCCAGCGCGTACGGGTTCGCCCGCCCGTCGGCCCGGCTCCTGCGGACGATCTCGTCGAGCTCCTCCCGGTCCGCGCCCACGGCGGCGGCCTGCAGCGCGGCGTAGGAGACCTGGTCGAGGCCGAGCGGGGCCAGATAGTACGGGTCCAGCTGCAAGGTCATGATCGTCCGCAGGTCGCCGAGTGACGACTTGCCGAAGCCGTACACGAGGGCCGTGTCGACGTCGCCGTGCTGGAGGCGGACCCACGCCTCGTACAGCGCCCAGGCGCCGTCCATCTCGACGTGGCTCTCCGAGATGGGCGGCCAGGCGGCCAGCGCGTCGAGCGCCGACACGAACGAGAACGGCGCGCCCGCCAGGTAGTCGCAGCTGCCAGAGCAGGTGAAGCCGAAGCGTTCGAGACCGGTGCGCTCCTTGACCTCTTTGATCACCGGCAGGATCAGCTCGGGCTCGCTCAGGCCGGTGTCGTGGGTGGTGTGGCGCGTCTGGGCGAACGCGACGATCGCGACCTCTCTCATGGCAGCTCCCCTCTCATGGCAGCTCCCCTCTCATGGCAGCTCCGCGTCCGGCTCTCCGGTGGGGGCGAACCAGCGGATGTTCGCCATGGACGCCGTACGCTCGCTCTCGGGCACCCACACGGCCCTGACGCGCATGCCGTGCCGCACCTCGTGCGCGGGCACGTCGCCGACCAGCGCGATCATCGGGATGTCGGCGCCGTCGAGCAGGATGTACGCCGACACGAACGGCACTTCGGGGGCTCTCGGATCGGGCAGGTTGTTGATGGCGAACGTAGTGATCGTGCCGGTGTCGGGGAGTTCGAGCGGGTCGGGGATGTGCGCGCCGCATTCGGGGCAGGCCGCCCGGTACGGCACGTACGTCTGGGCGCAAGGCGCGCACCGGCCGCCGAGGAGGACGCCGCGTTCGACGCCCTCCAGGAAGACGCGTAACGAGCCGCCGGCCTGGAGGCGGTATTCGGCGCGGACGTTGGCGACGATCTTCGTGACCTCGGGGACGAAGTGCGAGATGTCGGTGATGTGGCCGGTGGGGCGGTCGCTCCAGACCGGCCAGACCCGCATCCCGTTCTCCATGGCCTTGGGGTGCTCGGGCACCACGGCGTGCACCAGCGCCGTGTCCGCGCCGTCCAGCTTGATCATCGCCCAGGCGAAGGGGTGGTCGACCGGGTGGGCGTCGAGGGGTTCGTGCGCCCACGCCCAGGTGGTGACCGTGCCGGCCGGGCCGACCTCGACGTAGTCGCCGGTGACGGGCTCGCCGGTGGCGGGGTCCCACTCCAGGGGCGGCACCAGCACCCGGCCCTCCGCCGTCCGCACCCCGACGATGCGGCGGCCCCGCAGCTCGCTCAGGAACCGGCCCACGACGGGCCCCGTCGTACGCGTGTAACCGCCCGGGAACTCCAGCACGTGCCGGGCGACGAGCGGATCAGATGGCACGGTGGTGTCCCTTCCAGTACGGGTCGCGCAGCTTGCGTTTGAGCAGCTTGCCGTTCGGTTCGCGGGGCAGTTCGGCGATGAACTCGACGCTTCTGGGCCACTTCATCCGGGAAAGGCGGCCCTCCAGCGAGGCCAACAGCTCGGCGGCCAGCTCGGGGCCCGGCTCGGCGCCGGGGGCGGGCTCGACCACGGCCTTGATCTGCTCGCCCCACTCCTCGTCCGGGATGCCGAAGACGGCCACGTCCGCCACCTTCGGGTGGATCATGAGCTCGTTCTCGATCTCGGCGGGGTAGATGTTCGCGCCGCCGGAGATGATCATGTCGGCCTTGCGGTCGCAGAGGTAGAGGAAGCCGTCGTCGTCCAGGTAGCCGATGTCGCCGACGGTGAAGAAGTCCTTGAGCCGGTTCGCGGCGGTCTTGGCGGGGTCGCCTTTGTACTCGAAGGTCGCACCGGCCATCTTCATGTAGATCGTGCCGGGGGCGCCGGTCGGCACCGGATCGCCCTGCTCGTCCGCGATGAGCAGCTCGCTGATCGGCCAGGGCTTGCCGACCGTGCCGGGGTGCGCCCTCCAGTCGGTGGGGGTGGCGATGGTGCCGCCGCCCTCGGTGGCCGCGTAGTACTCGTACACGCAGTCGCCCCACCAGTCCAACATGGCCTGTTTCACCGGTACGGGGCAGGGCGCGGCGGCGTGGATCATCCACCTCAGCGAGGACAGATCGTACCTGTCGCGGGTCTGCTCGGGCAGCGCCAGCAGGCGCTTGAAGTGCGTCGGGACCATGTGGGAGCTGGTGACGCGGTGCCGCTCGCAGTGGCGGAGCATCTCCTCGGCGTCGAACCGGTCCATGTAGACGAGCGTGTGCCCCATGTGCAGGGCCGTGCCGCCGAACTGGGTCACGGCGGTGTGGTAGCTCGGCGAGGTGACCAGGTGCACGTTGGGGCGGCCCGGCGTGATGCCGAACATGGCGAGCAGGAACGTCATCAGCTCGGCCGCGTCGTCCGGGTCGAGGCCGCTGAGGGGGCGCCGGACGCCCTTGGGGCGACCGGTGGTGCCGGAGGTGTAGTGCATGGTCGCGCCGGCGGTGCGGTCGTCCGGCGCGCTGTCCGGCCGCCCGTCGGTCAGCTCGCTCACCGGCCGGAAGCCCTCGGCCGCGCCGAGGACGAACCGGCGCTCGGCGGCGATCGCCTCCGCCGCACGGGCACCCTCCGCCACGTAGCGGGGGTGGACGAAGAACGCCTTCGCGTCGCTGTCGGCGACGATGTAGGCGATCTCGGGCCCGGTGAGATGCCAGTTGATCGGCGTGTAGTACCAGCCGGCCTGCAGCGCGGCCAGGTAGAGCACCAGCCCGTCGGCCCCGTTGGGCGCCAGCCCGCAGAACCCGTCACCCGCCTTGAGCCCGAGCTCGCGCAACCCGTGGACGAGCCGGTTCGCCCGCGCCAGGAGGTCGCCCGCGCGATGTCGGGTGCCATCGGGGTCCACGGCGGCGATCCACTCCGGATCAGCCTGCGCAAGCCTCCAGAAGCCATACGTGTGGCCGCGTTCCCTCGCCGTGCCCATGTGTACTCCCTGGTGGCATGTGCAGCAAAACAGGAACCTGTTCTCGTTTGCTGGTCGGAGCGTATCCTGGGGCGAATGGTGTAGCAAGCGCTTGATTTGACCTTCGGAGGCGTCCGTGGAGCTCCTTCCGATCAGCACCCGGCACTGCCGGGTCGAACGCGACGGCCACGTCCTCATCGTCACCATGAACCGGCCCGAGGCCCGCAACGCGCTCTCCACCGACATGCTGGTCGGGATGGCCTCGGCGTGGGCGTACGCGACGGCCGAGCCGGGCATCCGGGTGGCGATCCTGACCGGCGCGGACGGCACGTTCTGCTCCGGCGCCGACCTCAAGGCCATGAGCCGGCCCTCGGCGGACCCGGACGTCCAGGCCAGAGCCGCCCGGATGCCCGACTACCACTGGAAGGGCCTGCTGCGCGAGGACGTGCCCACCAAGCCGGTCATCTGCGCCGTGGAGGGCTACGCCGTGGCCGGCGGCACCGAGCTGCTGGTGGGCACCGACCTGCGGGTAGTGGCGGAGTCGGCCACGCTCGGGCTGTTCGAGGCCCGGCGCGCCCTGTTCCCCATGGGCGGCAGCGCCGTCCGGCTGCCCCGGCAGATCCCGTACTGCCACGCCATGGACCTCCTGCTGACCGGCCGCGCGGTCACCGCCGCCGAGGCGCTGTCGATGGGCCTGGTCAACCGCGTCGTCCCGGACGGCGAGGCGCTGACGGCGGCCCGCCGGCTGGCCGCCGACGTGGCCGCCGCGGGCCCGCTGGCCGTCCAGGCGATCCTCCGCGCCTACCGGGACACCCTCGGCCTGCCGGAGCCCGAGGCGCTGAAGGTCTCCGACGAGCTCGGCTGGCCGGTCATCGGCTCCGAGGACGCCCAGGAGGGCACCCGCGCCTTCCGCGAGAAGCGCGCCCCGACGTACCGGGGCCGGTGACCTCCCAGGCGCCGGCCGCGGGGTCAGTCAGTCCCCGGTGAGGCGGCCGAGGCGTTCCAGGGCCTCGCCGTACCCCTCCACCAGGCCGAACATCACGTCCCTGGTGGAGCGGACCTGGTTGGTGACACCGATGATCTGCCCGGCGGGGAAGGTGGCCAGCTCGGCGGCGTCCGAGCGGCCGATGCGGCGCAGCGCGTCCGAGACCAGCATGAACTGCAGCGGCATCGGCAGCGTCCCCGGAGACTCGGCGGCCTCCCAGGCGTCGGTCCACTCGTTCTTGAGAAGGCGCGCCGGCTTGCCGGTCCAGCTGCGGGAGCGGACGGTGTCGCGGGAGGTGGCCGCCAGGATGCGGCGGCGGGCCATCTCGGGGGTGTCGGCCTCCTCGACGGTGAGCCAGAGCGAGCCGGTCCACACGCCCTCCGCGCCGAGAGCCATCGCGGCGGCCATCTGGCGGCCGTCGCCGATGCCGCCGGCCGCCAGGACGGGCACGTCCACGGCGTCCACGACCTGCGGGATCAGCACCATCGTGGTGATCTCGCCGGTGTGCCCGCCGGCCTCGGTGCCCTGCGCGACCACTACGTCCACCCCGACGTCGACCTGCTTGAGCGCGTGCCGCGGCGTGGAGGCCAGGGCGGCCACCTTGACCCCCTGGGCGTGGGCGAGGTCCACGACGTCGGCCGGGGGCGGGCCGAGGGCGTTGGCGAGGAGCGCGATCGGGTGCCGGAGGGCGACCTCGACCTGCGGGCGGGCGGTGACGTCCGTCCAGCCGAGCAGGACCCTCCCGGAGTCGGCGTCACCGGACAGCGGCGGCACGCCGTGCCTGGACAGGAGGTCCTCGACGAACGCGCGGTGACCCGGGGGGATCATCGACTGCAGGCGGCCCACCAGCTCGTCGGCGGGGAAGTCGGCGCCCTCGTACGAGGCCGGCATGACCACGTCGACGCCGTACGGCCGGCCGTCCACGTGGTCGTCGATCCACTTGAGCTCCGTCTCGAGCTCTTCCGGCGTGAAGGAGAGCGCCCCGAGCACCCCCATGCCGCCCGCGCGGCTGACGGCGGCCACCACGTCCCTGCAATGGCTGAACGCGAAGATCGGGAGCTCGATTCCGAACATGTCCGTGACACGTGTCCGCATGGCCCGACAATACGTCCGCGACACCACGAACTGCAACGCGTTCTAGACAAGCGCCTTGCGTAGGTACCGGTGAGTAACCTCTTTCGATAACGGGTTCTAGTCAGCCTCCGCAAGGAAACGAGAAAGGGCCCGCGCGAAGCGGGCCCAGGGCAATGCCGGACGGCTTACTCGGCGGCGGCCGGCCGGCGGCCGAGGACGACGCCCGCGAGCAGCAGGACCACGCCGAGCACCACCAGCACCAGCGGGATGACGTTCCGGAGCAGGTTGATCTGGTTCTTGGCGTCCTGGGCGTTCTTGACCAGGTCGGCGACGGTCTGCTCGGTCATCTTGGCGGTGCCGACGAAGGCCGCGCTGCGCTCGACCCCGTCCTGGGTCTTCAGCACCTCGTGGCGCTGCACCTCCTGCTTGACCGGCGAGCCGGTGACCGGCTCGATCCAGAACGTGGTCTTGCCGTCGTACCAGCGGTCCACCTGCACGTCGCCGGTGGTCTGGGTCATGCCCAGCACGTTGGCCGGCGCGGTGCGGGTCTCGGTCTTGGTCGGCGGGACGTTCTGCTCGAAGACGTACACGGGCAGGCCGTCGACGGTCTCCTCGCGGACGAAGGCGGCGTCGAAGGCCTTCTGCGTCTGCGCGTTGAACACCTTGTACGTCTTCTTCTCCACGTCGAACGGGAACTTGTAGATCTGCCCCTCCAGCGTGACCGG